>CAZZYU010000303.1:0-1012 GCA_964658375.1 uncultured Acetobacteraceae bacterium | reverse complement strand
GCGCCGGCGTCGATCACGAGCATCGCGCAGGTCGGGTCGGGGAACTCGCACGCGTGGTAGAGGACCTCGTTGCCGTGGTAGCCGTCGCGCTCGTCGGTCGGGTCTGCGCCGGCCTGCAGCAACATGCCCGTCAGCACGGGGTCCCCGGCGATGCCCGCCGCCCCATACAGCGCGACCTGGAGCCAGTCGCCGTGATCGATGTACGCGGCGTTCGGATCCGCCCCCGCGGCGAGGAGGCGGCGGACCACCTCGCGAATCCCGCCGGCGCGCACCGGGTCGCCGCGCAGCAGTCGCGAGAAGCAGGCGTAGAGGATCGGCTCCCAGCCGTGGGGGCCGGTCGGGTCGCTGACCGCAGCCGGCCGCGCCGCCAGCCGGCGCGCCACCTCGTCCACCTCACCGGTGGCGCACGCGCACGCCAGATCGTGCCGGGCCAGTGCGGGATCTGCGTCAAGCAGCGCTCGCGCGCGACGCAGATCTGCCGATGTCGCCGAGGCGATCAATGCGGTGGCGCGCGTGGACGCGTCGAGGGTCACGAGTTCAGGGTTCACGTCAGCCGGGGCTCGCTGATACACACCTCGGAGCCATGATGCTCGATCAGCCAGGCGCGGTCCGGCCAGCCGAGCCTGCCGACACCCAGGAGGTGATCCGACTCGCCGGCCTGATGTACGAGGCGATGGGCATTGACGCGTCGGACGCTGCCTGGCAGCGGGCGGCCGCCGATCAACTGCACCGGCGCCTGGGCGGTGACGTGATGGTGTTCGTGGTCGACGACCCCGGGTCTGCGGGCCGGCTCGCCGCGACCGGAGCGGCGTCGATCACGACGCGGCTGCCAGGCCCCGGAAACCCCGCGGCCACGGTCGCCTACATCCAGTGGATCTCGACTGATCCGGCGTGGCGGCGACGAGGGCTGGCTCGGCTGATCACCACGGCGTTGCTTGACTGGCTCACCGCCCGTGAGGTGCGACTCATCGAGTTGCATGCCACCGCCGACGGCGAGCGCTTGTACCGGGCG
>CAZZYU010000302.1:0-1015 GCA_964658375.1 uncultured Acetobacteraceae bacterium | reverse complement strand
GGCGTCGCCGGCGCCGGCCTTCTCAGCGAGTTCGGCTTGGGAGAGTCCGGCTTTCTGTTATTCGTTGCTTGATGCGGTGGAATGGTTCGGCAGGGGGGCTCTGGGCGGTCGGATCTCAGAGGTCATGCCGCCGGTGGCCGGCGAAGTGGTGTCTCGCTGACAATCCGCTCGCGAAGGCACAATCGTGCTGGTGCGAGGCCCCCGGCGATACGAATCGCATGGGCGGTGGGGCCAAGCGAAACCGTCGCTCTCACGCCGCTAAGCGCTCGACGATCACGACGGCACCCCAGAGCGGGTGTCCATCGCCGGCCGCCAACAACCAGGAAGCCGACGGACCCAACGACGGGTTACAGCGCTACCGAACCGGCACCGAAGGCCGGATCAGTCACCTCTGTCAAGCGCCATCGAAAATTGTCGGTCGATCGCCATCAAAAATTGTCGGTGCGCGTAGGGTTGGTGGATGAGTCGTGGGCGCTCCCGCTGGTCGTCGAAGTCACTGCGCAGGGTGTTCCCGCATCCGGGCGAGCGGTCGTCTCAGCCGCGACTTGACGGCTGGTATGGCGCGCCGGATCAGATCCGATTGCGCTTCAGCAGCGGCGGCGATGCCGAGTTCGACGGCGAGCCCGGGACGTGGCAGGTCGATCGCGGCGTGCTGACGGTCACGACGCCTGGCTGGCAATGTGAGGGAGCGCTGGACTCCTCGACGGCGTATCTCCTGTGCTCGCCTGAGGGGCGGGTCGCTGAGCGCGTCGAGCTTGAGCTGGTGTTTGAGCCGGACGCCGAGATCGAGCAGTAGCGGGCCGGTGGCGGGGATCGCTCACATCAATCGGCGTCGTGTGCGCCCTTCTGCGGCCCTCGGCGGGGGTCGCGAGGGGCATCGGTCGAGCTGATTTCGCCGTTTTCGGCCGCTGGTGGTTTGCCCGCGAAGAGGTCCCCGCGGCCGCGTAGCCGCCAGGACGGGCCGTTAATGGTGAGGACTTCGGCGTCGTGCAGGAGTCGGTCGAGGATCGCGACG
>CAZZYU010000301.1:0-1020 GCA_964658375.1 uncultured Acetobacteraceae bacterium | reverse complement strand
TGCGCGTGCTCGTAGCCCTCGAATTGCTCCACGCCCTCGGTATGGACGCCGACCTTGTCGTGCCAGGTCTTCAGGGTCTCGTTGATCACGAGCATCTTGCCCCCCGGCTTGAGGACGCGGTAGGCCTCCTGAAACGTCTTGATCAGGCCGTGCGGGTCGTTGTGATGGAGAACCTCGCACGCATACACATAGTCGAGGCTGCGTGACGCGATCGGCATCTCGTTCATCGAGCCGAGCACGCGCTCGAAGTACGAGGTTCCGTCCTCAATGAAGTAGTCGGCGGTCCACAGCCCCTGCATCTCCCACAGCGAGATGTCCAGCGCGATCACCCGGAGTCCGCGGACCGCGAAGTAGTTCGAGGCCCAGCACGTGTTCGAGCCGATGTCGAGCAGCGACTGGCCGGGCGCAAAGGGGATCGAGTGCAGCAACTGGTTGATCGACACGCCCTGGACGTACCAGTACCCGCTGTCGATGTCGGGCAGGGATCGGATCTTCTCCCGTGTCCAGCCATCGGCGCGCATCACCTCCGCGAAGCGTTCCAGTCCCGCCGCCTCGCGGTCGACATGATCCGGAGCGTTGACGAGCATCTCACCCACACCACGGTGGACCGCCTGCTCGGCTCCGCACACGGTGCAGGTCAGCGTGCCTTCGCGGACCTCGCGCTCGTCACGCTCCCGGGCCAGGAGCACAAGGGTGTGGTCGCGTTTGCAGACAGGGCAACGCAGATGGGCGGCGGGAAAATCGGGTTTCATCGCGGGTCCGGATCAGGCGCGCGGCGGGACCACGCGGTCGGGCACGACATCAGTGGCGACCGCCACCGTCCGCGGCGCGGCGACATCGGACAGGAAGCTTTCCAATGCGTCGATCCGGCGCTCCCAAGCGTAGTCGGCCGCGGTGCCCAGGCCCTCGCGGCCCAGCGACCGGCGCAACTCGGCGTCGTTGAGCAGACGATCGATTGCGCTGGCCACCGCCGTGGCCTCGCCGTCGGGGATCAGGCAGTTCTCACCGTCGGCGCAGAAG
>CAZZYU010000300.1:0-1031 GCA_964658375.1 uncultured Acetobacteraceae bacterium | reverse complement strand
CCGCTCTCGGCGGCCGGGTCGTAGTAGTCGGTCACCTTGTACGTGACGTCGGCCAGCTCGGAGAGCACGCAGAAGCCATGGGCAAAGCCGTCGGGCACGAACAGCTGGCGGTGCTCGACGTCATCGAGCCGGTAGGCCTCCCACTGCCCGAACTGGGGCGAGCCGCGGCGGATGTCGACGAGGACGTCGAGGATCGCCCCGCGGGCGCAGCGTACGAGCTTGGCCTGCCCGGGCTGAAAGTGCATGCCGCGCACCACACCTTGACGCGAGCGGGAGTGGTTGTCCTGGACGAACGCCGCGTCGACGCCGAGGTCGGCGAGGGCGTCGCCGCGAAAGGTCTCCACGAAGAAGCCCCGCTCGTCGCCGTGGACGGTTGGCGCGAGAATCACCGGGCCCTCGAGCTTGGTGGGAAGGGTCTGCATCGAGATCCGCCGCTTCACGATACCGAGCCGGCCGCCTCGGCGAGTCGGCCGGATCGGGCCGCATCACCGTCCAGTACGGCCGCACGTATCTGCGTGAGGTCGTACTAGGGTCCGACGCCATGCGGGTGACCGTCACCGGCGGCGCCGGATTCATCGGGGCCAACCTCTGCGTCGGTCTCGCGGCGCGCCACGCCGACTGGCAGATCACCGCGCTTGACAACCTGATGCGCCGCGGCTCCGAGCTCAACCTGCCGCGCCTGCGCGAGGCAGGCGTCGGCTTCCGCCACGGGGACGTGCGCTCCCCGGAGGATCTGGCGTCAATCGGCGAGATCGATGCGCTCGTCGAGTGCTCGGCCGAGCCCTCGGTGATGGCGGGGGTCGGCGCCAGTCCCGACTACCTGGTCCAGACCAATCTGGTGGGCGCCTACAACTGTCTGGAGCTGGCCCGCCGGACCGAGGCCCAAGTGGTGTTCCTTTCGACCAGCCGGGTCTATCCCGTGGCACCGCTGGAGCGGCTCAACCTGGTCGAGACCAACGAGCGGTTCGAGCTGGCCCGCGCCCAGCCGGTCCCCGGCGCCTCGCGACAGGGGATCTCAGAGGACTTCCCCT
>CAZZYU010000299.1:0-1033 GCA_964658375.1 uncultured Acetobacteraceae bacterium | reverse complement strand
GGACATACGCCGTGACCTGCCGTCCGCCGTCGTATTCAAGCCTCTCGGTGATGAGCTGTCCTGTTCTGGGAGACATCGGCGCAGGCTTCCAGATCACGTGCGTGCGCGAAGCAACGCGTCACGCCGACGCTGAAACTCTCTCTCAGTCAGCGGCCTGATCCGGGGATGAGCAAGTCGTTGCCGGCGTCGCGGCTAAATCCAAGTGCATACGTGGCTGGCTCATCCTCTAGACCGACCCGGGTGGTGGAGAGATGCCCAAACGCTGGCGCAGCTCGGCCATTGTCGCCATCCGCGCGCGCTGGAACGACCGTGCTTGAACATGCCACTCGCGCTCTTGATCGCGCAGCGCGGCGGCATCGTCGAGCCGCTCCTGCTCGATCGCCAGCTCCTTGGCCACCCTCAATTCCCTCAATTGCCTGGCGAGTGCCCGGCCGTCTGTCCGAGCTCTGGTGCGGGCGCGCTCGACGCTGTCCCACAGCTCATCGACATCAACTCCGAGCTCGTGGAGAGCCTCCGCGGCCGGCGTATGCGGAACGCAGATCAGGGCGAGCAGCAGATCACCGATGTCCGGCGCCCGACCGAGCTCAGCGCGGATCTCCTCACCCAGCGGTTTGAGCAGTAGAGGGAGGCCGTCAAGCCATCCGGGGTCGATCGGCGGTCCCGGTCCGCTCGAGGTTGGCTCATCCGTCGCCGGCCGGACTGCCCCCGTGCGAACGATCACCTCATCGCGAAGGAAGTGCAGATCAACGTCGCAGTCGAGCAGGATTCGCACCGCCAGCCCCGCGTCGTCGCGCAGCACTCCGAGCAGGATGTGCTCGGTGTCGATGTCGTCATGGCCCAGCGAAAGCGCCTCCCGTAACGCGGTCTCCAGCACGCTCTTCGCCGGCTGCGTGAACGGGATTTGCCCCGGGCTCGGCTCCTGGCCAGCAACGAACATCTTCACCGCCTGCGAACGCACCCGTTCGACGGTGACCCCAAGCGACCCGAGCGCGCGCGCAGCCAGACCCTGATCCTCGCGCAGCAGCCCGATCAG
>CAZZYU010000298.1:0-1056 GCA_964658375.1 uncultured Acetobacteraceae bacterium | reverse complement strand
CGACGCGGGCTTGAGGTGATTCACGCTGCTGGCTGGATTGGAGGCCAGCGGGGATGGCCAAGGCGTATGGGGATGATCTGCGCAGCCGGGTGATCGCCGCTGTGGATGGCGGCATGTCGCGCAGCGCCGCTGCGGCGCGGTTCGAGGTCGGCAAGGCGACGGCGATCGCTTGGCTGCGGGCTTGGCGCGATGAGCGGCGAGGCAGCGCCAAGCCAAGAGGCGGCGACACCCGCTCGCATCGGATCGAGGCGTTCAGCGGGGTGATCCTGGCGGCTGTCGAGGCGCGCAAGGACGTCACCCTGGACGAGCTGGTCGCCCTGCTGGAGCGCGACCACGGGGAGCGCTTCGCGCGCAGCGCGGTGCACCGCTTCTTCGCCCGGCGCGGGATCACGTTCAAAAAAAGACTGCGCACGCCAGCGAGCAGGAGCGACCGGACGTGGCGCGCCGCCGCCAGGCCTGGTTCGACGGCCAGCCCGACCTCGATCCCGAGCGGCTGATCTTCGTCGACGAGAGCGGAGCCTCGACGAAGATGGCGCGGCTGCGCGGGCGGGCTCCGCGCGGCGAGCGCTGCCGGTCCGCCGTGCCGCACGGCCATTGGAAGACCACGACCTTCGTCGGCGCGTTGCGGCTGTCCGGCATGACCGCGCCGATGGTGCTGGACGGCCCGATGAACGGCGAGGCGTTCCTGGCCTATGTCGAGCAGGTGCTGGCCCCGACGCTTGCGCCGGGCGAGACGGTGATCATGGACAACCTGCCTGCTCACAAGGTCGCAGGCGTGCGAACCGCCATCGAGGCCGCGGGTGCTGCGCTGCGCCTGCTGCCGCCCTACAGCCCCGACCTCAACCCGATCGAGCTGGCCTTCGCCAAGCTTAAGGCATGGCTGAGACGACGGGCCGCACGCTCCATTCCCGCGCTGTGGAAAGCCATAGCCGCCGCACTGCCGACATTCACGCCGCCCGAGTGCGCGAACTACTTCACCGCCTGCGGATACGAACCGGATTGAACGGAACCTGCTCTAGCGGCAGCGTTCCTCGTCTGAAGATCAGTATCCATTAT
>CAZZYU010000297.1:0-1082 GCA_964658375.1 uncultured Acetobacteraceae bacterium | reverse complement strand
CGAGAGGGCGGAGATATGGATATCACCGGTCAGGCTGGCTGGCGTTGGTCGCTGCGTGCACTGGTTGCGGCGCTCCTCACTGCGGGTGTCGTGTGTGGGGGTGCGCCGGCTGCGGGCGCGAGGGTGGGCGGTCATGCCGCGCGTGCATCTGCGGCGGTGGCGCACCCGCGGGGTCTGCGCTCGGCGTTGGGCCGGACGTCGCGGTCAGCGGCGCAGCTGCGGACCAGCTCGCGGCGGGTTCCGGGCGTCCGGAAGGCCGACGCGGTCGCCAAGCCTGGCGGTGAGGTGGTGTCTTTGCGTCGGCGTGACTCGGACACGTTCTTGGCGGGCGATGGGCGGCTGGTGACCCGGATCTACCCGTCGGCGGTCAATTACCCCACCAAGTCCGGCGCGTTGGCGCCGATCAACACGGCGCTGGTGACGGACAGCTCGGGGTCGGGGTATGCCCAGAAGGCCAACGGCCTGGGCGTGGTGTTGCCCAAGAACGCGAAGGACCCGGCGAGCTTGTCGGATTCGGGTGGCGGGCTGTCGGTGTCGGTCAAGGGCGCGAAGGGCAGCGGTGTGGTCTCGGGATCGGGCGAGACGTTCGCCGGCGCGCTGTCGGGCGTGAACCTGTCGTTGAGCTCGCTGAACGTGGGGATTGGCTGGCAGGCATCGGCGACCGCGGCTGCGTCGGCCCGAGGCCTGAAGTGGGTGCTGTCGCCGTCGAGCGGCTTGACCGCGAAGCTTGAGGCGGGCGGCGTGGTGTTTCGTAATGCCGCTGGGCATGTGGTGTGGACGTTCGCGGCGCCGACGGCGTATGTGACGGGCACCGATCAGCCGGTCGCGGTCAAGCTGTCGCTGGCGAAGTCCTTGAAGGGTGTGGTGTTGTCGATCACGCCCAAGGCGAGCGCGGCGGCGGCGAACTCGCTCACGCATTCTGCGTTCCTTGCGCCTGATGTGGTGGGGACCGCGTCGCCGTTGACGTTCGCGGGTGTGGTGGGCGGCGGGACCGGCACGTATCTGTCCTCCGCTCAGCAGACGGGGGATTGCTACATCGACTCCACCAACGCGACGACGTCGTATTGCCTGGGCGCGACCAA
>CAZZYU010000296.1:0-1090 GCA_964658375.1 uncultured Acetobacteraceae bacterium | reverse complement strand
CTGCTTCTCCAACCCAAGTAGCCAATGAAGCCCAAGTAACCGCACAGGAAGAGGTTGCTGGCTCTTCCGGCACAGCGTGGCCAATCTCTTCACAGTCACATGCTCGTCCCCTTTGAACGCTTTCGCAAACTGCGTGACTATCACCAGCACCACATGGATCATCATCGGATTGTACACATACAAGTGGCTTGAAATCGTGGGCCTCAGTAGCGAACCGTGCAGCTCAAGCGCCTTTGCAATATTCAAGAAGCGGGTCACAAACTCCAGCATCCCAAACTCCGTCAATAGATCCAGATGTTGAAGGAGGTACGCCACCGCACGCTTGAACTCTTTCACGCTCCCTGCCCAGCGTAAGATCACACACACATGAGATGACCACTACACCACACATACACGAGGCATGTAAGCTCACACATATATGAAGTGCTATCAACATTCAGAAACATTCACAGGAGTGTCAACATTCAAGATTCAAGGAGGTGCACATACATGGAAGTGCTATCAACATTCAGAAACATTCACGGGAGTGTCAACATTCAACTTTCAAAGGGGTGCACATACATGAAGTGCTATCAACGTTCAGAAACATTCACAGGAGTGTCAACATTCAACATTCAAGGGGGTGTACATACCTGCAGATAGTTCTCTTGCAGGCACTGCAGCAGCTTCTTGGCGAGGGTGGGAGGCAGCCAGATATGAGGGAACCGAGAATGGGACCAAGGGGATGGTAATTGACAGGAAAGAATTGGCACCGGCCTGTCTGGACTTTCCGGTATACATGTGACAGGCCGTGTTGTGCAGGATGGCGGTGAGCAGCAGCTTGTAGGCCTGGCTGGCGTGAGTGCACTTGCTTTGGCAGAAGGAGAAGACATGGCCGACGCAGGAGTTGAGCAAGCAGGGGTGCGCCATCTCCAGGGCCTTGAGGCACTCGCACGCCGTGGCGCGGACGTGACGGTCCACAGCGTGGTTCGTGCGGCTGATGAACCCCAGCCGGGTTTCGGTGAGGGCCTCGAACGGCGAGGTGGCCGTGTGAATCGCATTGACGTCGATCACCACCGTGGTCACCATCACCAGCATCTGCTCCTTCAAG
>CAZZYU010000295.1:0-1091 GCA_964658375.1 uncultured Acetobacteraceae bacterium | reverse complement strand
AACAAGGCGGTCCTCAGCGGGTGCTTACTTTGCGTCGACCATTGCGTCGTTACGCAGAACTCCTTTAGTTCTACTGCGTCACGAAAGCCTCATACCGTGGTCTCGTCCTGCTCTGGCAACAGGGACATCGGGCCAGTGTCCTTGCGAGGGCGACGGCGATCGTCTTTCGCATTGTCACGATGGAGGACGAGACGTGGCGTTCGGGCCGGATCGGCGGCGCCTCGGGGTCTTGGACGATCGGAAAGGCAAGGCGCTTGGCCGAACACGGGGGCTGAGGGGGGAAAAGCCGCTTTTTCGCGGATGAGAAAGCCGTAGGCTGCGATGCAGAGCGTGGCGTGATGGTGGAAGCCCCGCCAGCCTCTCCCCTCGTAATGGGCGAGGCCGATTTCGGACTTGAGCTCCTCGTAATCGCGTTCGACGCGCCAGCGCAATTTGACGATGTCGACGAGCGTCGCGAGATCGGTGTCGGGCGGCAGCGTGGCGAGAAAATATTTGGTCGGCTCGCTCTCCCCCTCCGGCCATTCGATCAAGAGCCATTCGACGGGATGGGGCGTCATGCGCCGATCGTCGCCTCCGGCGGGCCGCACCCGCAACGCGCAGAACCGCGATGTCAGCGGCGTATTGGTGCCCTCGCGCCAGGTGCATGTCGTCCAGCGTTCCGGGGGCTGGCCCAAGGCCAGGTCCTTGACGGAGACGGGCGCATGGTCGGCATTACGGCGCAACCGGGTTGGCCGCCGGCCGCGCCCGCTCCAAGGCCCCGGCGGCAACGGGTCCTGTCCCGGCGCCCAGACCGTCGCGTTGGATTGGATGCCAACCGCATAGGTGAGACCGAGGGCGGTGACGCCGGCGCGGAAGGCGCCGTTACAGCCATAGGCGGCGTCCGCCAGCACGACGCCGGGCGCGATCCCCGCCGCGTGCGCCGCCGCGATCTGGCCTAACGCGATCTCCGGTTTGGTTTGAAACACGACGTCTTCGGGCACCTTCGCCTTCGCCCGCCGCGCGGGATCAGCGGCCCAGGCCTCCGGGAGATAGAGCCGCCACGCGATGGGCAGGCTGGCATGACGATGGGCGACCGACAGGCTGACCGCCAC
>CAZZYU010000294.1:0-1121 GCA_964658375.1 uncultured Acetobacteraceae bacterium | reverse complement strand
GACCCAGGACTTCGGCCGTTTCAGACTGCGGCGGCACTCCCCTTGCGCCAGATGCAGCATGAGCGCTCAAGCCCGGGTCAATGAGCGCCGATCAGACGCAATGGCAGCAACAACGGGAGAAGCGACATGGATGACAGGCGGCTCGGACTCACACGCGGCGTGATCGCCGTGATCATCAACATCGCCGTGATCGTCGGATTGCTCATCGTGCTGGGCCTGCTCTTCCACAAAACGCACACTTCCGCGGGCTCCGCCAGCGTGAGGCTTACCGGTACCAGCGCGCTGATCTGGCTGGTGCTCACGCTCGCGTACCTGATCATCCCGAAAGTCCACACCGGGCAGACAATCGGCCGCCAGCTGGTCGGTGGGCGCCCCAGCAAGCCAACGAAAAGCTCGCAACTGTCTGACGGCGCCTCGAGACGCGACTGGCGCTCAGAGCGCTGTTTCGCTCGCCGGACCGCGTCGCCCGTGAGAGGGGCGATTTGCAGGCGGTCATCGCGGCCGGCGCCGGTCAACCGCGTCGTCGCGTCAGCAGCTCCCGCTGGGGTCAGTCGGTGATCGCGATGTGGCCCGGCTGCGCGGCGACGCGAGCGAGCCACGATCGGACCGCCGGGTAGGGGTCAAGCGTGAACCCACCTTCGGGGGCGACGTGCGTGTAGGCGTACAGGGCGATATCGGCGATGGTGTAGCGATCGCACACCAGGAACTCCCGGCTCGTCAGATGGTGGTCCATCGCCGCCAGCGCCGCGCGGCCGCCGGTGGCCGTGCGGTCTCGATCGGCGTCGGCTGGCGTGATGCCCGCGTGCGCCCAGAACCGCGCCACCGCGATGTTCGGCTCGTGGCTGTACTGCTCAAAGAACAGCCACTGCATGATCTGGGCCTGCTCGTAGCGATCCTCGGGGAGCATCTCGGTGCCGAGCGCCAGGTAGAAGAGGATCGCGTTTGACTCGGCGAGAGGACGGCCGTCGTCGAGGATGAGCGTTGGGACCCGAAGGGCGGGGTTGAGCTCGCTCAGGATCTGCTCACGATCGGAGCGGTCGAACACGCTCAGCTGACGGCGTTCGAACGGAATCCCAAGCTGGGTCAGCAGCAGGCGAACCTTGGTGCCGCGGCCGGGCCGG
>CAZZYU010000293.1:0-1174 GCA_964658375.1 uncultured Acetobacteraceae bacterium | reverse complement strand
CTGTTGCGGCTATATTTATTTTGGCTCCTGACAACAATGGTGCCTCACCTGAGGATACAGTGGCAAAATATTCCTCATTTCTTTGCGATGCTTCAATCCCTGCTGAGGATGTTGCGGAAGAATATTTCTCAATTCTTTGAGATGCTGCAGCCACGGCTAAGGATGCTGCTGCAGAATATGAGTGTGAATCCTTTTTTCTCCCTGTTGCTACAACTACAATGCTATTGCTGATTGGTGCAATTAGGGGGGAATTCCGGGGAAATTTTAGTGGCTTGAGGGAGCTGTAGAGGCTACTGAACATGGTTTGGGGGGTGATGTTAAGTTAGTCTGATTCGAGAGACTGCCGATTGTATGGACGAGGATCAAATGGTTGCTGAGTTGAGGATTGAGGCATTGGAGGTCGCGGGGGGGTTCGTCGAGGCACCGGGGCGGGTTGTCGACGCTGCGTTCGCGGTAGCGTTGCACGCGAGGGGGATCTCAGGGGCATCGAGGGGGGCCTATGTCAGCTGGTGAGGCCTCGGATTCGAGTGCGGGTGGTGATGTTGATCACCCCCGCGGCCAAATGCCTGCCCACCTCGACGCCGAGGTGGGTAGCCTTCGGGGCACGAGGGTGATTAATATCACCCCCCCACGGCATTGTACACTCACTCTTAACAATGCTGCTCCCCCTGCGGAGGATGCAGTGGCAGGTTGAAACTCGATTCTTGACGATGCTGCAGCCCGATAAAAGGATGTTGCGGCAGAATAATCAAATTTTCATGTTGATGTTGCGGCCGCAGCAAAGGATACTGTGGCAGAGTTAATTTTTCTTCTTCACGAAGCTGCTGCCCCAACAGAGGTGGCTGTGGCAGATTATATTTTTTTTCGTGACGATTATGCAGCCCCTGCAGTGGAGGCAGTGGCAGAATCGATGTTTGTTCTTGACAGCGCTGCAACCCCAGCTGAGGATGCAATGGCTGAATTATCTTCATTTCATCGTGATGCTGCAGCCCCAGCTGAGGGTGCTGCGGCGAAATTTGAATAGGAATCATACTTTCTAGATGTCGCTGCAATTTGAGCCAAGGATGGAATGGCTGAGCGTGTGCAATCGGGGTGGAATCCCGGGGCATCGGGGGGGCCTATGGGAGCAGTTGTGGCCTCAAAACAGGGTTTGAGGGGTGATGATAATCACCCC
>CAZZYU010000292.1:0-1224 GCA_964658375.1 uncultured Acetobacteraceae bacterium | reverse complement strand
CAGTGATGTTGATCGTCGCCTGCGGCGTGGCGGGTGGCGTGTAGGGGTTGGGTCCTCTGCCCAGCCGCCGGCCGGTCGAGTCCCGGCCGGTCAGGCGGTAGTGCTCATAGGCGGCGTTGGCGCGCTGCTCGGTCGCGTGCTGTTGCTCCAGACGCCGCTTGGCCTCCCGTAGCCGTTCCGAGCGCGGGCCGGGGATCGGTCGGGCTTCTGCGGCGCGCTGCTCATCCAGTCGGCGCTGTGCCTCGGCCAGCCACTTGCGCCGCCCTTGGCGACTGGCGATTTCCACCGGAAGCTCATCGCCGCGCGCCTCACCGAACGCCTCGTCCTCCGCGGCATCGATCGCGCGGGCGTCCTGGATGATCTCTTGAGCTATCTGCTCGTAGTCCATGACCGCGTGGCGGTTGGCATTTGCCTGAAGCTTGGTCCCGTCGATCGCCACCACCGTTGGCGCGGCCAGTCCCGCCCGGGCGCAGAGCGCCAGCACCTGTCCGAACAGCTCGCCGAGCGCGCGCTCGTGACGCTCCACGAACCGCGCGATCGTGGCGTGATCGGGCCGCTCGAGCATCGTGATCACCCGACACGCGACGTCCTCCGCGCACGCCCGCTCGATCCGGCGCGCCGACCGCACCCCGCGCGCGTAGCAATACAAGATCAACGCCACCACCATCGCCGGGTCATACGCGCGACGACCCACCCCATCGCGGCGATACGCGTCATAGAACGCGGCCAGGTTCATGCCCGCCACCGTATCCAGCACGAACCACGCGAAGTGATCCTCCGGCAACCGATCCCGCACGTCCGGCGGCATCAAAAACGATTGATCCCGATCACAGCCAATGAAGTTCCGAGCCATGCCGGAATGGTCTTAAACCGCCCGGACACGATCGTCTCCAAGCGGACCGACCCCCTGACTGGTCAGGCGCCTCGACTCACCAGCACCAAGAGAACCACTGGGACGTCCATGTCCGAGCCGTCCTCGAACTCGACCGTCACCGAACCGTCGCGCGTCACCACGCCAGCCGATGCCAACGCAACGACCCACGCCCGACTCCCCGGCCGATACTCAGCACCAGCGTCAGGCGCGACCCTCACCTCATCACCCAACCGCAGATCAACGCGCGCCTCCTCACTCCCCATCAAGACAAATCTAGCCGCGGAGAGCTCCAATTACGCGACAGCCTCAACGGAAAGGGGACCTGAGTCGAGGGCGTCCGGAATTCTGTG
>CAZZYU010000291.1:0-1285 GCA_964658375.1 uncultured Acetobacteraceae bacterium | reverse complement strand
GCTGAGCTGCCGCGGGACCCGAGTCGAGAGGCGGGTAGGATCGCGCCCGAGCGTCGGTGAGGAGACGAGGAGACATGGCCGCATATGAGGTTGCCCGGCTCGACGAGATCGAGGAGATCGATGACGGGCAGAAGCGGTTTCGAGCAGTGCGTCATCACTTCGGGATCAGGACCTTCGGCATCAACGCGATGACAGCGCGCGCCGACGGCGACCGGCTCGTCGGCGAGCACGAGGAGACCGAGCATGATTCGAGCGAGGAGCTGTACCTCGTCGTGTCCGGGCATGCCCGGTTCGAGCTCGACGGGGAGAGCGAGGACGCCCCGGCCGGGACGCTCGTTCACGTTCCCGCGGGGGTCAAGCGGACGGCGTTCGCGCGGGACGCCGGGACCACGGTGCTGGCGATCGGCGCAGGGCCGGACGGCCAGCCCTATAAGCCCAGCGGCTGGGAGCTGTTTGCGCCGCTGTTTCCCCTGTTTGAGTCCGGCGACTACGAGGAGGGGGCCGACCGTGCCGCGGCCTTGATCGCCGACGGCTCGCACTACGGCGCATCGGCCTACTACAACACCGCCTGTTTCGAAAGCCGGGCCGGACGGACCGACGCGGCAATCACCCATCTCCGCCGGGCGGTTGAACTCGCGCCCTCGATGGCCGAGCTTGCCCGCGACGATGAGGACTTCGAAGCTCTGCGCGAGAGCCCCGCGTTCGCAGCAATCGTCGACGGCTGACGACTCCCAGCCTCGCAGAAGCGCCATCTCAGGTCGGTACGGAATGCGTCTGCCCTGTCGCCAACGCAACGACGAACCAGAAAAGTGATATCATATTGAGATCATCAATCCTGGCGGCATCCTCCCCGAGGAGGAATCGAAAATGCCACGACTTGGAAGTACTCTCTATCCGCTTTGGCGTGACGAGAGGGCGCACGGAGTGCAGAGGCTCATACCTGTCTGGGACTATGCGTATCCGCGGCAGCTCGCCTTCGTTCGGACACTTGCCGGCCTGTGGTTCGTGATCCTTACCGTCATTCTGTTGGCCGATCATCGAGGAGAAACGTGGGCATGGCTGCTTGTCCCGTGCGCAGCCCTCTGTTTCGTGGCTGCGTGGTATGCCCCCCGTGCAGTCGCGGCGGTCACGGGGTCGAGTCGCGTAGCGAGACCCACGCGTCAAGACGAGAGCCGGCGCCAAGCGTGACGACGGAACCCGCGGCCGAGGGAGAACGACAGTCAAGCGCGTGCCACGTGGCCTGGGGACCCGCTGCGGCCGCGGCCTGCCCTACGGCAGTAGTCCG
>CAZZYU010000290.1:0-1303 GCA_964658375.1 uncultured Acetobacteraceae bacterium | reverse complement strand
GTCTCGCCATGACCGCGGCGACGATCGCGTCCTTGCCGTCGAAGTAGTCGTAGAACGAGCCGAACCCGACGTCCGCGGCCTCCGTGATGTCGTTGATCTGAGTCGCGTCGACACCCTGGAGCGCGACCATTGTCTGGGCCGCGTCCGACAGCCGAGTGCGCGTCTCGGCACGACGCCGAGCCCGGCGGTCGATCGGTTCTCCAGGACCCGAGCTCACCGCCCCGAGGCTAACCACCAGGGCCCAGGAGCCATTGCCAATCATCCGTGGGATCCCGCGCGAACAGGCTCGCGTGAGTGTCGTCACTGAAGTGCGTTTCGACGGTCGACAGTCGTTGCGCCAGCAGTTCGGAGTGTGTCAGCGGGACGATGACATCCCGGTCGCCGTGACGCAGACGAACTGGCTGTGAGATCTCCTCCAGCTCAAAACCCCACGGCTCGTCCCACGCGCGGTTGTCCTCCCACACACCCTCGATACCCGGCCGCAGGCCCAACTGAAAATGCGAGCGCCGCCACACGGCGCGACGTGTAATTGCCTCATCCTCCCGCGGCGCATCGGCCCGCATCATCTCAGCGCAGTCGTCAACGGTCATGTTCAACCATTGCTGGCGGCTCGTCTCGGTGTCAGCCCTCGCGACCTTCGGGCTGCTGCGGTTCAGCTCGGCGTCGTCGATCCAGTCCTGGGGCCAACCGCCCAGCGAGGCGGGCGACGGAGACGCCAGGACGACGGCGGCTCGCACCAGCTCGGGTAGCAGGGCGGCGCAGGCCAGCGCGTGCGGTCCGCCCATCGAGCTGCCGTACACACCGACCTCTTCGATATCCAGCGCATCAGCGAGCGTGCGGACATCGGCGGCAGCATCGGCAACCCTCCGGCCCGGGTGCGGCGTCGATTCCCCGTAACCAGGACGGTCATAGGAAACGAGCCGGACCCCGAGGGCGTCGGCGACGTCGACGTGGGGCCACCCCGACAGAACGCCGGAGTTCGGCATCCCAAAGAGAACCAGGATGCATCTGCCCGCCGGATCGCCGGCCTCATACACCGCCAGCACGCGTCCATCCGAGGTGCGGACCAGTTCCACGACCGGGATCGTAAATGCCGCCGCCTCGGCTTGAAGCTGCTGCTCGATGAGACGTATCCGCCAGCGCTTGCTCGGGCGCTCGAGACGCCGAACACAGGGCCGATGAAGCCGCTCACCGTGGAAGACGTGCGAGCGGCGATCGACGGCGTCCGGCGTCGATCGCACCTGATGCGCTCGTCAGATCGTCACTGCGCGGCTGATGCCGCCGCCGGTTCCGATCGATTCGC
>CAZZYU010000289.1:0-1366 GCA_964658375.1 uncultured Acetobacteraceae bacterium | reverse complement strand
GAGGTGGACGAGGTGGCGCGCCGGCTGGCGGCGCGGCCGGCGGCCGTCAGCGAGCCGACCGGCCCTCACGGGTGGGAGCCGATCCTCTACGCCTGCTTCTCGCGACTGCTGCGCGGCGACCCGGCGCGCGCCGGCGGGATTCGCGAAGTGGTCCGCCGTCTGCTCGCCGCAGGGGCAGATCCGAACGCGTCGTTCATCGAGCACGGCGAGTGGCTTCAGGTCGCGCTGTATGGGGCGGCGGGCATCGCCGGAGACCCCGTGCTGACTGACATGTTGCTGCAGGCCGGCGCTGACCCGACCGACGAGCGCGACGGCTACCACGGAAACGAGGTCCTCTATCACGCGTGCGAGTTCCCCGACCCGACCTGCGCGATGCTCGTGATCGACGCCGGCGCTCGCCAGGACCTCGTCGACTATGCCCTGGGACGAGCCCTGAATTTCCCCCACCCGGAGATGATCGAGATGTTCTGCGCGCACGGGGCGCGGGCATCAGCGGCGCACCTGCACCAGGCGGCCTGGCGACGTCGACCGCCGGCGACGGTCGCCTCGCTGCTCGACGCGGGGGCGCCGATCGACGCGCCCGATGGACACGGCCTCTCCGCGCTGCGGATCGCCGTGCGCTGGGGCGAGGACGCGGTCGCCGCGCTTCTGCACGAGCGGGGCGGCGATCAGACTGCCGTCACTGACGAGGACCGTGCGCTCGGGGCCTACCTCTCCGGTGCAGCCGTCAAGCCACCGAACGGCGTGCCGCTGTCATTGCGTGACGAGATGGTGGTCCTCTCGATCCAGGGGGGTCACCTCGAGGCGATGTGCCGGCTCCTCGATGCGGGTGCCCGGGTCGACGGCGACCCTGACACCGACGAGATCCCGCTCGGCCAGGCCTGTTGGCGGGGTCGCGTCGAGATGACGCGCGAGCTCATCGCGCGCAACGCCGCACTCGCCTTCCGCGACGGCGGCAGCGCGATCGGCGCTGCGCTGCACGGCGCTCGCCACTGCCATCACCCTGAGGGCGGCCCGACGATGCGACCGATCGACGAGATCCCCACCCAGCCCTACGCCGAGATCGTCAGGCTGCTGCGTGAGGCCGGCGCACCGGTCCCGGAGCGGATCGGCGAGCACGGCGCCCGGAGCACGACGCTTATCTCGGAACTCGGGATCGACCCGTCCCTCTGACCACGGATGTCAACATGCAAGGATGCCGAAGACGATCCAGCTCCGAGTCGATGACGACGTCTATCGGGTGCGTCAGATGAGGCGTTCGATGCGCAGCCGACGGGTCCCCTTGGGGGTGGAGAGCTCGACGGTCTCCCCGACCGCGTGATTGAGCAGCGCCTTGGCGACCGGCGACTCGGCCGACAGCTTGCCG
>CAZZYU010000288.1:0-1394 GCA_964658375.1 uncultured Acetobacteraceae bacterium | reverse complement strand
TGGACGGACTACTGCCCTAGAGTGGCGGCGATCCGGTCAGCTGCAATGGATAAAGCGCGACGTCTCCCAATGCATCCCGGTCCCCGGATGGTCGCCGCGACTGTGCTGCTGGCGTGTCTCGCGCTCTGCCGGATCGCCCCTGCCGTCGCGTCCCCGTCGGTGTCGGCGCGGTGTGCCCCCGTCTCTGGCTCCACGGTGTCACGGGCGCTGCATGCGCACGTGACGTTCGACTCCGGTTACTCGCAGTTCTCCCCCGACACTCGGGTGGCGCCGGGTATCACGTGGTCCCAGCTCGTCTGCGCCTACACCGGCAGCGGCAACGCTGGGGCGATCCTGACCAGCTACCACGTCTCAAAGCCGATCTCCCTCTCGACCGTCGAGAAGGTGTTCTCCAGCGAGGGACGGATCAAGCCGTACCGCGGGCTGGGCATCCCAGCCGCTATCCAGTACGTCCGCGGGGCTACTCCCACGATGCTCGCTGCCCAGGGGAAACAGCTCGTCGAAGCGACGGGCGCCAACACCACCAGTCAGCTGGCCGTGCTGACAAAGCTGGCCTTCAAGCTCAACCGCTGAAACCGGATCATGGGGCCACGGTCTGCTGCCTGGATCGGCGTGTGTCGCTTCCTCACGACGCGATCCCCGTGACCGCAAGGATCACGCGGTCGGGCGTTCCGTAGTGCCGCGGAGTGTCGCTGGTGAGGTTTTAGGACGCTCGGAGGTCTTCCAGCCGGCAGGGCGGATCGGCGAGCTCCAGCAGCTCGGGGTCGCCGGTCAAAAGCGTCAGGACGTGCGCTGCGGCCGTGGTAGCGGCAAAGCAGTCAGCCACGGCGATCGAAGCACGCGCCTTGAGCCAGGCGGCGTCGATCATCCGGGCGGTGCCGGGCAGGTCGGGCGAGAGCGTGGCGCGCAGCTCGGTGAGGGTCTCATCAGCGCGGTCGCGACCATGGTCACGCTCGACTCGGTCGTAGACCTCGACCAGGTTGACCCAGCTGACCACCGGCCGCGAGGCGGTCAGATCATCCGGACGAGTCAGGGCGGGCTGCTCACCGTCCAGCCAGGCCAGGATCGCCCACGAGTCCAGGCAGACGCTCACCGCGGCTCGCGACGGCGATCCTCCAACAGACGGTCGGCCATCCCGCTCCGCGCGAACCGCCTCCCAGCGTGCTGGCATGCCGGTGAGCGGCAATCACGATCCGGTCCTGGTCAAACCCGATCTCGACCTCATCACCCGGGTGCAGCTGCGCCTGTTCACGCACGGCCTTCGGGATCACGACCTGGCCCTTGGAACCGATCCGTGTAGTCATACCTGACGAGTATGACTCTCGTCGTCGACGACACGGATGCGTGATCCCGGAGGCCTGAGTACCGGTGATCGGCTGGGCGGTCTGAAGGGG
>CAZZYU010000287.1:0-1430 GCA_964658375.1 uncultured Acetobacteraceae bacterium | reverse complement strand
CTCGCTCGAACAACAACATCAACAGGAGGTCAGCCAGCTCATCGCGGCCTGAGCCGCCAACCACCTCACCGACGAGGTGACCGCCCAACTCCTACACCACGCCCCGGGACTTGACTTGCGTTTGCTTCCAGCCTCGGCTTGTAAACCCGACCGCCGCCTCCAGCCCAAACTGCGGCGCGCCGGGTTGGTGGATGATCGCTTTCACAGCCGGCAGAGCCCGATTCCTGGCGATCGCTTCGCGACGGCAGCGTGCGCCTTCCGGGACCCGCGCGTTTCAGCGCTGAAAAAGGCTCAGGGCACCGAGCACTTGGTCTATTCGACGCCAGAACGGATGCGGTCCCCTCATCCACACGTCGAAGCGGACTGCTGCCTTGAACAGGCGAGGGTGACGATCGCCGGCCACAACTCATCATCGGCGTTCGCCAGATGAGGCCTAAGCGCCGTTGCTCCGGCGAACGAGGTGCGGCGAGCGGCTCTTCACGTAGGTGCCGGCATGCAGGCGTCGGGTCCACGCCTGCGCCTGGGACCCGAGCGGATGTTGGCGCCGCGTCCGCGCTCAGAACCTGAGGTCCGGACGTGCGATACCTCAATCAGACGACCGCTTTCGCCTGCTGAGAAGGGCAACTAAATGACGAACGGTCTGCGACGGACCCGCTCCCTGGTGAATTGGCCGGGCTCAAGTTTGTTCGTCGGCCCCGTCTCGCGCTGCTGCGTCATTTATTGGCGTGGAGGAATGTCGTGCTCATCCGGGTCCTACTTGGTGCCCTGGGTGGCGGCGCCGGCCGCGACGAACAGGATGACCTCGTGCGGCGCATAGGGGATGGCCTGGTAGACGCGCCAGGTGTGGGGGACTTGGGCGGAGGGCAGGAGGTGGGTGTCGGCGGTGCGTCCGTGGTGGGTCGTGTGGCGGTAGGACTGGACGTGCACGTGGCGGCGGCGGAGGATCGCGAGGACCTGGGAGACGGTCAGCCCGCGGTAGTGCAGCCCGTGCAGCGCTTCGCCCCGGGCCGTGACCGAACCGGATGTCTCATAGGGCGTCCCGGCTGGCGTGGGGACAACAAAGCCCAGCGACATCGATCCGCGGTACCCGGCCGGAACACGGACCCCTACCGGGCAGTAGTCACGGGTCGCGCTGATGCGACAGCGCCCTTTGGCCTGGATGACCTGGACCGCGCCGCGGTCGGAGTTCTCACCGATGTAGGCGACCGTTCCGACGATCGAGGGTGACCCCTTGATCAGTTGCAGGTGGATGTGCAGGTGGTGGTCGGTCAGCTCGCGCTGGAACGTCGCCGGGGAGGCGAGCGGGTTGCGGACGATGACGGTGAGCTGTCCGCCGCGACGGGTAAACGACAGCGCCTGCGCCGGTTGAGCACCGACGTGTACCGGGCCGATTCGACTACCTGACGCCGCGAGCGTGATCACAGCGATCA
>CAZZYU010000286.1:0-1504 GCA_964658375.1 uncultured Acetobacteraceae bacterium | reverse complement strand
CGGAGGCGGGGACCGTGCGGATCCGCGGGCTCGGCGTGACGCTGGCGGTCATGCCCGACTGGCGGGTCTGAGGGAAAGGCCCTCGCGTCAACGACCAGGACGGGGGCCCAGGCCGCGGTGCATTGCGCCGGGTGTGTCTACGCCGAGGTCTGCCTCGAAGCAGGGCAGATCCAGGCCGACGCTCTGAACGTAACCGAGGTCGAGATCGGCTTCTGCCACCACTAGGCGCGCAGCATGCGTCGCACGACTGCTCTTGCTGTCGCGGCCGGCTAAATGAGCCAAACGACTCGCAGCCATATCGTCATCAGCGACCGCCCCGGAACCGCCCCCGCGCAGGCCGCGGCCGGTCACGATCAGGAGCTCTTGAAGCCATCTACCAAAGTACGCATTTCAGGGCAATTTGCGTACTTTGTCCTAGGTTGATCGTGCGTGGCTACTCGAAGCCGCAAACCCCAGATCTTCAACGCCCTTATCGGACTGCGACGCGCTGGGCGCCGGCATCCTGACGATCCGGACCTGGCGGTCGCCAGAGTACTGCTGGAGGACGAGCTCGGGCCGACCGTCAGCCGGCGGCTCGCCGCCGAGGTGCTTGGCGTCACCGAAGCTGCTCTGCGGCGGTGGACCAACCGCGGCGACATCCCGCTCGTGTACACGGAGTCAGGACGGAAACAGATCCCGGTGCCTGCGCTGCTGGACCTGTACGAGAGCGTCAACGACGAGCGAGGGTCCGGTCGCGGGCACGTGCTCGAACCGCCGATCCTCGCGGCTCAGAAACGGGCCGATCATCTGCCCCCCGGCCTGCTGGCAGACATCGCCGACAGTCACGACGAGGAGCATCGTCAGGCGCAGGTCCGTGGCCTGGCGTACCACCGCGCGCTAGCCAGAAATCTCAATGCGCGGATGGTTGCCGACGCACGCCAAGTCCTCGCCGGCTGGGAACTTGAGAGGCGGATCGCCCCCTTGTACGCCGCGCAATGGCGAGAGCTATTGGCAAGGCCGGTGGCTGAGGTTCGCCGCGAGATCAGTGCGGACACCCCTTTCATGGCAGATCTCCGTCAGAGCAGTCCGTTCGCCGGGATGCTCAGCGAGCGTGAACGGCGGGCAGCCCTGGCGAGAGCGTCGAAGGCGCCATGAACCGCCAGCAGTTCGAGCACGTCATCGCAGCAGCCGCCAACATCATCGATCTCGACGAGTTCGTCGTCATCGGCAGCCAGGCAGTGCTCGGTACGGTCGCGGCGATACCCGACAGCATGCTGGTCTCGATGGAAGCGGACGTGTATCCGCTCAGAGAGCCCGATCGAGCCATCGAGGTCGCCGGCGATCGGTGACGGATCACCTTTCCAGCGCACCTACGGGTACTACGCCCACGGGGTCGGGCCCGGGACAGCGAAGCCCCCCCGGGGTGGGAGGACCGCCGGGTGCGGGTGGACATCTCCGCTCGCGTCGGCTCCAAGCGCACGCCCGTCGCGTACTGCCCGGAGATACACGACCTCGTCCTGTCCAA
>CAZZYU010000285.1:0-1507 GCA_964658375.1 uncultured Acetobacteraceae bacterium | reverse complement strand
ATAGTAGCTCGAGTAGGCGACCTCCGTAGGTCAAACGGTGTCTCCAAAGTGTCACTAACCTGCCTCCGATGTTTCTGTCCTGCGCGAGGTGATGTTCGACGTGGTACCTGATGCATCGGAGGGAACAGACGCGGGATTTCCACCACCATATTTGCACGCGGGCGTCTTGAAGCCTCATCTCGAATTGTTATTTGCCGGCTGGAAGGCCGGATGGATGGACGAAAATGCTGGGAAGGTTGGGGCTGCGGGCTGGGTACTGGAAGAGCTACTGCAGGATCATCCTCCGCAGGATGATATGAATTTTCGCTAACCAGGTCCATCTCCGCAGTGCTGTATTGCTCATTTGGGCTACCCGGAGGAGACGACGTGAGGGCTGTATTTTCGTCTGCGAGCTGTATTAGGTGTGCCTCCATTGAGTCGTCAAGATCATCGTTGAAATACTGAGACTGTACCCGTATCGTTGTTAGCGAGCGTGAGAGACAGTGAAGAGCATACAGACCATGGTGAGTAGTAATAAATACAGGAGCGAAAAGAGCTTGAACCGGAATACGAAAAGGGAAGACAAAAATGGTAGGGGCGGTGTAAACAAACAGTAGCTCGGCTAACCTTCCGTACTCAATATATGCAGTGCATGGCGTCAGTAGACGTATACAGTAATATAATATATTAACGCGTATTACTCCACCACCTAACAAGATAAAACGCTGTAGTAAAAAGACCCATGATCTCCAATTTAAAGGCTTTAATTGAGTGGTTCTAACATAAAATTCGCTCCATAGCGTAAGGAGATAGATATATATGGGTAGAATATTAAATATATAACTAAATAGCCGCCTACTAAGCTATAAGTACGCTAGCCTACGTAGTTTAATACTTAATATAACCCTTACGTACCATATAAGTAGCCCCTAACTCTATAAAAAGGATTAGTAGAGAATAGGATATACTATACTCTATAGACGGCTACGCGTCTTTAAACCGGATACGGTGAAATACGGTAATCTGTAGTAAGCCGACCTAACCCCGATGTACTATTGGTCACGTGACCATACGCTAGCGATCCCGTTAATAAACCAGCCGTATATATTTTCCAAGTTATTATTTTTATAAGTAGATTTTATAAAGAATAAAAAATATAATCTCGTAAAAAGTAGTTAACCCTAAGTAATCTAAACCCTAAATATAATTTATAGGATAGCTTCTCTATAGAATTCTATATAGCTTTAGTATTAAGATATTCCTTTCTCTACGTCTTCTAGAGATTATAAAACTCCCTAAAGAAATCTTGTATTCCCCTGTTTTTTCCTAAAAACTTTATCTATTATACGTTTTAGCTAGGATTTTAAATATAGCTAGCGCTAACCTATTTAAGTAGGTTTAGTATTAAGATAATAATTATAAAAACTTCCTAGCGAAAGTTACGGTACTATTTTACCCTATAACCCTAAGTTTTAGAGTTTACGCTATTCTAATTAAAGATTAGTCCACTAAATCGTATAAACGCTAT
>CAZZYU010000284.1:0-1510 GCA_964658375.1 uncultured Acetobacteraceae bacterium | reverse complement strand
GGCCGCGCAGCGCGTCGAGTCAGTGTTTCAACCCGCCTGAGCGTCAGTGACGGGCGTGGGCGCCGGTGCCGTCGCCCTGCAGCCCGGAGGCGACAATCGATTCAAGCTGTTGCTCGTCGATACCGGCGGCGGCCACCAGCAGCAGTTGTTGCTGCCCGTCGGCGGCCGGAAGGTTGAGCGCGAGCTCAACGTTCTTGGCGCCATTGAGATCGGGGCCCTGGCCGTTTGAGTCAGATCCGGAGAATTCGTAGGTGCCGACGGTGCCGGCATCTCCGTTGATCGAGACCGGGGTCTGGTCCAGGGCGGGGAACGCCGGCTTGGGTGCATTGGGGTCACCGGCGGCGTACGGCGCGGTGAGCGCCATCGACACGCAGCCGCCATCCCCGAGCACGGCGCTGGCGACCGCCGGCTGCGAGGGTTCGGTGACGCCGCTGATCTCCGAGAGCTCAGGCGAAGCGACGGTGGCCTTCAACGCGCAGTCGGCAGGCGTCGCCGCGATCGCGCTGGTGTCGTGGGGGAGTGAGAAGTGGTAGGACGCCAGCCGCAGATCCCGTTCGCGCCGGGCCGTGTGGGTGACACCCAGCCCGCCGAGGGTGACCGCCAGCGACCCGGTGAGAACCGCTCCGGCGACGCCAACCCCTGCCGTTCGGTGACGCCGCCGCCGAGACCGGGCGCGACGGACGACCTGGCCTGCGACGTCGGTACGTGGGCTGAGGCCGGCGACGAGTGAGTGAAGCTCTTCGCCGAGCGTCTGGGCTAGCTGATCATCGGTCTGCATGAGAAGGCACCTCCTGGGGGTGTTCGTCGAGTGAATTGCGAAGCTGGGCCAACGCGCGGTGCGTCGTCGACTTGACAGTCCCCTCCGCGATCTGCAGCAGGGCTGCCGTCTCCGCCACCGACAGATCCAGGTAGAAGCGCAGGACGAGGACCGCGCGCTGGGCCGGGGACAGCTCACCGAGCAGGCGATCGAGCGTCAGTCGTTCCTCGATTGCCGCGCCCTCGCAGACAACGGGCCCGAGCGTCGACAGGGCGCCGCCGACGGGCTCCTCGGGATGCCGGGCACGCGTGCGCCAGTGGTTGCGGCACACGTTGACGAGCACCTGGCGGCTGTATGGCTCAGGCGCTCGCCGGGCGGTTGACCAACGGCGGTAGGTCCGCTCAAGCGTCGTCTGCACAACGTCCTCGGCTAAGCCGCGGTCACGCAGCAGCAGGAACGCGGCGCGCAGCAGCGTCGGTGAGAAGCGCTCGGCGAACGAGCGAAACTCCGCTTCGCCTCGGCGGGCGCGAATCATGTCGAAAGCCAGATCGTCGCGTGTCGCATACCCGGCTTAACCCCGGCGCGCGTCGCCCGGTTCCATCACCGATCGCTCGTCAGGCACCCGCGTCATGGGCCACGACCCTCATCCTCGATATCCGTCCCCGCCCACCGTGAGAAGATCGCGGCCGGTGCTGCTCTACGACAACGACATCTCGGGCAACTGCTACAAGGTCCGCCTGCTGCTGACCCAGC
>CAZZYU010000283.1:0-1512 GCA_964658375.1 uncultured Acetobacteraceae bacterium | reverse complement strand
CGACGATCATCGCGTCTGAGCGGTGTGAGGGAGCCGCGGATAGTCGGGGCCCTCGATCGGACGGCGTAAGCCGTCATTCTCAAGCGCTGTAATGCAAAGGGCCTGCTCCGACATTGTGTAGGTATGCACGTCCGTTCGAGCCGCGACGCCGCGGAGAGCCGATTTGCCGAGCTGTTCGACCATCTCGGGCTGGTCGTTGCCTATGTGCGTCGCCGCGGCGGCGTTGACCCCGATGCGACCGCGGCGGAGGTCATGACGATCGCGTGGCGCAGGTTGCCGACGGTCCCTGGCGGAGATCCTCGCCCGTGGCTGATCACGACGGCGCGTAATCTGTTGATGAACGAGTGGCGCCGAGCGGCTCACGAGCGGGCAGCGGTCGCACAGCTGGACGGCGGCGAGTTCGCGCCGGCGCCGACGCTCGGGTTGGACCCGGCCCTCGAGGAGGCACTGCGCCGGCTTTCGCTTGACGATCGCGAAGCGTTGTTGCTCGTTGCTTGGGAGGAGCTGACGCCCTCGGAAGCGGCACGGAGTCTTGGTATCTCGGCGACTGCCTTTCGAGTCCGTCTTCATCGCGCGCGCCGGCGGCTGCGGGCTGCTCTCGGCGACGCTCAGCCCGAGCCGCTAGTCACTCATCCAATCTCTCGGAGCACTCATGTCTGATCAGCTGATCTCGCGACTGCGCAGCGCCAATCCGACGCCGCCGGCGGACCACGTCTCACACGACCAGCTCCGAGAACGCATCGTGGCGGATACCCCGGCATGGGCTCTGGTCCCCTCAACCAGGTCGAGCCGGGCTTCAACGCGACGCGTCCGCCGATGGGTGGCCAGCGGTGTAGTTGCCGCGGCTGTTCTTGCCGTTGTGCTGACTATCTCCCTGTCGGGCCGGGCGCCAAGCGTGGCGCAGGCGTTCCCCGCTTTGAACGGGCCTACTACTTTGACGCCCGTCGCGCTGCAGCAGTCGCTTAGGTATTACGGAGTTGCTGGCGATGGCGGTCTCAACATCGCGCGGGGTCGTCCCGTGGACACGCCGTGGGGAACGGGTTACATCCTCGCGGGTCCGGGCAACCGGTTCATCTGCGTTGTCGCTCCAGGTCTCAGTCGTGCGGATTGGGGCGCGAGCTGCGCTCAGACGGCGATGGCGACCTCAGCCGGGACCGCGTGGGCGGAGTACGCCTACGATTCAGGAACGGATACTGCTCGTCTTGTTGCGCTCTTCCCGCAGGGCGCAACGGCGACGATGCAGACGGGTGGTACGGCTCCACGTCAGCTCAGCTTGTCGAACGGGCTTCTGGCCGTCGACGTCACCTCGGCGACAGAAATCGCCGTCACGATCGACGGGCATACGGCCACGTATCAGTTCTCACCGCAGCAGGCAACGCCGGCACCCACCTCACCATCGGGATCGAGCGGAAGCACGACTGCGGCTGCGGCGACCGCCACGCCTCCCACGAGCACGACCCCGTAGTGCCGGCAGGAATCTCGCGTCAGATGCGACGTTGAGGCGAGATCTAG
>CAZZYU010000282.1:0-1546 GCA_964658375.1 uncultured Acetobacteraceae bacterium | reverse complement strand
GAGATGTTGAGCAGCAGTCCCACCGAGGCGAGCATCACGCACAGGTTGGTCGGGGCGTAGGAGATGAACGGCAGCGGCACGCCGGTCAGCGGCGCGAGCCCGAGCACGACGAAGATGTTGAGCATCCCCTGGCAGAGGATCAGCGAGGTCAATCCGGTCGCCAGCAGCTTGGCGTAGCGCGTGCCCGCGCGCCGGGCGGTGCGCAGGCCGGCGTAGGCGATCATCCCGTAGAGGAAGACCACGCCGAAGATCCCCACCACCCCGAGCTCTTCGCCGATCACGGCGAGGATGAAGTCGGTCTGGGCCTCCGGGAGATAGAAGATCTTCTGCACCGATTTTCCGAGGCCGACGCCGAACAGGCCGCCGGAGCCCAGGGCGATCTGCCCCTGGTAGCCCTGGTATCCCGGGCCCTTGATGGCGACCGTCGAGGCCGGATGCAGAAACGAGGTCAGGCGCGCGCGCTGGTAGGGCTGCACCGCGACCAACAGGATGATCGCCAGCAGGCCGATCGCGACGATCGCCGCCACGTAGCGGCCGGGCAGGCCGGCGGCGAACAGCAGCGTCAGCACCGTGAACGCGACGACCAGGGTGGTACCGAGGTCGGGCTCGGCGACGATCAGCAGGCACGCAGGCCCGGCGACCACGGCGATCGGCGCGAGCGCCCGGCGAAAGCCCTTCATTCGCTTGGGATGCTCAGCCAGGTACCGCGCGACGTAGAGCACGAGCGCCAGCTTCATGATCTCCGACGGCTGAAACTGGATCGGACCCGCGGAGAACCAGCGTCGGGCGCCGAGCACCTGGACCCCGAACCCGGGGATCAGCACGATCACGAGCAGCGCGAAGGATCCACCCAAGAGCAGCCGGGTCACCCGTGCGTCAAACAGCGCCAGCCCCCGGCGCTCAAGCACGTACATGGCGACCAATCCGAGTGAGCCGAACAGCACGTAGCGGATGAACTCCCCGGCGCCGCTGCCGCCGTGGGGTGCGAGGGCACCGACCGGCGATGACGCGCTGTAGACCATCACCGCCCCGAACGCGAGCAGGCACAGCGTCGCCGTCATCAGGATGCGATGCTCCAGCGGCGGCGCCACGCGACGGGCGCTGGCCGCGCGCCGCGACCGGGTCGGAGACGAAGTCGGGGCGCGCCGAGGCTGGCGCGCAGATGTGGCGGCGGCCATCTGCGCCCTCATCTTCGACGCCGGGGCCCGGACGCCTTCTCCTGAGAGGCCTGCGCCTCGGGTTCGTTAGGCGATCAGCTGGTACGCGCGCAGCTTGTCCAGCAGCAGCGCGACGCTGGCCTCGACGTCGGAGGACGTCAGGTGCAGGTCGGGCGCGGTCGGCGCCTCGTAGACGTCGTCGACGCCGGTCAGTCCGCGCAGCTCACCGGCACGCGCCCGCGCGTAGAGGCCCTTGGGATCCCGGCGCTCGCAGACCGACAGCGGGGTGTCGACGAACACCTCGATGAACACGATGCCGTCGCGCTCGTGGATCTCCCGGGCGAGCGACCGGTCCGCGGCATAGGGGCTGACCAGGCTCACGATCGCGA
>CAZZYU010000281.1:0-1563 GCA_964658375.1 uncultured Acetobacteraceae bacterium | reverse complement strand
GGTCGCCCCGACCCCCTTGGAGGCCGCCGATGATCCTCCCAACTGGGAGCTGATCACCCCCGAGGGACTGGCGCTCGAGTTCGGCCCGGGTCTGCGCTGGCAGATCTCACCCGCCGATCGGCTGGTGGGGCTGCAGCGCCGTGGGCGGCTGTTGGCGATGCGGATGATTGACGAGCGGCCCGCTGAGGTCCTGGAGCGCGGTCAGGCCGGTCATTGGGAAGCGATCTGATCATGGGACCCAGCAACCGCACCGCGATCGGGACGCTGGTGGAGCGCCGCACCCGGTTCGTGATCCTGCTGGCGTTCCCCGACGCTGTCGCGACCGCGCAAGCGGTGCTCGACGCGATCACCGCGTCGCTGATCGGGCTGCCGGCGGCGCTGCGCCGCACGTTGACCTGGGATCAGGGCAAGGAGCTGGCGCTGCACCGCCACATCACCGCCCAGACCGGTACCGACGTGTTCTTCTGCGAGGCGCACTCCCCGTGGCAGCGTGGCAGCAACGAGAACATGAACGGGCTGCTGCGCGACTACTTCCCCAAGGGCACCGACCTCAGCGCCCACAGTGCAGAGGACCTCGCCCGGATCGCCGAGATCAACGACCGACCCCGCAAGACACTCGAATGGACCCGACCGGCAGATCTGTTCACCGCGGCGCTCGCGACCGCCTGACACCCGCCGGCCGGCCATCGGCGGGCGCGCGCCAGCGCCGGACTGCGCTCGGCCTACGGCCTCGCTGCGTTCGACGCCGGCGCAGACCCTTGCCAGCAAAGGTCACCAACCACAACCCAACCTGCTAGAGCCGATTGGCGGACCAACGGGTCCAGTCAACCTCTTGACTACTGCCGTCCCGGAGACAAGAGATAGGATTCCAACGTCCATCTGTTGCGACGTTGGCTGGAATTCCCACCGGGCCAAGCGAAGCCGTCGTCCTCATGACCACGGAGGAAATCGACGCTCTGCTGCAGTTGGTCGCCGACTCCGGCGCGTCGGCCCGGACCGTCAACCGTGTGCGCGATGTCGTGCGCGCGGTCTTCAACTTCGGGATCCGCTCGCGCGCGTTCAAGCTGGCGGTGAACCCGGCGCGTGCGACGGACCGCCGGCGCACGCCTCAGCCGGGGGTGCTCGTGTTCTTCGTGCCCGAGGAGATCGAGGCGATCGCGCGTGCGCTGGCTGATGACAGCTTCCGGGACCGGACGGAGACGCGGACCGCCGATCTGGTCGAGCTCGACGGCCAGAGCGGCGAGGCGGTGCGGGTCGCGGCGTACGCCGGCCTGCGACTCGGGGAGCTGCTCGCGTTGCGCTGGAGCGACGTCGACTGGGCCGGCTCAGCGATGACGATCAGCCGGGCAGTGTCAGCAGGGGAGGAGGGGCCGACAAAGTCGGGGCACGTCCGCCAGGTGCCGCTCGCCGACCAAGCCGCGGCGGCGCTGGAGCGAGTGTCGCGCCGCGATGAATTCACGGCCGCCGGCGACTACGTCTTCTGCAACGCGTGGGGCCGGCGAATCGACGGCGCGGCGCTTCGACGCCGGTACAAGGCAGCGCGCGACAGCATCGGGATGCGCC
>CAZZYU010000280.1:0-1564 GCA_964658375.1 uncultured Acetobacteraceae bacterium | reverse complement strand
TTGGCCAGCAGCGGATACGGAGCCGCGGCGAGCAGCGCCAGCTCGGTGCGCGCGGCGCCGGTCACCTGGGTCCCCCCGGGCGCCACGGCGACCGCGATCGTGGGCAGCGCGCCGGACGTGGCGACGTCGGGCAGCAACGTGCCGTCGGCGGCCACCGTGGTCCGTTGTCCACCCACCTGGAGGACGGCGACGGGAACCTGCTCGGTGACGTCGATGCGCAGCGCGTGCGGGAAGTGGGTGACGAGATGCAGCGCCCGGACGACCGGGTAGGGGGCGACCGCCGCGTGCAGGCGCGACGCGTCGAGGTCCATCGTGCTCATGCCGCGCGCGGCCCCGCGCAGGGCGCTGCGGATCTGGTCGGCACCGGGGCCGCTGACCCCGACGATCGTGACCTGGCGGACCGCGACCAGCGAGGATTGGCGAAACCAGGCAAAGCCCCCGCCGAGGAGCGCAAGCACGATCGCGACCGCCGCCACGCTGCGCAGGCCCGGGCGCCGGAGGCGCGGGCGGACGGGCAGGTGCGGCCGCGGGAGCGAGCGGCGGCGCGAAGCCGCGATCACGGCGTGGGCCAGTCGGCCGGAAACGGGACGGGCCCGAGTGCTTGCACCTCGGGCTCGAGCTCCACCCCGAAGCGCTCGGCGACCCGCCGCCGGCCCTCGTCCATCACGGCGATCACCTCCGCGGTGGTCGCGTCGCCGTGATTCTCGATGAAGTTGGCGTGCTTGTCGGAGAACCCGGCCCCGCCGATGCGCAGGCCTCGGCAGCCGGCATCGTCGAGCAGCATGCCGGCGCTGCGTCCCTCGGCCCGCGGGTCGGTGGGGTTCTTGAACGTCGACCCGAAGGTCTTGATCCCCGACGGCTGCGCGTCGCGGCGGCGCCGGCGCAGGTCGGCCAGCGTCGCCTTCACGGCGTCGGGGTCAGCGGCCGAGAGCGTGAACCGGGCGCGAGCGACGACCTCGCCCCGGCCGATCGACGAGCGCCGGTAGGCAAAGCCCAGCCGATCGGGCGTCCGGCGCTCGCACCCCGTCGCGCTCACCACGTCGACCCACTCCAGCGCGCGGGCCAGCTCGCCCCCGTAGGCGTTGGCGTTCATGCGCACCGCCCCGCCGACCGTGCCCGGGATGTTGACTCCGAACTCGATGCCCGACAGGCCGACCCGCGCCGCATACGCCGAGACCGCGGGCAGGCGGGCGCCGCCACCACAGTCCAGGTGGCGTCCATCCTGCTCGATGTGGGAGAGATCGTCGTCAAGTTTGAGCACCAGCCCGCGGACGCCCTCGTCCGCTACGAGCAGGTTCGACCCCGATCCGACGACCCCTACCTCGATCCCCTCTCCCCCCGCCCATGCCAGCAGCTCCTGCAGCTCGGCGACCGTCCCGGGCCGGGCGAACAGCTCCGCCTCCCCCCCGGTCCGGATCGTCGTCAGGCGGGCGAGCGGGAAATCGCGGCGAACGCCGTCGGGTGGGGCGGGCATGGCGCTGCCAGGGTAGTCCGAGGCCCGGCGGGGAATGCGACGGTCAGGCGACCAGCGCGCGGCCGAGCCGGTCGACATCGCCCGCGCCCA
>CAZZYU010000279.1:0-1572 GCA_964658375.1 uncultured Acetobacteraceae bacterium | reverse complement strand
AGCCTTGTGTTCAGTCCCTCAAAGCGCATGGTCACTCGGTTCGTGCGGGAGCTCGGCCGGTCAGTTGACGACCTATGAGCTCTCCGGCAGCAACGCCAAATGACAGTTTGGCTCGCCCTCGCTGGTTCACGCCGGCGGCATGTTGACGCGAAGATACGGCCTCCTGGCTGACAGTTTGGCGGCAGTGAGGCTATTTGCGCGGTGGCGCGGTGAACATCGAGCAGAACATGCGGGTCGTATGATCTTTGAGTGGGTCCGACATGAAGTCTTTGCTTGACAAGCACCCGCCGTGGGTCCACTGGAGCTTCTTCGTAGTCTGGGCTGTCGTTGGAACAGTCGGCCAATATGGCTTCTGATCGGACTGATCGTCCAGCCGAGTGTGGGGTGGTGGGTTGGCTTGGCGCTCTGCGCAGTCGCAGCCGTGACGCTCGTGATCGATGCTGCAGTTGCGAAGCGGCTCCAATTCCGAGGGGACGGCTCATGGGCTCCGTGGGAGCCGCCACGGATCGGCGGGGGCTCGCGCGGATAGAGGGCTCGGCTCGGATATTCTCTACGAGGCCGCGCGCTCGCAGTGCGGTTCGGGGGGCTCACCAGACATCGCGCGTCAGATGGAGAGATATGAGCTACGTGAGGATCCAGTGCTTGGCGACCGGCGCGGCTGTAGCGATGGCCGGGACTCTGGTCGGACCCGCGCTGGGTAGCACTGCCAATGTCGTCACGGCGATCAAGACCCAAGATGCGCTGGTCAGAAAGATGCCTGGGTTCAAGGTCTACAACGCCAACCTCAACGTCAAGACCGTTATGCAGGCAAAGAAGGTCGTGCCGGTCATCGGTCCCTTGGAACGGGCGTCTGCTCGCGCAGTGGGTGTCGTTGAAAAAGCATCGACCTCAAGCGCCCGACAGCGGCAGGGAAAGGCTGAATGGATCACGGGAGCCAAGGAGGAGAACCATGCCGCGCTGGAGTACCGAACGGCCCTGCAGGATCTCATCTCTGGGCACCGATCCGCGTTCAAAAGCGAGGATGCCAAGGCGCAGACTCTCATCCGCAAGGGCGTGACGCTCAGCGTCAAGGCCGATCGACTGCTTGGCATCTCCATCAACGACTGAGACTGTCCTCCCTCGCCGCCGTGCCGTCCGCCGTCGTGAGTCGCGATCCGATCAGTGAACCGTGACCTTCACGCTGCGGCTGACGACCGTCGATCCGGCGACGCGCAGCGGCAGGAACGGCTCGATCGCCGGGTAGGTGTACTGCAGGCGCAGGTTGCCGCTGGTGGCGAGCTTGACGTGCGTGTCGAAGTAGCCGTTGGTCTTTGACGCGGTCGCCGTCGCGATTGTCGTCCATGCGCCCTTGCCGCCGGCCTGCAGCTGGATGTTGACCGTCTGGGGCAGCTTGACCGCGGCGTAGCCGAACGATGCCGGCCGCGCGCCGCCCCACACCTCGGTGCTCGCGTTCTTCTTGACCGACTGGTGGGGCAGCCACAGCGGAAGCCGGTAGGCGTTATAGGTCGGCTTGGCCGTGCCCTTGTCGGTGAGCAGGCCGCTGGAGAACAGGCCGACGCCCTTGAGCACCGG
>CAZZYU010000278.1:0-1618 GCA_964658375.1 uncultured Acetobacteraceae bacterium | reverse complement strand
CGGGTGGTCCGATCAGGCAGACGTTGGCGTGCTCCTCGATCCACGCCAGCTGCGCGAGGTGCATCACCAACGGCCGCTCGGCCGATGGCTGGGCGGTGAAGTCGAAGTCCTCCAGGGACTTGTGCGCTGGAAACCCCGCCGACCGGGTGCGAGTCCTCGCACCCGACGCTTCGCGGGCGAACACCTCGGCCTCACAGAGCGTCTCCAGGAACTGTTCATAGGGCCACTGCTCCTCCCGGGCGCGCTCCGCGGTCGCGGCCAGTCGCTCAGCGATCCGCGGCGCTTTCAATGCGGAGAGCAGATAGGGCAGCCGCTCGCCGACCTTGGGCTTGGCGGTCATGCGCACAGCTCCGCATAGTCAGACAGCTCCGGCGCCTCGATCCGTGCGGCGCTCACCAGCGCGGGCATGGGCGGCGGGGGCGGCTCGGGTCGCATCCGCGGCTCAGGAACCCAGACGCCGGGTCGATAGGACCGCCGATAGCGCACGACCTCCTGGCCGCGCCAGGAGATCCACACCTCATCACGGCAGGCGTGCAGCTCCACGCGCTGATGCACGAGCTCCAGCGGGGCGCGATAGAAACACCCGCCGTGACGCAGGTAGCCGTCGGTCGGGACGCGAACCACGCGGCTCAGCGAAAAATCAAACGCCGCTGGCGGCAACGGCCGCAGACCGGCGCGGTCCTCGAGCAGCTGCTCGGCGACGACGAACTGCCGCGTCGCGTGCCGACGCTGATGCGCGACCCGGTCTCGCCAATCGCCATAGACCCGATCCAGCTCCTCCAGCGTCTGAAACCGCCGGGCGGGCCAGAACCCTGTCTTCAAATACCGCACCGCGCCCTCGACCGACCCCTTCTCCCGCGGCGTCGCCGGGGTGCACGCCGTCGAGTGAAACGCGTAATGACCGCGCAGATGCAAGAACCGCGAGTTCCAGCGGATCACCTGCCGGCTGTCGCGCTTGGCGACCGCGGTGCGCAAGTTGTCATAGACGCACTCGCGCGGGACACCGCCCAGCCAATCGAACACGCGGACATGCCCTTCCAGGAAGGACTCGATCGTCATGTCGAAGCTGAAGTGCGCGGTCTGCGCGCCGCAAAACGGCAACGACGCCACCAGCGCATAGACCCGGCGCTCCACCCCGCCAATTCGCGGGCGGGTCGGCATCTCCCCCCAATCAAACTGCACCACCTGACCGGCCCGATAGCCCGTCCGCTGCGCCGCACGCTCCTCCCGCGGACGCAACGACGCAAGCTTGCGACGGACCAGATCGACCGACCCTTGGTAGTCGTGCTCGTCGCGCAGCAGCTCGGTCAGCCGGGGCGCTTTGATCTCCGGCCACTCCCGCAGCACCCGCTCGATCACCGGCATCAACCGGTCCAACTGCGACCCCGCCGGGGCGCGCACATATCGCGGCGGCGCGTCCGAGGACAGCGCCCTGGCGACCGTCCGCCGATTGATTCCCAGACGCACCGCGATCTCTCGCTGCGAGACCCCGTCCTTTGCCAGCGTCCTGATCTCAGCCCACTCCAACGCGCTCACCACCTCTCCCGACCTCCTCCTCGTCGCTTGACACGACGAGCCTGAAAGCCAGCTCGGTCGCCACCGCAGTGGCGCACAATTC
>CAZZYU010000277.1:0-1626 GCA_964658375.1 uncultured Acetobacteraceae bacterium | reverse complement strand
CGTCACCGCGACGCCGGTGCGCTCTTACCGCACCATTTCACCCTTACCGGCCCGGCGTGAGCTGACGCTCGCACCGGACGTGGGCGGTGTCTTTTCTGTGGCACTTTCCCGCGGGTTTCCCCGGGTCGGCGTTACCGACCACCCTGCCCTGTGATGTCCGGACTTTCCTCGAAGGCATTCACCTCCGCGACTGCTCAGCCTGCGGTAGAGCACAGTAGCGCCCAGCGTGTCCGCGGGCGAGGCCGATGTTCAGCTGAGCGTGGTGCCGCAGTCCCCGCAGCGTCCCTCGGTCGGCCGTGCGTGGGCACCCTCGCTCGCGGCCAGGTCACCCCCGCAGACCGGGCACGGGACAACCTGATGGGCGACAAGACCCACCCACGTCTCGGACACCAGCTCGTCGAGCGTCGGCTCGCCGTCGGCCTGGCCCCACAGGGCGAGCACCCGATGCTCGCAGTCAGACCCGCGCGTGCGGCCACGGCGCGGCTGGGCCGCCAGGACGCTCATGCGATGTTCCTCATCAGCCCGACCACCCGGCCGAGCACCCGGACATCGCGGCTGCGAATCGGCTCCATCTCGGAGTTCTCAGGTTGCAGACGCACGTGGTCTGACTCCTGGAAGAAGCGCTTGACCGTCGCCTCCTCCCCCACCAGCGCGACCACGATCTCACCATCGCGAGCGGCGTCCTGGGGACGGACGACGACGAGATCACCCTCGAGGATCCCGATGTCCTTCATCGACTCACCGCGCACCCGCAGCAGATACGACCCATCGCTGCCGCCCGCGAACGACGGCGTCTGGATGTACTCCTCGATGTTCTCCTCGGCGACGATCGGCTGGCCGGCGGCCACATGGCCGACGAGCGGCAGGCCCGGGCTCATCACCGCGCGCACCCCGGCGGCCGCCCGGTCAAACAGCTCGATCGCGCGGGGTTTGGTGGGGTCGCGCCGCAGCACCCCGATCCGCTCGAGGTTGGCCAGGTGGGCGTGAACCGTCGAGGACGAGGCCAGACCGACGGCCTTGCCGATGTCACGCACCGTCGGCGGATAGCCGAACTCCGCCGAATAGCGCTTGATGAAATCGAAGATCTCCTGCTGTCTCTTGGTCAGATCCATCGCGATCCACTCCTTGGTCATCCGGCACGATGGCCGCAGCCGAACATGTGTTCGTGAACTTAGCGCGACTCACGGACGGACACAACGCCTGAGCAGGGAGAACCGCCCCGATCGCAGGGCTATACTGGCCCGCCCCAGCGCCTGTGGCGGAATTGGTAGACGCGCAAGGTTGAGGGCCTTGTGGACCGATTGGTCCGTGGAAGTTCGAGTCTTCTCGGGCGCACTGGGAAAAGCCCCGTCCTGCAGCGGGGCTTTTTCGTGCTCAGACCCGACCGACGGACGAAAGCCGACACCGGCCGGATCATCACCGCGCTGGGGACCAAGCTGGCCGAGTTCCCCGGCAACGACGACCTCGCCAACGCCGACGCGTGGCTGTAGAACATCCGGAGCGGCCAGGACCACGGCCACAGAGCGCGTCGTTTGCGCGGGCGCGGGACGCGCGGAGAACCGCCGGCGCGAAGCGGGCGCATCGAACGGTCTGATCAGACAGCGGAGCCGACGGCCGCCCCGATGC
>CAZZYU010000276.1:0-1636 GCA_964658375.1 uncultured Acetobacteraceae bacterium | reverse complement strand
TCGCTGCCCGCGATCTCAGCTGAATTCGGCGATCACGTCGTCGAGCATCGCGAGCGATGGGCGCCACTCGACGCGGGCGCGAGCGGCCGCGAGTCGCTCCAAGTCGAGCAAGCCCCGCTCGCGTGCCGCCGCGAAGCACGCCCGGAGCTCGTCCTCATCGGCGACCTCGGCCATGTCGATCAGCGTCCGGGACACGGAGGTCACCGGGATCCCGTCGACGACGGCGACGTCGTCGGGGTGCAGGGCGGGGCCACGGTGCGCGATCACCCCCTCGGGGACGCTGCGCTCCGCTCGCGGGTCGTCGGGATCCGCAGCGACGTAGATGTGAATCGGTTGGGTGTCATCCATGGTTTTGCCATCATCACCGAGCGTCCACCAAGGAACAAGGCCCGAGGTGTCACAACATCGTGCCAATCGACGGCGGATGCTTCACAACCAGGACGATGGTTCGCACCAGCGACCTCGCGCGCCATGCGCCCGAGGTAGATCCTCGAAGACCTGTTCCTCGTCCGACAGCTCAGACCGCACGTCAACCTCGGCAGCCGCCAGATCAAGAACTCCAAGACCTACATCGTCGACAGCGGCTTGCTCGCCCACCTCATCGGCGCCGACGAGAAACGGATCGGTGACGACGGCGCGATCGCCTGAACCGCGCTCGAGAGCTTCGTCGCGATGGAACTGCTGCGCCAGGCCGACTGGACCGACCGGCCCGACGAACTCTTCCATTACCGCGACAAACCGCAACGCGAGGTCGACGTGATCATCGAACGCCACGACGGGAACGTCATCGGGATCGAAGTCGAGGCCGGCGCGACACCGCGCAGCAGCGACTTCGCCGGCCTTCGCCATCTACGCGATACGCTCGGCGACCGCTTCAAGGCCGGCGTCGTCCTGCACACCGGCGAGCGGGTGGAGGTCGGGAGTCTTGCCGTCCCTGGTGGAGCGGCGGGATGACCACCGAGCATCCCATCGTGCGAGACGAGCCGCCGCCTGCCCCGTCATGAGCCTGAAGGCCTGCGCTGTGGCTCACTTCTCGTCAATCGAGTCGTCTTCGCTTGCCGGAGTCAACCCGCGGTTCTTGAGCCAGAGCTCGAACATTGGGTCAGTGAGCAGCGGCCGGGGACCCGGGATGATGTCTGCCTTGCCGGTGAGGCTTTCGACGGCGCGACCGATGCTTGCACGCTTGATGCCAACCGCGGCCGCGGTCTCCTCGCTGTAGAGAGCGGTAGTCGTCGCGGCGATCGCACGGACGACGCGTCGCTCGTTGACGCCCAGTGCGCGCCAGATGGCGCGCATGAGAGGCGCGGTGTCGCTCGCGGCCTGATCGAGAGAGGCGACCCAGGTGGCCTCGTCCGCGGTGGCGCCCGTCGGGGTTCGTTGCCAGAGGTAGTGCGCGAGCATCATGCTCCGCTGAGGATGGCCGCGGGTGAATTCGAGCAGCGGGGTGAGCGCCGAGCCCGCATCGCGGCCGGTGGCGGCGAAGCGATCGGCGACGTAGGTGGCGACGTCATCAATCGGGAGCGGGTCCAGTCGCATCGGGACGGCCTGATCGAGCAGAGGTCGCTTTGGGTCGGCGAACAACTGCTCCATCACTCCGGGCGCCGACCCCGCGAACCCGTAGGTCGCCGCCTCACCC
>CAZZYU010000275.1:0-1655 GCA_964658375.1 uncultured Acetobacteraceae bacterium | reverse complement strand
CTCCGCGCCGGAGCGAGCGGCTTCCTTTTGAAGGACACGCCACCCGCGCAGCTCGCGGCGAGCATCCGGACTGTGGATGAGGGTGTCTCGCTGCTGGCTCCGAGCGTCACGCGACGGCTGATTGAGGAGTTTGGGTCTGGGCGCGGCAGGACTGTGGAAGCGCCGGCGGCCCTGGCGGAGCTGACGCCCCGCGAGCGCGACGTGCTGCTGCTGATCGCCCGCGGCCAGTCCAACACCGAGATCGCCGATCTGCTCGTGATTGCCGAAACCACAGTGCGCACCCACGTCAACCGGATCCTGATGAAGCTCGGGCTGCGCGATCGCGTGCAGGCGGTCGTGTTCAGCTACGAAGCGGGGCTTGTCACCCCCGGCGAGCGATGAGCCGGTCAGTCACGCAACCTCGCGGCCCTCTATTGTCGCTGCTCGCCGGGGGAGGGCGACGCGGGTCAGCTGGGGGTGCTCGGTTCTGACGGCAAGCGAGTGGGCAGCGCCGTGCTCCAACGGCACCGTCGCTTATGTCAGCGGCGGCGCTCTGTTTGTGATGCGTGCCGACGGCAGCCATGTGCGGCGGCTGGTCAGACAGGGCGTGAGCACGCCGGACTGCTCGCCCAAGAGCCGGGCCGTGATCGACGACGCCAGCCATGCACGTGAACCGCCTGCAACCGCACAGGGCGGCGGTACCCACGCGACCGTACGATAAGCGGCTGCTCTGATCAGTCGCGGACGGATCGTTTGAGCTCGCGGGCTTGGGCGTCTTGCAACTCGCTCGCGCGGTGCAGGAAGTCCTCGATCAGCGTGAGCTCCTGGTTGCTGTAGAGCTTGAGCAGTGCGCGGCCGTTGGTGAGCAGAGTGCGGTAGAGGCGGTCGGCCATGGCTTGGGTGGCTGGGGTCAGGGATACCGTGGCGCGGCGCCGGTCGCTCTCGTCGACGTGGCGTGAGATGTGGCCGCCCTGGACCAGGCGTTGGATTGCCGTGGTCGTTGCCGGCGGGCTGAGCTGTGCGGCTGTGGCGAGTTCTCCGGCGGACATCGCCCCGGCCGTCCGGAGGATGCCGATGAGCCGGAGGTCGGTGTGGTTGACGCCGAAGACCCCGGCGGTGGCGTTATCGACGTTCGCGGCCGCTGCGCGAAACGCGGACACAGCATCGGAGACACGAACGACCAGTGCGTCGAGATCAGCGTCTCGCGCCGCTTTGACCGATTGTTTCGACATTCGAAGTAATGCTACTGTCTCAGACATCGCAGCAGCACGGCGTGAGCCGGTTGCTTGATGAGCTGGCCGCGGATCTGACGGATGGGCGCTGGCGTCCGCTTCCCGCGCGTCGGGTGTTCATCCCGAAGCCCGGGCGTGAGGCGTTACGTCTGCTCTCGATCCCCGCGGTCCGCGACCGTGTCGTGCAGGCGGCGGTGAAGATCGTCATTGAGCCGATCTTCGAGGCCGACATGCTCGAGTGCTCGTTCGGGCTCAGGCCCGGGCGCTCGGCGCACGACGCGCTGCAGGTCGTCGTCGACGAATCCTGGAGGGGCAGGCGGTGGGTGGCCGAGTCGGATATCGCCAACTGTTTTGAGGCGATCCCGCACGACGGGTTGATGTCGGCGATTGAGGAACGGATCGTTGACCGCCACCTCCTCAAGCTCTTGCGCGCGATGCTGCGCG
>CAZZYU010000274.1:0-1694 GCA_964658375.1 uncultured Acetobacteraceae bacterium | reverse complement strand
AAGGGCGCGTGCCCGTGTCTTCGATGAAAACGCGAGGGCTGCCCGCCGCACGGGACCGGGGGCTGCGGCGGGACAACCCTCGCGTGTCGATAATCTAACGGCGGGTGTGTTGAGTCAGTGTTGTGCTCGCGTGGGTCAGGGAGCGGACCCCGCGCGCCTCGCGCTCCGGCGCACGCGGCCCCGGTGACCGGCCGAAAGCCTCGGCTCCAGCAGCAGGCCGGCCGCCGCGCAGAGCAGCAGCGCCACCGCCCCCAGCGTCTCGAGGTAGAGCCCGACCGCGGCATGGGCCTGGGCGTCGGTGAGTCCGACGCTTGGGTTTCCCACGACCCCGGTGGCGCGCGCATCGGGCAGGTCGGCGATCAGCGCGACGCCGAGCGCGGCGAGTCCCAGCAGCGCGATCGCGCCGGGCGCCGGGCGCCCGCCGCCGCGCCACGTCGCGACCGCCAGCGCGGCCGCCGCCAGCGCGATCGGGATCAGCGCCCAGGCGTGGTGGGGACCGGTCTGCACGGTCTGCACGAGCCGGGGGTGGGCGGCGATCGTGCGCACGCGCAGCAGTGGCGTGAACTCGGCCGTCAGCAGGGCCGCGGCGCCGAGCAGCCCGAGGCCGAGACCGGCCCGTCGTCCCCGCCGCGAGCCGCGTCGCGTGGAGTCACGATCGCCGTCTGAACCGCGCGGGCCCCTGCTATATTCGGCCTCCGCCCCGGGTCCGGTCGCGTTCATCCGTGCTCATACCCGGGCGCGGAGAATCCATCCCATGGAGACGCCGACCGCATAGACACACGCCCGTCGCAGACCCCCGTGTCGAGATGGGCCCCGCTGGGGCCCTTTTTCATGGCACGACCCACTTGACACCCGCACGTCTGGAAAGTTCTCACACCCATGCCCCGCACGTTCACGCTCGACAGAACTCGCAATATCGGAATCATGGCGCACATCGACGCCGGCAAGACGACGACGACCGAGCGCATCCTGTACTACACCGGCCGCACCTACAAGATCGGTGAGGTGCACGAGGGCGCCGCGGTGATGGACTGGATGGAGCAGGAGCAGGAGCGCGGGATCACGATCACGTCGGCGGCCACCACGGCGACCTGGCACGATCACCGCATCAACATCATCGACACCCCGGGCCACGTCGACTTCACGGTCGAGGTCGAGCGCTCGCTGCGCGTGCTCGACGGCGCGATCGCGCTGTTTGATTCGGTCGCCGGAGTCGAGCCGCAGTCTGAGACGGTGTGGCGCCAGGCCGACAAGTACAACGTCCCGCGGATCGCCTACATCAACAAGATGGATCGGACCGGCGCCAACTTCACCCAGGGCGTGCAGACGATGATCGACCGGCTGGCCGCCAATCCGGTCCCGATCCAGCTGCCGATCGGCGCCGAGGGCGACTTCCTGGGGATCATCGACCTGGTCGAGAACCACGCGGTCATCTACAAGGACGATCTCGGCAAGGAGCAGGAGGTCGTCGAGATCCCCGCCGACCAGGCGCAGCGCGCCGCCGAGGCCCGTGAGCACATGCTCGAGGAGGTCTCCCAGTACGACGACGAGCTGCTCGAGCTGCTGCTGGAGGACCAGGAGATCCCGGTCGCCACCCTCAAGGCGGCGCTGCGCAAGGCCACGCTGGAGATCAAGCTCACCCCGGTGCTGTGCGGCTCCAGCTTCAAGAACAAGGGCGTGCAGCCGCTGCTGGA
>CAZZYU010000273.1:0-1697 GCA_964658375.1 uncultured Acetobacteraceae bacterium | reverse complement strand
ACCAGCTCCTGGCCGTTGACATAGCTCGAGTCGTCTGAGGCGAGGAACAACGCGACCGACGCGATCTCCTCAGGGCGGCCCATCTTGCCCCGCGGGATCAGGGATGCGAACTGCGCCTTCAACTCGTCGGTCAGCACGTCCTCCATAGCCGGCGTGGCGACCTGGCCAGGAGTCAGCACGTTCACGCGGATGTTTCGCTCCTTCAGTTCGGACACCCACACCCGGGCGTAGGCCGGCAGCAGGGCTTTGCTCGCCGCGTACACACCAAACCCCGGGTAGCCCCGGAGCGACGCGTTGGACCCGGTCATGAGGATCGAGCCTCCGTCGTTGAACAGCGGCAGCGCCTTCTGGACCGTGAACAGCGTGCCGCGCGCGTTCAGCGAGAAGGCGGCATCGAAGTGCACCTCGGTGATCTCGCCGAGGCTGCTCTGCTCGCCCATCCCGGCACTTGCCCACAACACGTCAACCGCACCCTTTTCCTCCTTGACCGTCTCGAACAAACGGTCGAGATCGTCGAGGTCGGATGAGTCGGCCTGCACGCCGGTCACGTTGCGGCCGATCAGCTCGACGGCTTCGTCCAGCGCGTCCTTCCGCCGGCCCGAGATGAAGACGTGAGCTCCTTCGTCGGCGAACAACTTGGCACCGGCCAGCGCCATACCGCTTGTCGCACCTGTGATCACCGCGACCTTGCCATCGAGCTTTCCCATCATTGCTCCGTTCGATTGGTCGGTCCGATGCTATGTACACCGATCCGGATGCTTTACAACGTAGCGGGGATCGTGAGGGAACGCAACGCTATGCACACCGATCCGTACCCAATTGGGCTACGCTGGGGCGATGACGGAGTTGGAGAAGGGCCCGCGAGGCCTGCGCCGCGGCAGGGGCGCCCGGGAGCGCATCCTCAGCGCGTCACGCCAACTGTTCCGCGATCAGGGCATCAACAGCACCGGCATCGACCAGCTCTGCGCGGTGGCGGAGGTGTCCAAGCGCACGCTGTACCAGCACTTCCCCAGCAAGGACGAGTTGATCGCCGAACACCTCCGCCGATTCGATCCCGACATCCTGCCCGAGGTGTTCGAGCGCGCCGACCTCACACCCCGCGAACGACTCCTCGCCGCCTTCGACATCCACCCGCCGTTGTGCCCGTTCATCGCAGCGGCAGTCGAAATCCACGACCCGGGCCACCCGGCACGCGCCACCGCCCGCGACTACAAGCAGGCCCTCGCCGCGCGGCTCGCCGAAACCGCCCGCGAGGCGGGCGCCGCCAACCCGGAGCAGCTCGGCGAGCAACTGGCGCTGCTCCTGGATGGCGCCTCGGCCCGAGGCCGAGTCCTCGACACCTCGACCTTCACCACCGCCGCCGCCATCGCAGCGGTCCTCATCGACAACGCCATCCCCACGCCATAGCGGCCCAGGTCAGCAGGATCACGACGGGAAGCGGCGCGTAATCGACGGTTGCCTTGCTGCCAGCAACGTGATCGGAATGTTGGTTCGCGGGTCTATCGATCGATATGGGCCGCTCCGCGGGTCGCGTTACTTTCGCTTGTTGTTGGTGAGCTTCGGCACTGTGGGAACCAACCAGTCGCGTACTCGGTTGCGCGCGCGAGCTCGCGTGGCGAGCGCGGCCATGACGTTCGCGGGCGCCTGAGCGGCGGCGGAGAGCGAGCAGCCGACGCACTGGTCGGGCTGGTTGACCG
>CAZZYU010000272.1:0-1706 GCA_964658375.1 uncultured Acetobacteraceae bacterium | reverse complement strand
GGCTTCAAGTACGCGACGCGCGCCGGGGTGACGTTCTCCAAGAACGACGCCCAGACGCCGCCCGACAAGGCCGAGATCCTCGCTCGCTACGACACCGAGCTGGCGACCATCGAGGGCCAGTACGAGGACGGCGAGATCACCCAGGAGGAGCGCCACGAGGCGGTCACCGGACTGTGGGATCGCGCGACCAACGAGGTCGGCGAGGCGCTCACCGCGCATCTGGAGCCGCTGAACCCGATCGCCATGATGGCCAACTCGGGCGCTCGCGGATCGTTCTCCCAGATCCGTCAGCTGGCCGGCATGCGTGGTCTGATGGCCAACCCGAAGGGCGAGATCATCGAGCGTCCGATCAAGGCCAACTTCATGGAGGGCCTGACCGTGCTCGAGTACTTCATCTCGACCCACGGGGCCCGCAAGGGACTGGCCGACACGGCGCTGCGCACGGCCGACTCGGGCTACCTGACCCGGCGTCTGGTCGACGTCTCCCAGGACGTGATCATCCGCCAGGAGGATTGCGGCACCCAGGAGTTCATCGAGATGCCGGTCTCGCAGCTCGAGATCGATCCCGAGACGCGCCATCTGCGTCCGACGGGCACACCGAACACGAACCTGATCGGCCGCATCGCGGCGCGTGACGTCGCGACCAAGCGCGGACGGGTGATCGTCGAGCAGGGTGTGGAGATCGACCGCGCCGAGCTCGCCGACCTGTTCGAGGCGTGGTCTGAGGACACCGACAAGGGCGAGGTCATCACGATCCAGGTGCGCTCGGTGCTCAAGTGCGAGGCCCCGACCGGGGTCTGCCAGGCCTGCTACGGACGGTCGATGGCCAGTGGCAAGGTTGCCCAGATCGGCGACGCGGTCGGGATCATCGCCGCCCAGTCGATCGGCGAGCCCGGCACGCAGCTGACGATGCGCACGTTCCATACCGGCGGCGTCGCCGGCGCCGACATCACGCACGGCCTGCCGCGCGTGGTCGAGCTGTTCGAGGCGCGCAAGCCCAAGGGCCTGGCGAAGATCTCCGAGGTCGGCGGCACCGTCTCGATCGAGGAGACCGACAAGGCGGTCACGGTCGTGGTCACCGACGAGGGCGGCGAGGAGCATCGCAACACGTTCCCGCGTCGGACGCTGCTCTACGTCGAGTCGGGCCAGACGATCGAGCCGGGGACCCAGCTCAACGAGGGCTCGCTGTATCCCCACGAGCTGCTGGCGATCCGCAACCGGACCGAGACCGAGCTGTACCTCGTGCGCGAGGTCCAGGAGGTCTACAAGTCCCAGGGCGTGGACATCAACGACAAGCACATCGAGCTGATCGTGCGCCAGATGATGAAGAAGGTCCGGGTCGACCAGAAGGGCGACACCGACCTGCTGCCCGGCCAGTTCGTGGATCGCTACGAGTACGCCAAGATCAACCAGGTCGTGATCGACGCCGGCGGCGAGGCCGCTCAGGCCGAGGAGATCATCCTCGGGATCACCAAGGCATCGCTGAACACGGATTCGTTCCTGTCGGCGGCCTCCTTCCAGGAGACCACCAAGGTGCTCACCGACGCTGCGCTGGAGGGCAAGATCGACCGCCTCAACGGTCTGAAGGAGAACGTGATCATCGGCAAGCTGATCCCGGCGGCCACGGGCCTGAAGCGCTACCGGCGGATCGAGATCGAGCCGTCGGAGCCGCTGCCCCGCGGCATCGACGAGGTCGGTCTGCTCGA
>CAZZYU010000271.1:0-1724 GCA_964658375.1 uncultured Acetobacteraceae bacterium | reverse complement strand
GGGGCGGGGGCGCCGGTGCTCGGGGGCGTCGCGAGATTGCGCAGGACCTCGAACGTTCCCGCTGAATCATCGAGCACTACGACGTCGGGTGTCCCGTTGCCGTCGATGTCGGCCTTGGCGGCCTGGACGACGGTGGCGTAGTCGGGGTTGCCGTTGCCGATGAGCGGGATGCTCTGGGGCGTGCCCAGGTTGCCGGCGCCGTCGCCGGACTGGACCACGGCCTGGCCGTATTCGGTGACGGCCATCACATCGGTGTGGCCGTCGCCGTCGAAGTCTCCGGTCACGATCGCGTCGATGCCGTCGACCGACGGAAACGACTGCGGCGATCCCCAGGAGCTGCCCGTCCACAGGATGGTGTTGAGCACACCTCCAAGACTCGAGCTCGAGGCAGTGACGATGTCCTGGACACCGTCGCCGTTGAGGTCGCCGGCGGCGACCAGTGCGTTCGCACCTGCGCCCTCCGTTTGCCCGAAGGGAATGTCCTCATCGGTCCACTGCACTGGCGGGCCGGGAGACTGCAGGTAGATGACGACGCCGTTGGTCCCGCCGGTCGTGAGCAGATCCTGCTGGCCACTGCCGTCGAAGTCGACCGCGACCATGGGACCGCTGATCTCAGGGGCGTCGGGGTTCGAGTAAGGGAACTGGCACCCCGGATTAGGAACCGAGAAGTTGTCAAACGAGCAGAAATAGGGACCGCTGATCTCGTTTGACTCGGTCGCTGAGTACACGACGAACGGGGTGCGGGTGTAGTAGCCGAACGCACCGATCGCGAAGGCGGACTGGTAGCCGGCGTTATAGCCAGAGAGGTACAACGGTATCGTCTGAGGCTCAACGAAACCACCGTCCCCGTTGCCGGCCAGGGTGACGAGCATGTGCGAGTTCGCGCAGTACATGATCGCGTCGAGATTCCCGTCCGGGGTCTGCTGCCCGGCGATGTTCTCGAAGTCCGAGAGCTGGAGCTGATCGGCCGCGCACCCCGCCGGCAGCGGATAGGTGACGGGTGCGCTGAACGTTCCGTCGCCGTTATTGAGCAGGACTGTGAGATCCCCGGTCGCGGCGCTCACCGCGACGAGGTCCGGGCCGTCCTTGCCGTCCAGGTCTCCGACCGCCATCCCCGACTGGGTGGCCCCGAGCGGGATGTCGGTGCGCTGAAAGCTGACCGCTGCGCGCGCCTGCGCGGCGCCCGCTCCTGCCATCGCAGCAATCATCGCCGCGGTCAGGCACGCCCGCTGCATCGGCCCCCGCATCCCGTACCCCCACCTAGTTGAATGCCGTCGACCAGACCGTACCTCACGCGCCGGCCCGGCCGCGATTTCATGGGAAGGTCTCATCGAGAAACGGTCACTTGAACCCCCAACCCCGTCATTACAAACTGCTCATTTGCAGGATGGTTACCGCAAGAAAGGCCTTCTCACTCCAGTTAGCGCAGGTTAGGACCGGTCGGAACTGCTGAGTCGGAACACGTTTCGGGACATGTTCGTCAGCGCGGCTGGTTCGGGTGCTTGCGTCCGAGGAGCGAAGCGGCTGTCGGAACGGGAGTCGCCGATGATCTGCCGCCTGGCCGAGGACGAGCGCGACACCGCCGACGCTACGCGGTCCTAATCCAGGCCGATGATCTGCTCCCGCATTCCACGGATGGGTCTGTCGACCTCCACGTCGGCGCCCGCTGTGCTGGCGACCCATCCAGGCCCCAGATCACGTCGAGCCTGACTCAGCACCGCACC
>CAZZYU010000270.1:0-1742 GCA_964658375.1 uncultured Acetobacteraceae bacterium | reverse complement strand
AATATTATTACTACGTCGACCGAAATTAGTAAATATATTATAAAGGCGTATAATAAGAGTTCTTATAGTATCGATATCCTTAAAGACTTTTATACGTGGATTATGATTCTAGAGGAAATTATTTATCTAGAGCCTTCGCCGTACGAGCTTCGAGAGCTCTTAAAAACGCCTAACGCGGTAAAAGACTATAATATTAAAGAAGGTAAGATTTAATCTTAATTTTAATAATAATTAATATATTTACTAATTTAAATTAAATAGATAGCGATTATACGATTAGTATCTATTCTAGTAGCGATAAAGATATTAATCTAGACTTAATAAAGAAATCCTTTAATTCACTAGAATTAAAGGTTAATCCTAATAATAATCTAGACGGGAATTATATCTATAATATAAAAACTACGTCTACGAATTTTAATTATCTTACTAGAGATCTAGATAGGATAGAGCGAAAAGATATAGAAAAGGATCTATCTCCTAATACGTCTAAGGTAAAAGATACTCTAGAGATAGAAGATAATATCTCTTCTTCTATATCTAACGTAGAAAAAACCTTTAGTTATTTTAATACGAGAGGTCTAGAGACTCTAGATTTAGAAGATATAGAAGAGTCTAAAAGTACTACTCCGCCGAAAGTAAAAAAAGAAATAGATAATAAAAAAGAAAAAGAAAAGGAAAGAGCGATAAGTATTAGTAGTAATAGCTCTATAAATAGTCCTACGCCGATTAAGAGTAATAAAGGTAAAGAAAAAATCACGACGCCGCTACGGAAGATTCCTAAAAGGAATAGAGCTTCTACTTTCGTAAGATCTCTAGAAAGAGTAAAGAAATCGAAAAAGATCGAGATAGAGCTTCCGCGTATCGCTCTAGACTATAGTACTTATAATACGATAGAAGATAGTTCTAGCGAAGAAAATAGCTCTTAGGGAGAAAGAAGAAGTAAATACTAGCTTAATCGGATAAGAAAGATATATAAAATATATAATAATAGAAGAAAGCTTAAAGGTGGTTAGAATATATATTCGTATATACTACGTGCTTAGGAATATATAAAATATATATTCTCTAGCCTTAGGAATTTTCTTCTAATTAATATTTCTTATTCTTAGTGATTTACGAGACGATTAGATAGAGAATAGGTAATATAGTAGATTTAGTATTAACCTTAAACTTAATACGTAGAAAATTAGGAATCTAACTCTTACTCTAAGCTTTACTCGGGGATCACGTATAAAAATTTACTTAGCCCTAAGTAGGATTAGTATTCTTATCTTTTACGTAGGAAAGCTAGATTCGGTAATTTTCGATTAGATTAGTTCGCGGACTAAGCTAAAAGAGGAACTATCTCGAGAGCTAGATAAGTTTTATATCGGCTCGGGGAGGACGTATAAAGAAAACTTAACCCTAATTTTAAAAATTCGGAATGTTAGACTTTTTAGACGAGATCTAGCTAGCGCGTAAACGGTTTCCTCTAGTACGTTATTCTTACATCTTTAAAATTACGCGCTCTTCGTCGAGAAATCCCGTTTTTAGATAACCCTAAATTACGGGTGAACTAGACCCGCGAAAAATCATCGGAGATAAGATACCCCCGATGAAATCGCCGGCGGCGTCGATCCCGCGGAAAAACGAAAAAAGGACCTCGACCCGGGGGACGCGCCCCCACCGTTATCGCGTTAGTGGAGTTCAGGATGCCCTCAAATCACGATGAGATAGATGTAAAAGTTAGAAATTTTGGG
>CAZZYU010000269.1:0-1767 GCA_964658375.1 uncultured Acetobacteraceae bacterium | reverse complement strand
GAGCACCGCACCAAGGTGCTCACCCCCGACACCTCGCACGGGACCAATCCGGCGACCGTGACGATGGCCGGCTATGAGGTCGTCAAGGTCGGCACCGACGCGCACGGCAACGTCGACATCGACGACCTGCGCGCCAAGGCCGACTCCGACGTCGCCTGCCTGATGCTGACCAACCCCTCGACGCTCGGGCTGTTCGAATCCCAGATTGAGGAGATCGCGTCGATCGTGCACTCGGTCGGGGCGACGCTCTACTACGACGGGGCCAACCTCAACGCGATCATGGGCATCTGCCGGCCCGGCGACATGGGCTTTGACATCGTGCACTTCAACCTGCACAAGTCCTTCACCCAGCCCCACGGGGGCGGCGGTCCCGGCGCGGGGCCGATCGCGGTGTCTGACCGGATCGAGCCGTTTCTGCCCCGGCCCCAGGTCGTGCGCCGCCCGGCGGCGGCCAACGGCAACGGCAACGGCGCCGGGGGCAACGGCGCCGCCGGCCATCCCGACCACGTCTACGACCTTGATCTCGATCGCCCCAAGTCGATCGGGCGCCTGCGCGGCTTCCAGGGCAACTACGGCGTCTTCGTGCGCTCCTACGCCTACATCCGCTCGCTCGGGGCCGCCGGTCTGAAGGACGTCTCCGAGACCGCGGTGCTCAACGCCAACTACCTGCTGGCGCGGCTGCGTTCCCTCGGGGTGCTCGAGCGCCTGCCCGTCGCCTATGACCGGCTGTGCATGCACGAGTTCGTGCTCTCGGGCGCGCCGATGAAGCGCGATCTGGAGATCCGCACGCTCGATCTCGCCAAGCGGCTGCTCGACCACGGCGTGCATCCGCCGACGGTCTACTTCCCGCTGCTCGTCGACGAGGCGCTGCTGATCGAGCCGACCGAGACCGAGACCAAGGAGACGCTCGACCACTTCGCCGAGATCGTCGCCGACCTGCTGCGCGAGGCCGCCGAGGATCCCGAGATCGCCCGCGGCGCCCCCTACACCACGCCGGTGCGGCGCCTGGATGAGGCGGCCGCGGCCCGTCGGCCGGTGATCCGCCAGCCGTTGTGAGCCGCCGCTACGTCGTCTTCGGCGCGGGCGCGGTCGGGGGAGTGGTCGGCGCTCGGCTGCACCAGGCCGGCCACGAGGTGGCGCTGATTGCGCGCGGAGCGCACCTGGACGCGATCCGTCGTGACGGTCTGACGCTGCTGAGCCCGGTCGAGGAGGCGCGCCTGACGATTCCCGCCGCCGCCGATCCCGCCGAGCTTCAGGTGGGCCGGGACGGCGACATCGTGCTGCTCGCGGTCAAGAGCCAGGACACCGCGGGGGCGCTGGATCAGCTGCGGTTGGCCGGCGCCGACGACGTCCCGGTCGTCTGCCTGCAGAACGGCGTCGAGAACGAGCGCGTCGCGCTGCGACGGTTCGCCGACGTCTACGGCGCGGTCGTCATGGTGCCCGCCAACCACCTGGAGCCCGGCGTCGTCGAGGCCACGGGCGCGCGGCGCAGCGGCGTCGTCGACATCGGCCGCTACCCCTCGGGGTCTGACGCCCGCTGCGCGGAGCTCGCCGAGACGCTGAGCGGCGCCCGGTTCATCGCCCGGGCGGTGCCCGATGTCATGCGCCTGAAGTACGCCAAGCTCCTGCTCAACGTCGAGAACGTCATCGACGCGCTGTTTGTCGCCGACCCGCAGTCCGGGGCGCTGCGCGGTGACGCCGTCGCCGAGGCACGCGCCGTCCTGGAGGCGGCGGGGATCGCCCACGACGACGCCGGCGTCAGCGACC
>CAZZYU010000268.1:0-1770 GCA_964658375.1 uncultured Acetobacteraceae bacterium | reverse complement strand
TGTCTGACGAGAAGACCACCGTTGACGAGCAGGACGAACCGGACGAGCAGGTCGAGGATCTCGAGCTCATCGAGGGCGCCGACAAGGTCAGCGGCGGGGGGCTTTTCCCTCCGCACAAGTCGCTGAGCGAGGGCGAGTAGTAACAGACCCGCTTCCACAGGCGCCACCGCACTCGACCGGCTCAGCCGTCGGGACGAGTTCACCTCTCGAGACGATTTCGTCCTCTGCAACCGGCTCGGGCGGCGACTCGATGCCTCGGCGTTGCGGCGCCGGTTCGAGCGAGCGCGCGACGCCGCTGCGTTGGAGCCGTTGGGTTTCCACGATCTGCGCCATACCCCCGGCTCGCTGCTCGTCGCGGGTGGCATCGACCTGGCGAGCGGCGATGGGTCAGTCCAGGATCTCGACCACCGATCGCTATCTACATGCCCGGCCGGCGGGGGAGATGGCCGACCGCTTCACGCTTGCGCTCGGCGGCGCTCTGGCGGCGCAGGCGCCCGAGCGGGCGTCGGTGTGAGCGAAGGCGAACGAGATCCTGAGCGCGGTCTCATCGCCCGACTTCCGCGAGGACGACCCCCTCGCGGGCCGCGAGCGCTTTTACCGCGCGGGCTAAGTGCGTGGAGTGTATGTCTGTCCTGTCGAGGGCGGAAGGTGTGGCAGCGTCCGTCTCGGGCGACAGGATCAGACGGGTGCCCAGGATCAGCTCGTTCTGCGGGATCGACATCGAGATGTACTTCGACGACCATGCCCCACCTCACTTTCACGCGCGGTACGGGCGGTGAGGAGGCACTCATCGTGATCGCGACGCGAGATGTCTATGCCGGCGCCCTGCTGGTCGTGCACTTCGACTGGTGCGAGAATGGCTTGACGAACACCGCGACGAACTGGCCCGTAACTTCGAGCTTGGCATCGCGCTTGAGCCGCTTCGGAAGATCGATCCGCTCCGATGACCGACCTGATCAAGATCACCCGGGTCCAGCCCCTTCAGGGTCACTGGCTGCGACTGTGGTTCTCCGACGGAGCGGTCAAGGACGTCGACCTCGGGAGCCTGCGCGCCCGTGGCGGCGTGTTTGCAGCGATCCGTGACGATCGTGCGGCTTTCGAGGCCGTCCGCGTCAATCCCGAATCTCAGACCATCGAGTGGCCAGGCGACATCGACCTTGACCCCGACGTTCTGTACGGCAGCGAAGAGCCCGCCTCCGGCGCGCGCTCCGGCGGGTGACCATCACGAGCCTGCGGCGGCATAGTCCCGTCTGACAGCGCCGCCGTCGATACAGGTTCCCACCGAGTGTCGTATGGAGCAGGCTCACGATTTGCGTTAGGGGCATCGGTCGTTCGACGTGGCCTCTACCGGCGACCCGCTTGCCGTTGGTTGCGAACAGTCGTCGGGCACCAGGGGGCATATGGACTACGAGGATCTCGTCGCGTGGCGAGAATGGAAGGCGACCAATGGTTAGTGCCGTTGCTTTTGATGCCTTCCCCGCCAACGTGCTGCGCGCGATGCGCGGCGTGATCGTCGATGCGCGCCTGGGCTATCCCGATGTGCTGCACGTCGAGGTGCGCGACCAGGCCGGGGGTATATGGCGGCTCGCCAGTCAAGACGCGCAGTTCTCTCCTGCCGATCCCGGCCTGTTGGCCGGCAAGGCAGTCGAGGATGCCGGAATCGACTCGGTCACAGGCGAGCTTCGGGTCAGGCTGTCAGACGGCGGCGCGCTGAGGGTCGCCCCGACCCCCTTGGAGGCCGCCGATGATCCTCCCAACTGGGAGCTGATC
>CAZZYU010000267.1:0-1782 GCA_964658375.1 uncultured Acetobacteraceae bacterium | reverse complement strand
AGACCATGGCGGTACCGGCGTCAGCTCGCAATCAGAACGGCTGCGACGAACGCGAGGTAGCCGCCGACGATCAGTGCGCCGTGAGATCGGCGCAGCCCGCGGCCGGCATATGCGCAGGCCAACGTGACCGCGGTCAGAGCCAGATACCAGGCGGCAACGAGGGTTCCCTGTCCGGAGGGGGCGCCGAGCCCGACGAGCACGCCGGGGAGCAGCAGGCCGATGGTGACGTTCAGGGCGTTGCTGTTGAGCGCGATGCTGAGCGTGGCTGCACCCCGTCCGCGGACGGCGAGATAGAGCGCGGAGACGGCATTGGGAAGGCTGGTGACGCCGGCGAGCACCAGTCCTCCGATCACGATCTGGGCGACATGGCGTCGGGCGCCCAACGTCGACGCAGTCAGCTCCATCGCAACGCTGGCGCCGACCACCACGCCGGTGGCGAGCACGGCGACGACCACATCGCGAACCGTCCCCCGCGGTGGATGGATCGCCGGTTCGAGCTCGAGCTGCTCCTCGACGACCGCGTCCGATAGCCAGCGCACCCACGCCTGCGGCAAGCCGAACGTCCCCAACCGCTGCGGGCTGACGGCGGAGACCACCAGGTACGGGACCAGCACCGCAACTGCGGCCAGCAGACCGACACCGGGTCCGGAGCCACCGAGCACGACGCCGAGACACACGGCCGAGATCAGCATCGCGACCGTCCCCTCGAAGATGATCACGCGGCGGTGCAGCGTGATCTCGCCGGCGACGACCGCACCGAGTCCGAGCAGGGCGGCGAGGTTGAACACGTTTGAGCCGATCACGACGCCGGCACCGATCCGGGAGTGATGCCCGGCCAGCGCCGTCGCGCTGGCGGTGATCTCGGGGGCATCGGCCGCGAGCGCGGCCAGCATTCCCAACAGCGCCTCTGACAGCCCCAACCGCGCTCCGATCCGCTCAAGCCGTGACACCAGCAGCCAGCTCGTCGCCAGGCTGACCGCGGCGGCACCGACGAACACGAGGGCGAGGAGCCCGTCAGACACCGTGGTGGATTCCACCCAACGCATCCAGGATGGGCGGTCGGCGGAATCGGGAGTGCGGGTGGTGAGGGAGGTGTGGGCACATGGCGGCGTCCCGTCAGGGCACGCCGACCAGGCTTCCCGGCTCACCGGACTCGAAGTATCCCCTCTCGGGCGAGACTCACGTCACCGCGCCACCGCCTGGCCCGCCCGCCGGGAGGGCCCGCCGCTGGATCTTGCCGTTGGGGGTGCGCGGCAGGCTGTCGACGGCGTAGATCGCCTGAGGCAGCTTGAATCGGCTGAGCTGCGCGGCGCAGCGCGCGGAGAGCCGCTCGATCAACTCTGCAGCACTCGGGTTCTTGAGCGTGCCAGGGCCCGCGACCGGCGTGATGTAGGCGACCGGAACCTGCCCGAGGATCGGGTCGGGGTGGCCGACGACAATGGCGTCGCGCACCCCGGAGTCAGCGATCAATACCTCCTCGATCTCCCGGGGATACATCAGCTCGCCGCCGCGGTTGATGACATCGTCGCTGCGTCCGACGAGGAACAGGTAGCCGTCCGCGTCCAGGAAGCCGTTGTCGCCGGTGTCCAGCCACCCGGCTGCGTCGAAGCGTTCCGGGGACCGATCGCCGTCGTAGCGGTCGATGACCCCGGGTCCGCGGATCCAGATCCGCCCGATCGTGCCCGAGGGCTGGAGCCGCTCGTCGGTGCCGCGAATCTCGACCTCGGCGCCGACGGCTCGTCCGCACGATCCGGTGGGACCGCCGCCGTCCAACGGCATCGC
>CAZZYU010000266.1:0-1783 GCA_964658375.1 uncultured Acetobacteraceae bacterium | reverse complement strand
GTCACGTGTCCGTCGGCGCCGGGTTGCAGCGCCACGTCGACCGGACGGTGCAGGCGGCGCGTGACCGTCCTCGGCGGCGGCTCGTGAAGTGAATTGCCAGGGCAGGGGTGGGCGTCGCTCGGCGTGCTGGTCTCCTGGCAGGTGGTGGCACCGAAGCGGTAACTGATCGCGGTCAACACCCCGCTGGGCTGGGTGCTCTGCCCCGTACTGGCGCTTCCGCCCGTCTGCTCGCCGGTCGTGTGTGGCTGGTGACCGGACACGACGATCAGATATGCGCCCGTGCCTGGTTGGACGGGTTCTGAGATGACGTGTCCGCGAGACCGGTAGGTGACGCTGCGGGCGTGCGCGCCGAGCAGGCCGAAGGAGATCCAACGCTGCGCCGACGCCGCCACGGTGGTGTGCGAGATGGCTCCGCTCTCTGGTATCCCGGAAGCGTCGTCAGAGAAGGTGGCGGTGGGCGACTGGCAGTCCTGGGCGGCGGCGGCGTTGGAGCCGCTACCCGGATACTCAGCGATCGCGTCGGGGCGCAAGGGGTGAAACCGTCCATCGTCATCAAACGCGCCGTCGCGGCCAAGCACCCCCAGCTGGCCGCGATACAGGCGCCCGACCTGTACGCAGACCAGACCCCGCGTGGTGTGCACGATCCGCATCCCCCACGGCAGTCCTCCTGCTGGATCAGCAACCCGCAGCGTCAGCAGCCGCGACTCGCCACGGGCTGGGACACCGATCCCGGCCGTCGGAGAACTTCCCGGGGATGGGCGCACCGGCGAGCCGATCCTGAGCACGCCGGTCGCCGCGAGCGCCACCGCCGTGATGATCAACAGCAGCAGCCCGGCGATGGCGATCACACGCAGCGGAGCAGCGCGCCGTCCCTTCACCTGCCGGGTCCGCGCGTCGGGGCTGTGCTCGTTGGCGGCCGTGACCAGCTGGCGGCCGAGCGCGTCCAGGAAATCGGTCATCGCCATCCCTCCATCGCGCCCGCGCAGCGTCTGCAGAGCCCGGCTGACGCGCTTTCGCACCACAGCCTCTGAGCAGCGCACGCGCCCGCGATCTCTGAGTAATCCTGCTCATCCAAGATCCGCGCGCGCAACGCCTCAAACTGCTCGGGCGGCAACACCCGAGCAAGCTCCACGGCGACATCTGTCGCACCGATCAGCTCCTCGATCCGCCGCAGATCCTCGTCGTCGACGGTCAGCGGCTCCAGCGCCAACCGCTTGCGCGCCACCTGCTCGACCTGTCCTCGTCGGACACTGTCGGTCAACTTGTTGCGCGCGATCGTCATCAGCCATGCCATTGGCTCGGCCGGCAGCTCCCGCCCAGGGTCCAGCACCGCCGCCAGCGCCGCCGCGAACGTCTCGGCCAACAGGTCAGCGGCCACCTCCGGGTTCCCCGCGCGCCGCCCCAAGAACGCGAGCACCACCGCCCGGCGCCGACCGTAGAACGCGCCAAACGCCTGGCCATCACCCGCACGCGTGGCCCGCAGTAGCTCGCCATCCCCCCTGCTGGTCTGTTCAGGCATCTGCCTTGATTGACGCAGAACCGCCGATTCTGTGACCAAGCCTTCCGACCAACGAGGAGCGATGTGAGCGCGTCGGGCGCACGGACCTCGCTCAGGTGGTCGAGAGGCCCATAGCTACGTTGTGTCCGAACGTGCTCAAGCTGCAAGACGGCTCGGCGGGTTCTGCTTGTAAGGGGTCGCTGGGGCTGGAAGTCTTGAACGCGTGTCTGAGCGCTTCACGGACCAAGCTCGCCATGTCGTTGTGTTGGCCCAGGAGGAGGCCCG
>CAZZYU010000265.1:0-1791 GCA_964658375.1 uncultured Acetobacteraceae bacterium | reverse complement strand
AACAGGCGGCGACGGTCATATCCGATGAATCCACGTCGCGAGCCCGCTCGCCAAGTGCTCATCAGTCCTGAGCGCCGGATATCACCGGACCCGCTTCCAATGCATACCGGCCACGACTGATCCGAGCGCTGCAGGGACCGATGCGGCTGCTGCTCGGAATCTGACCTCATCATCGATTCCGGCGACGCGGTCGAGTTCTCCACGTGGACTCCACACTGGTCCGGCTCGGCCCAAGAAGCCGTCGAGATGATCCTGATTCTCGAACCCGAGGGAGGCCACGAGCACCCAAAACTTGCATAGTCACGTCCCCGGCCGGCGGGCTCCGAGCCGACAGGGAGAGCCACATCGACCGGGACCGAGTTCCGCCTTGAGCCCAGAGCGCTCCTTCGTCGCCGATCCGGTCACCGTTGATGGGCGCCTTTGCTGCGGGGCTGACGAGAGGCCGTGGCCGCGGTACCGTTCCGGGGGTGAGCGCGCTGCGGTTCAATGTTGTCTACGAGGACGCTGGCGAGGGCTGGGTATATGCCCATGTCCCTGAGTTGCCCGAGGTTCAGACTCAGGGTGAGGACCTCGAGCAGGCGCGCGCGATGGTGCGTGATGCGATCGCGATGGTCCTTGAGGAGCGCCGCGCCCGCGGTGAGCTCATTCCGGAGCCCAGCTGGGCGCTGGTCGAGTCCGTCGAAATCGCTGCGTGAAGAAACGCGATCTCGAACGGCATCTCAGCACACACGGTTGTCGGCTCGTCCGTGAAGGCGCCAGTCATGAGATGTGGGAGAACCCTGAGACCGCCGAGCGTTCCGTCGTTCCGCGCCACCGCGAGATCAAAACGCCGACCGCACGCGGAATCTGCAGGCAGCTATCGGTCCCCGCCCCGCCCGGACGCTAGTCCGACAAGGCTTCCCGCTTCGTCGCCGCACCAGGTCTGAGCCTTCCGCTGCCGCTTCAGTTCGGCGGGCTGGCGAAGCGGCAGCCTGGGCGTATGCCCGCCTGTTCGTGGATCCGGAACTCTCGGATACGGTGTCAGCGTGGAGTTAATTCGTCGCCGCCGCGGCTCGCAATGAGCACGATCTATCGCGTTCCCAGCGGCGCGATGAAGCCGACGCTGGCCCTCGGTCAGCGCGTCGAGGTTGACGATGACGCCTACCACGCGGCACCGCCGGCGATCGGCGACGTTGTCGTCTTCTACGCGCCACTGAACGTCGAGCCGACGCAGCCCAGCGACGCCGCGACCGGGGCGGCGCGCGCAGTCCCACGGACCGGTCCGGGACCGGAGCGCTACATCAAACGGATCGTCGCCGGCGCAGGAGATGTCATCTCGATCGCGCGCGGCTTCGTCGTCCGCAACGGGAGCACCGAAACCGCAGATCACATCAAGGCCGGCGACGAGCGCCTCGATCAAGACTTCCCCACGCCGATCGTCATCCCACCAAACACCTGGTACCTGCTCGGCGACAACCGTGCGCAGTCGATCGACAGCCGATGGTGGGGACCGATCCCCAACGCCTGGATCATCGGAAAGCTCAAATTGCCAGCCGTCACCTCGACGACCAGGATCAAGGAGTAGCGCCGCCACCTGCAGAAGCCTCGGGTCCGACGGTGGTGTCTGAGCCCATCGCTTTGCCTAGTCGCCAGAGCGAGTCTGATCGGACACTGCAGCTTTCGGGCTGTCGCCGACCAGAGCAGCATTCCGCGCACAGGCTCCCTCGTTCGTGGAAGCAGCGCTCGGGTGAGTCGCTCGCGAGCGGCCGGTCTGCACGATGCGGGGGGTCGGCCGGGGGGTGCGTCCCGCAG
>CAZZYU010000264.1:0-1832 GCA_964658375.1 uncultured Acetobacteraceae bacterium | reverse complement strand
CTGTATGAGTCCACGAAGATGGTGGGGCTGCTGTGCGGCGCCAACCACGCGCGGATCCCGCTGAGGCTCAAGCGACGGATGAGCGCGCTTCCGTCCTACTGGGGATAATTCGGAGTCGGGAGATGCCGAAGTGGCAGTGACAGCGGGACATTCGAGATCGACTGGGGACGGCGCGGCGAGTCCGTTGCTGGTTTCGGTCGTCATCCCGTGTCTGAACGAGGAGGAGAACATCACCCAGTGCGTGACCGCGGCGGTCGAGGCGCTGGCGCGCAACGACCTGACCGGCGAGGTCATCGTCGTCGATAACAACTCCGAGGATCTGAGCGCCAAGCTCGCCGCCGAGGCGGGCGCCCTGGTCATCCACGAGCAGCGCCGCGGCTACGGCAGCGCCTACCTGGCTGGCTTGTCCCAGGCGACCGGCCAGTTCGTGGTGATGGCCGACGCCGACCTCACCTACGACTTCGATGACATCCCCCGGTTCGTCGAGCGCCTCCAGGCCGGCGCCGACCTGGTGATGGGCGACCGGATGGACAACATCGAGCCCGGCGCGATGCCCTGGCTGCATCAGTACGTCGGCAACCCGATCCTCAGCGGCCTGCTCAACGTGTTCTTTCGCACCGGGGTGCGGGATGCCCACTGCGGCATGCGCGCTCTGCGCCGGGAGGCGATCCCGCGGCTGGACCTGCGCACCACGGGGATGGAGTTCGCCTCCGAGATGGTCGTCCGGGCGGCGAAGGAGAAGCTGGTCATCGACGAGGTGTCGATCCGCTACTCGCCGCGCGGAGGGGAGTCAAAGCTCTCGAGCTTCCGCGACGGTTGGCGCCACCTGCGCTTCCTGCTGATCCACAGCCCGTTCTACCTCTTCATCCTTCCCGGGCTGGTCCTGTTCGTGCTCGGCGTGATCGCGTCGGTCATCGTCCTCGCCGACGTCCACCTGTTCGGACGAAACTGGCAGGTGCACACCCTGATCGCCGGCTCGCTGCTCGTGGTCGTCGGCACCCAGGTGATGACGCTCGGCATCTGCGCGCAGGCCTACGGGGTCTATTACATGGGCGAGCACGACACCCTGTTCGAAGCGATCCGTTGCCGCTACCGGCTGGAGCATGGTCTCATGCTGGGCTCCGGCGTCGTGATCGCGGGCTTCGCGATCGCTGCCGTGGTCGTGATCCGCTGGATCGTCGACGGCTTCGGCACGCTGGCCTTCGAACAGCTCGCGTTGGTCGCCGCAACGCTGATGATCATCGGAGTGCAGATCTTCTTTACATCGTTCCTGCTCTCGATCCTCGGCCTGCGCCGCACCGACGACTGGTCTGGCGTCTCGGACTAGCCGGCCACCCGCCGAATGTCCGTCGTGAACCGCCGCCGGATGCGGACCGTCCTGCGCGATCGCGTCTTCGTCGGGAACCTCGCCGTCTGGCGCTGGTCGGCGCTGCTCGGCATTCCGCTCGCTGCGGTCGTGCTCGTGTGGTGTCTGGTGCCGCGGGACTACTACACCGGTACAAGCAGCGTCAACGCGCTGACGATCACCGGGCCGGCTCAGGGGCGTCAGCGGATCTGCCAGGCCGAGCAGAACATCCCGGCGGGAACCAGGCGCGTCCAGCTGGAGGTCGGGTCCGGGCAGGCGGTGCGCCCTGCCCTGTCGTTGATCGTCGGTATTTCGGGCCGGACTGTCGTCAGCCACATCCCGTCGGCGCCCGCGACGGTCGGGCTCGCCCAGCGCGTCGACTTCCCGATCCCCGACCTGACCGCCGGCGAGCCGAGCGTTCCCGCATCACTGTGTGTGCGCGCGACCGGCCGCGGGGCCTTTGCGCTCGGGGTGAGCCCGACCGGCG
>CAZZYU010000263.1:0-1844 GCA_964658375.1 uncultured Acetobacteraceae bacterium | reverse complement strand
CGCAACACCCAGGCGATCCTGCCGCTGCGCGGCAAGATCCTCAACGTCGAGAAGAGCCGCATCGACAAGGTGCTCGGCAACGACGCGATCCAGGCGCTGATCACCGCGATCGGGACCGGCGTGCGCGACGAGTTCGACATCGAGCGGGCCCGGTATCACAAGATCATCCTGCTCACCGACGCCGATGTTGACGGCGCCCACATTCGCACGCTCGCGTTGACGCTCCTGTTCCGCGAGATGCAGCCGCTGATCGAGGCCGGCTTCGTCTACATCGCCAAGCCACCGCTCTACCGGCTCACCCGTGGCCAGAAGCACCGCTACATCGAGCGTGAGTCAGAGCTCGAGGACATCCTGCTCGGCGACAAGTTCGAGAAGCTCGAGGTCCATGATCACGACGGCAAGGTGTTCAAGCTCACCGAGGCGCGGTGGAAGCGGTTCACCCGGCTGCTCAAGCAGTACGAGGGGTGGGCCTCGGCGCTGCGCGCCGCCCACGGCCACGGCGTCGTCAGCTTCATGCAGCAGGCCCGCCTGCTGGAGGAGCAGATCACCGACATCCCGGCGTTGCTGGCGCATGTCGCCGCCGACGAGGGCAACGGCAATGGCCACGCCTACCGGCTGTCGCTGATCGAGCAGCGACCCGACGAGCTCGTCGTCCGCACGCACGAGGCCAAGACCGGGCTGGCGACGACGCACTCCGTTCGCCACGCCGCGCTGGAGGCCACCGAGTATCGCCGCCTCGCCGATGTCCACCGGGACCTCGTCGAGCTGATCGGCACGCCCTCGTTCACCGTCACCCTCGGCGACAACTCGACCGACGCCGACACCTTCGAGGAGCTGCACGACACCGTGCTCGCGATGGCCACCCGGGGCGTCGACTACTACCGCTTCAAGGGCCTGGGTGAGATGGACGCCGACGAGCTGCGCGAGACGACGATGGACCCCGCCACGCGCACGCTCATGCGGGTGACGATGGAGGACGCCGCGTCCTCAGACCGCGTCTTCTCGATGCTGATGGGCGACCAGGTCGAGCCCCGGCGCGCGTTCATCGAGGAGAACGCCCGCCTCGTCACCAACCTCGACGTCTAGCCAGGAGGCTCCATGTCGGTCGACACCATCGGCGGCGGCAACATCGAGCCCCGCGGGCTCGAGGAGGAGATGCGCGCGGCGTACCTCGACTACGCCATGTCGGTCATCGTCGGCCGCGCCCTGCCCGATGCCCGGGACGGCCTGAAGCCGGTCCAGCGCCGGATCCTCTACGTGATGAACGAGTTGGGCCTCAACCCGACCCGCAAGCACGTCAAGTGCGCCCAGATCGTCGGCGAGGTGATGGGCAAGTACCACCCCCACGGCGACAGCGCGATCTACGACACCCTGGCGCGGATGGCGCAGGACTTCTCGATGCGCCATCGCCTCGTCGACGGCCACGGCAACTTCGGCAGCATCGACGGCGATGCAGCAGCGGCCATGAGGTACTGCGTCACCGCCGATACGCGGGTGGCGACACAGGACGGCACGGTGCGCATCGACACGCTCGCCCCAGGGCTCGAGCCCGACAGCGAGGCGGAGCTCGACAGGACCGTGCTCGACCGCCTCGGCCGTCCCGTTCACGCGTCCAAGGTCTTCCATTCCGGCGAGCACCCAACGCTCCGGCTGCGCACCCGCGAGGGCTACGAGGTCACGGGCACGCACAACCATCCGCTCCTGTGTCTGGTCGACATGGCCGGCGTCCCCCTGCTCATGTGGAAGCTGCTTGAGGAGATCACCCCCGGTGATCGCGTGCTCGTCTCCCGGGCGCCGCGGCTCGACGGCCGCACCCTGAGCGACCGCGACCGCAAGACCGCGCT
>CAZZYU010000262.1:0-1858 GCA_964658375.1 uncultured Acetobacteraceae bacterium | reverse complement strand
CTTAATTCCACCAGGGCAAGGTTTTTAAATCATCAAACATCTAAATTTAGCATAATTTCATTTTGGGCCCCAATTTCTTTGTGGGTGTTTTAAATTTGTAGGTTTGAAGGTGGAATTGGGATTCTCAAGCATGGAGAACCCCTTAATTCTATTGGGGCGGGGTTGTTTAATCACCAAACATCTAAATTTAGCATGATTTCATTTTGGGCCGAAATCTCTTTGTGGGTGTTTCAAATTTGTGGGTATGAAGGTGGAATTGGGATTTTGAAGCAGGGAGGACCCCTTAATTTTACCAGGGTGGGATTTTTGAATCACCAAATATCTAAAATTAGCATAATTTCATTTTGAGCCCAAATTTCTTTGTCGGTGTTTCAAATTTGCGATTAAAAATGTGGAATTGGGATTTTGAAGCAGGGCTAGGGTTTTTGAATCACCAAACATCTAAATTTAGCATAATTTCAATGTAGGCCCAAATTCTTTTGTGGCTGTTTTAAATTTGTGGATTTGAAGGTGGAATTGGGGTTTTGTAGCAGGGGGGACCCCTTAATTCCATTGAGGCGGGATTTCTAAATCACCAAACATCTAAATTTAGCATAATTTCATTTTAGGCTCAAATTTCTTTGTGAGTGTTTTAAATTTGTGGGTTTGAAGGTGAAATTAGGATTTTGAAGCAAGGGGGACCCCTTAATTCCACCAAGGCAGGATTTTTGAATCACAAAACATCTAAATTTAGCAGAATTTCATTTTGGGCCCAAATTTCTTTGTGGAAGTTTCAAATTTGTGGATTTGAAGGTGGAATTGGGATTCTGAAATACAGGGGAACCCTTTAATTCCACAAGGGTGGGGTTTTTGAATCACCAAACATCTAAATTTAGCATAATTTCATTTGAAGCCCAATTTTTTTTGTGGGTATTTCAAATTTGTGGATTCGAAAGTGGAATTGAGGTTTCGAAGTAGGGAGGATCCCTTAATTCCACTGGGGCAGGGTTTCAAATCACCAAACATCTAAATTTAGCATAATTTCATTTTGGGTCCAAATTTCTTTATGGATGTTTTAAATTTGTAGGTTTGAAGGTGGAATTGGGATTCTCAAGCATGGAGGATCCCTTAATTCCATTGGGACGGGGTTGTTTAACCACGAAACATCTAAATTTAGCCTATTTTGCTTAATAAATCAAAATCTATTAATGCATATTTTGAGTTTGAGGCTTAGAAGGGGGATTTGGGTCCCCATTGTGAGGGGAACCTTAGAACTACACTGGGGCCTTGACTGAAAGTCACCTAACATCTAAATTTAGCCTTTTGCTTATAGAATCAAAATCTTTTGGTGGGTGTTTGCAATTTGAGGATTTGAAGGAAGAATTGGCCCCCAACATTTTTGGGACCCCAAAATTTCACTACGGCCTTGATTTTAAATCACCAAACTTCTAAATTTAGCCTATTTTGTTAAATGAGTGAAAATTTGTTTGTGGATGTTTGCAATTTGAGGTTTCGAAGGTGGAATTGGACCCTGAAACTATAGGAAACTTCAAAATTTTCATTGGTGCCCTAGTTTTAAATTACCAAACATCTATATTTAGCAAATTTGGCTCAAAGAGCCACCATTATTATTCAGGATTTTGAATTTGAGGCTTTGATGGTGGTATCGGACTCCACTGCATGAAGGACCTCAAAATTCCATTGGGGCCCCGATTTTAAAAAATCAAACACCTAAATTTAGCAAATTTGGTTCAAGGAACCAAATTTTCTTTATGGATGTTTTGAATTTTAGGCTTTGAAGGTGGAATTGGACCTCCAAGACATGGGACACTCATTATTCCACCAAGGCCCTGGTTTCAAATCACCAAACATCTAAATT
>CAZZYU010000261.1:0-1864 GCA_964658375.1 uncultured Acetobacteraceae bacterium | reverse complement strand
TGGGAGGCCTACGCAGCCAACAAGCGCGGCGTCGTCGCCGACATCGATACTCCCGAGGGTCAACGACTGGTGCGCGAGCTCGCGGCGAGCGCGGACGTGGTGTTCGAGAACGAGGGGCCAGCCGTCCAGGCCGGCCGCGGACTGGATGCCGCTGACCTCAGCGCGATCAACTCCAGGCTCGTCTATGTCTCGGTGACGCCGTTCGGTCGCACCGGGCCCAAGTCAGGCTTCGCCGCGTCTGACCTGACACTGTGGGCGGCGGGTGGGCCGCTCGACGAGCACCGCGACGGCGAGCGGCCGCCGCTCCGCATCTCGCTGCCCCAGGCCTGGCTGCACGCCGCGGCCGACGCGGCAGCCGGCGCTCAGCTGGCGCTCCTGGCACGCCTGAGCTCCGGCCGTGGCCAGACCGTGGACGTCTCGGTGCAGGCCAGTCTCGGGGCGGTCACCCTGGGACACGTCCTCGCGTACGCCGTCGGCGACGAGGTCGGGGTGATGATCGCCGGTCACTCGCTCGGGGCCGGACGCGTTGACCAGTCCGGCAGCGGAAGCGCGACCGCCCCGTCCCTGAAGAAATGGGAGTGCAAGGACGGTATCGTCGAGTTCCAGATCGCCATGGGGGCGGCCACCGGAGCGTTCACGAACAGCTTCCTGAGCTGGATGGCCGCTGAGGGCGCACCTATCGGCCGGTTCGCGACGCTGGACTTCCGCACGCTCCCGGCGGCGATCGCCAGCGGTGAGTTCACCGACGACGACAACGCCGCGCTGCGGGCGATCGTCGCCGAGTTCCTGTCGCACAAGACGAGCGAGGAGATCATCGACGCCGCCCTGGCGCACAAGCTTCTCTGCGTACCCATCTACAGCACGACCGACGTGCGGCACAGCCGCCAGCTCGCGGCCCGCGACTTCTTCGTCCAGATCGGCGCCGGCAGCCGCCGCCGGACCCTGCCCGGGCCCTTCGCGCGCATCACCGACGGCCCGGCACCGTCGGTGACCCGGCCGGCACCGCTCGTGGGCGAGCACACCGAAGAGGTCCTGCGCGAGTGGTCGGCCACGATCGAGCCTTCCGCTGACCCTGCCGACGTCTCCCGCGCCGCTGAGCTGCGGCTCCCGCTCGAGGGGCTGAAGGTCCTGGACTTCAGCTGGTCCGTGGCTGGCCCGGTCATCGGGCGCGCGCTGGCCGACTTCGGCGCCACCGTGGTGCGCGTGGAGTCGTCGAAGAAGGTTGAGGTGGCGCGTGTCATGGGTCCCTTCATAGGGGGGACGGTATCGCCCGAGAACTCGGCGCTCTACGGGACGTGGAACGCCGGGAAGCTTGGCGTGAGCCTCGACCTGAAGTCGGAGCAGGGCCTGGACGTAGCGCGCGATCTGACCAGCTGGGCCGACGTCGTGATCGAGTCCTTCTCGCCCGGGCTGATGAACCGCTGGGGCCTCGACTACGACACCCTAGCCGCTGACCACCCCGGTCTCGTCATGGTCAGCACGTCGATCGACGGCCAGACCGGCCCGATGGCGAAGCTGGCCGGGTACGGCAACATCGGCTCAGCGCTCTCCGGCTTCCAGGCGATCGTCGGCTGGCCGGACCGCGAGATGATCGGCCCGTTCGGTCCCTACACCGACTGCGTCGGGCCGCGCTTCGCGCTGAATGCGCTCCTCGCCGCTCTAGCCCGGCGACGTCGGACCGGCGAAGGGTGCTACATCGACGTCGCCCAGGTCGAAGCCGGGGTGTGGTTCCAGGCTCCCGAGATCGCCGACAACGCCGACAACGGGACGCTCGTGCGCCGCCTCGGTGATGCCGACCGCGAGTTCGCACCGCACGGGGTCTACCCGACCCAGGTTCCCGGCCGCTACGTCGCCGTCGCCGTGA
>CAZZYU010000260.1:0-1901 GCA_964658375.1 uncultured Acetobacteraceae bacterium | reverse complement strand
GCGACTTACTGCATATGACGATCATCGAGACCGACGTTGAGCTGTTGTCTCGCTCGGCGTCGCAGCCGGCGGTTTTCGGCGAGCTGTACAAGCGCCATGGGGTGGCCGTGCGCCGCTACGTGGTGAGCCGCGTCGGGCTCACCAGTGGCGAGGATCTCGCCGCTGAGGCGTTCGCCCGCGCATTTCACGCACGCGACAAGTGCCGTGCGGAACGCGGTAGTGCCCTGCCGTGGCTACTTGGCATTGCCAACCACGTCATCGGCGACCATCGACGCCTTGAAAGACGACGCCTCGCGACCTTGGAGGGGCTGCTGGCCAGCGGCCGTGAGGTTTCGGAGGAACCCAACCTCGGTCTGACGTCAGAGATGGTGCACGCGTTGCGCCGGCTGCCGGCAAAAGACCGAGACACGCTCTTGCTCCTCGTCTGGGGAGAGCTCTCGCGAGACGAGGCGGCTGTCGCGCTCGGGGTGCCCGTCGGCACCGTCAATTCGCGCATCGCACGCGCTCGCCAGCGCCTCGCGACCGATCTGGCGTCGCTGCGGCAACCGGCGCACCCAAATCTGAGACTGAATGGAGAAAGCAATGGCTGAACTGCACGATCCACTGCTGGAACTGCGATACGTCGGGATCGATCCCCTGCCCGAGGCAGGGGATGCTGGCGATCGGCGCCTGCAACGAGCGCTTGATCTGCAGATGGGCCGTACTGGCCGCCGACGGCGTGGGGGAACGCGGCGACGCGTCAGGATCGGCGGCTTCGCTGTCCCAACCGTCGCCATGCTGACTGTCGCCGCCACGGCTGCCGCCGCGACCACCGCCGCGGTCGTCTCACTGAACGCGACGAGCCTCTTCCAGCACGATCCGCAAGGCCGGGACTTCGGCGGTGATATCGAGACCGTCCTGCCCTCCACCGTCCGCGTGCTCACGTCGGTGACCATCCCCGATTACGGCCAGGTCGAGGTTTGGGGTGCGAATACACAGCCGGGTGGGTTCTGTTTCGCGCTCAGACTTCCTGACGGCGACTGGGGAGGCCTGCACCTCTCCCAGGACGCTGCGGATGGGTGGGCCGGCGGGTCGATTCCTGGCTGCTTTCAAACCCGCCAACAACAGATCCTGAAGCAGACACCCCTGCAGCCTGGCCAGCAGCCGAACGGAGCGACCGGACAGGAGCTTGAGCCGTTACCGCTCGACGTGTGGGACAACCTGATCAAGAACGGCGACGGAAACGAGTACGCGCTCTACATCGGCTACGTCGAGGCGCAAGGCACCGCGACGACCGTCCGCGATCCCGACACCGGCGCAACGGCACAGGTGTTGCCTGACGGCTATTACGTCCTGCCCGAGCCGACGAGTTCCGTGACCGGTGGCAACAACGCGGGGGACCTTCAGGTTCTCGACGCCGCAGGTCAGCCGCTCAAGCCCGACTACACCTGGGGACACATGGTGCCCGGCTACTCGCCGGGCCCCAGCCAGAGCTAGGAAGCTCCAGAGTTGCTGCGGGGCGGCGCTGACAAGCGCCGCTCCGAAGCGTTGCAGGCCTCATTGGTGTGCATTCGAACATCGGAGCCCTCACACACCCAGCCTGCCGCCCGACGCGTCTCGGCACCGGAGCCAACAGACGCCTCTTACTTGGGTCGCTTGATCGTCGCTTGCCCGATCATGGTTGTGCGCGCGCCCTCCCGCGCGCCCCCCGGCGTAGTGGCGTCGCCCGACGCGTAGAGCACCTGGATCACGACCGTTCTCCCGCAGGCGTTGACAAACACGTCGGGCAGCCGGGTCCGCACGCGTTGGCCGGCGTTGATGTTGCGATCGATCGGGTCCAAGACCGTTGCCTCGTGGCATGGACTGGGTATTGCGATCTGATATCCGCTGAGCGCGTTGGCGACGCGGTAGGGGGCGGTGAA
>CAZZYU010000259.1:0-1904 GCA_964658375.1 uncultured Acetobacteraceae bacterium | reverse complement strand
TGGATGATCTCCTCGATGCGCGCCGCCGGGGTTCGCACCGTCGTGTGGGTGACGCCGTGGGTCAACCTCGACTCCCGCGACGGTCAGATCCCGCCCCAGCCGGAGTCCGAGCGTCTGCACGCCCTGCCCGCCGCCAACTACGCGCCGGGTGCCGCCGCCGGGCACTTCATCGCCGAGCCCGACGGTGAGCCCTACGTCGCGCAGTGGTGGATGGGCACCGGCTCGCCGGTCGACCTCACCAGCCCCGCGGCGGAGGCGTGGTGGCGCGAGCAGGCCAAGCGGGTCCTGGCCCTGGGGGTGGCGGGGATCAAGGCCGATGACGGCGACGGCTTCTACATCCCCGACCGCGTCACGCTGGCGGATGGCCGCACGGGCGCTCAGGCCGCATGGGAGCTCGGGACGCTGCACCGCGCCTCGTTGCAGCGCGCGCTGGATGAGGTCCATCCGGGCGAGGGGGTGCTGTTCGGGCGCAGTGGCTGGAGCGGTCAGCACGCGCTCGGACATACCTGGGGCGGAGACCAGGCGTCGGACTTCTGGTCGCTGCGGGTGCTTGTCGTCGCCGCGCTGAGCGGTGCCTGCTCGGCGATCTCCAACTTCTCCCATGACATCGGCGGCTACCTCGGCCACCGCCTCGTCGAGCGCTGCCCCCCGGAGCTGCTCGTCCGCTGGCTGCAGTTCGGATGCTTCACGCCGCTCATGCACGCCCACGCGCGGATGCCCCAGGAGCCGTGGACCTACGGCGGCGACGTGCTCGACCTCTACCGCGCCTACGTGCTGTTGCACGAGCAGCTCGTTCCCTATATCCGCGCGGCCGCGGCGACCGCGCATCGCACGGGCCTGCCGGTGATGCGCCCGCTGTGTCTCACCGATCCGGCCGACCCGCGCGGCTGGACGCTGACCGACGCCTACGGCTTTGGCCCGGCGCTGTGGGTGGCGCCGGTACTCCACGACGGTGCCCGCGAGCGTGAGGTTGCGCTGCCGCGCGGCGAGTGGGTCGAGACCTGGTCTGGACGCACGGTGCGAGGCGGGGGCGAGGTCGTCGCCCCCGCGCCGCTGGAGCGCATCCCGCTGTGGGTGCGGGCAGGCTCGATCGTCGTCACCTACCCGGCCGAGCACGTGCGCGAGGGGCTCGGCGAGGCCCACGGGCCCGACGGAGCCCAGGGCCCGCTGCGGGCCACGCTGTGGGGCCGGCCGCGTCTGGGCGCGACCGTGGTCCGGCTGGCCGACGGGACTCGCATCGGCTGGCGCGATGGCCGCTGGGAGCTTCCCGCCGGTCGTGAGGTCACGGTCTCCACCCGGGCGATGTGACGCGTATCCTCGCCGCGTGCACTTCGCCGAGCTCACCGCCCCCGAGCAGCGCGTGCTCGGCTGCCTGATCGAGAAGCGCTGGACGACGCCCGACCAGTATCCGCTCTCGATCAACGCGCTGCGCCTCGCCGCCAACCAGTCGACCAACCGCGATCCGGTGACCGACTACGACGAGGATCAGGTCTACGCCGCCGCCCAGCGCCTGTGCCAGTACGGGCTGGCCCGGCTGGCCAGCGGCCACAGCTCCCGGGCGACGAAGTATCGCCATCTCGCCGAGGAGGGACTCGGCCTGGTCCGTGAGCAGCTGGCGGTGTTGTGCGTGCTGCTGCTGCGCGGGCCCCAGACCCCGGGTGAGCTCAAGACGCGCACCGAGCGGATGGCGCCGTTGGCGTCGCTGGCCGACGTGGAGCGGGTGCTCGCCGAGCTCGGTGAGCGCGGCTACGCGCAGCGCCTGGCCCGCCGACCCGGGCAGAAGGAGGATCGCTACGTCCAGCTGCTCGGGGAGTCTGCCGAACAGGACGAGTCACCGGCGCCGAACGCGCCCGATGCCGCGCTCGAGGCCCGGGTGGCCGCCCTGGAGGCCGAGGAGGCGGCGC
>CAZZYU010000258.1:0-1916 GCA_964658375.1 uncultured Acetobacteraceae bacterium | reverse complement strand
ACTAGTTACCGCCGGAACGTTGGGGATGTGCGTGCTGGCCCCTTCCGCGCTGGCGGCTCCCTCTGGTGCCCCGACGCAACCCGCGCCTATCGCCTTCCCAGGGTTCGCTCCGGCCACCCCTACGGTGACCGTCGTCCTCACTCCGAGTGCCGCGTCTGGCGTCGGCGCGGCTCCGGCCGCATCTCCGGATATCGTCTGCACTGTGACCCTGTCGCAGATCGTTCACTATTCCAAGCCGGGTGATGACATCAGCTGGCATTGGCCGTGGTCCTGCGAAGGCGGAGCAGTGAATCTTACCGGCAACCAGTCGTTGGTGCGCGATGGCGGCGCCTGGATGACGGGACCGGTCTCTGCTAGCGGGAAGAGCAGCGGTAACGAGAACATTCGCTACCCAGACTGCGTTAATGGCACTTGGCAGGGTCAGGCCTCCGGCACCTTCACGCGCGCAGGCTATACCCCCTCGAGTTGGGAGGGCGCGAGTCCCGCGCGGGACATCACCAGCTGCTAGGTGAGCGGCTCTCCGACCCGGGAAGCTGCGGGATCAGGGACACGGACCGCAGCGTTCGAATTCGGTAGCTTGCACGATCGGAGGCTCCTGAGGTGCGAGCGCGGTAGAAGGGCGATTGGGATGGATCCAATCGCCCCTGTCATGGCTCGCGGATGATGTGGCCCCGCATGACGACTAAACTTTGAGCATCAGCTGGACCGACTGTAGGCTGATCTGATGCGTCGACTCGGTGCAGTCAAGCTGGCCGAGGACCCTGATTGCGTTGCCCGCGCAACGGAATGGATGGCCCTCAGGTCATCGCGCCCGGCGCGAGTCTCCTCGCTTGTCCCTGAGGGGTTCGAGAGCTACATGCGGGTATTCCACCCCGCTTGGCGCGAGGTGACCGAACGTGATCTCCCGCTTGATCCTTCCGGTGACTCCCGCGACGGGGCGATGGTGGTCACAGTGTCCGACGGTATCCAGTTGCGAGCGGTCACTTGGCACGAGGTGGCCGGCGTCACCGGCGCGGTCGCACATCCCGGGATGCAGTGGCCGGCGATCAGCGGCGGCGCCGAGGCAAAGCGCGACGACCGGTCCCCAGCATCGTGGGACCAAGGGCCGGAGCGCGATTCGCTGCCCCGGCGAACGGCCGGCGTGCTCGCGGAGATCCTCGCCGAGTTCACGGCCACGCCAGATCGTTGCTGGTGCGCGGTTTGGGAGGGCTACGCCGACATGGTCGGGCTGAGAGACGATGCATCACTCCCGCGGTTGGTGGTAGGCGACCGCTCGATGGTGGTGGGGTATGGGACGGTGCGTGCCATAGCAGACGCCTCGTTTGACGACGGGTTCGGCGCGGATTCTGATACCCGATACCGGAGCCCGAGCCTGTGGTGGCCCGACGACCGTGCGTGGTGTGTGAGTACTGAGGTAGACATGGACTCGACGCTGCTCGGCGCGTCTCGTGACTGTGCTACGCGGGTGTTGGCCGATTCTCGTTTGGAGGCGCTACCGGTCGGCGCCGAGCAGCTGATCACGTTCGCCTCCGACACGCTCAATTCGGACGCTGACCAGTCGTCGACGGATCCGTGATGACTCGTTTCTGAACATCTACCGCGCAGGTAGATCGTGCGACCGAGGCTCCAGCGAGGTTGATGTTCTCGCCGCGGATCTAGCTTGTCAGGGAGACGAGTAGCGGTCAACCCCACTGGGGGCGGAATGCCATCAAGCGGGAGCGTCGTACGCGTGACAATACGGCTCGCTGAGAATCCTGCCCGCACGGCCAGCGCCTCCACCAACCGTACTCGCCTCCAGAGCAACCACGACAACCGGCCCACCCCTCAGCTGAGAGTCTCAACCCGACATAGTTGACCCCGATGGCAACCCGGTCGCCCTCTGCCAGACCAAGCAGACGGCTGCCGCTGCCACGAAC
>CAZZYU010000257.1:0-1917 GCA_964658375.1 uncultured Acetobacteraceae bacterium | reverse complement strand
GACGTGGCCAGCGGGACCTACGCCGGTGACTTCACCGCGTCGTCCTACAGCTGGGGCGTGTCGCACTCCGACCCGCCGGTGCCGGCCAGCGGCACGGGCGGCTCGGGAGCGAGCCGACCCACGTTGAGCGGAGTCACGGTCGCCGTCTCCGCCGGCAGCGCGCTCGGGACGCTGTCCCAAGATGCGCTGCAGGGCCGCTACCTCCCCAGCGCGCTCATCACCGAGGTCAGCGCGCTGGGCGTCAGAATCCGCACGCTCGCACTCACCACGGTGCTCGTGTCCGGTCTGAACGTCTCCGGGGGGACGTACCGCGCCACGGGAGCCGGCCTGCTGCTCGGCTACAACACCGAGACGACGACCGACTACGCCTCCGACGGCACGACGGTGCTCGACACCTACTGCTGGGATGCCACCCTCAACGCGGCGTGCCAGAGCGGCTCGTCGGCGATCGCCCACACCGGGCACACGAACCGGCACTGAGCGTGACGGCCGCACGCGGACGCAGCAACCCCGGGTGCAGCGCAACGCCGGGGCGGGTCGCCGGGCAGCGGCTCGACGACCCGCCCGCAGGCCCGTCAGCCCCGGCAGGCCTGACGCTCGGGTCTCGGCGTCGCCTGAAACGATCGAGTCAGCGTGCCGGCTCGAGCGTGATCGAGGCCTCGAGCGCAACGCGACGCGGGAGCCGTTTGAACTCAAAGCCGGCCGCCTGGTGATTGACCTCGAACGTGCCGGTGAGGCGGAGCCCATGCGCGCCGGCGGCCGCGAGCGTGACCGGCGTCTGGACCGGGAGATCCTGATCGCGGATGTGCAGGGTGCCGGTCAGCAGGGCGGTGCCATCGGTGGCCGGCTCCAAGCCGGTGAGGTCGAACGTCATGTGCGGATAGGCGTCGACATGGAAGAAGTCCTTGGAGCGCAGGTGCTCGTCGCGCTTCTTGATGCCGGTCGCGATCGAGGCGGCCTTGATGTGCAGGTCGCCGGTCGCCACTCCGGACGGATCGACGTGCAGGGTGCCGCTGAAGTCGCTGTAGGTGCCCTTGACCGGGATCACGCCCATGACGCGGGTCCGGAATCCCAGCTTGCTCTGCGCCGGGTCGACCGTCCAGTCGCCGCGGGACAGTGACGCGGAGCTCTCGCTGCGCTCGGGTGTTGTCGACATAGCTGCCTCCGATGGGGAATGTCCAGCAATCTGGACCGGTGGTCCTCCTCGCCCGCTGACAATACCATAAGCGGACCCGTGGTCCGGAAACTTTTGGGGCCCCCACCGGAGTCGGCACCGTCTGACTTAAGTTCTCGGCCGAGGTGCCGATAGCGCCTTATGGTGCTGCCGCAGCGATTGCGCCTGCGTCCGCGACCGGTCACACGTCGCCCGGGACGAGGCCGGCCGAGCGGTCTGGTCGCCTGTCTGTTCGTCGCCTGGCTTGCCGCGATCTTCAGCCTGGGCTGGATCTTGATGAGCTCGCAGGCGAGTAACCGTGAGGCGGTGGCGCAGCGTTTCGAGTCGCGAATCCAGCTTGGCTCGGAGTTCGTCTCGCTGTACGTACAGGATCTCTTTCGCCGCGAGCACGCGCAGGCCACGAGCCAACTCGCCGGTCGCCGCGTCACCGCACAGGCGTTCACCCGCGCCGTCGCGGGTACCGGCGTGAGCGCTGCCGTGTTGCTTGACCACAACGGGCGGCTGCTGGCGGTCGTGCCGGCAAAGCCGGAGCTGCTGGGCCGCGTCATGACGCATAAGTACGCCCATCTGCGCGCTGCCGTCGCCGGTCACGAAGCGGTCTCCAACGTCGTGCTGTCCGCCGCCCGCTCGCTTCCGGTGGTCGGGCTGGCCGATCCATACCCGACGGCTGCCGGGCGCCGTGTCTTCAGCGGAGCCTACGTCGTGTCCAAGACGCCGCTGGGCGTCTACCTCAAGCAGTTGAT
>CAZZYU010000256.1:0-1933 GCA_964658375.1 uncultured Acetobacteraceae bacterium | reverse complement strand
TGATCGACGAGATCGACAAGACCGACCAGGAGTTCGAGGCGATGCTGCTGGAGCTGCTGTCGGACTTCCAGATCTCGATCCCCGAGCTCGGGCGCATCGAGGCGCGCACCCAGCCGGTGGTGCTGCTCACCTCCAACAACACGCGCGAGCTCACCGAGGCGCTCAAGCGCCGCTGCCTGTATCTCTGGCTGGACTACCCCGACCACGATCACGAGCTGGCGATCGTGCGCCTGCACTCGCCCGAGCTCGACGAGCAGGTCGCCCGCAAGCTTGTCGAGATCGTCGAACAGGTCCGTGAGCTCGACCTCAAGAAGCCGCCCTCGATCGCGGAGTCGATCGACTGGGCGCGGGCGCTGCTGCTGCTCGGCGCCCGGGAGATCGACGCCGAGGTCTTCCGCCAGACGATGAGCGTGATCGTCAAGCACCGCACCGACCTGGACACCGTCGCCGCGCGGGTGGGCGCCAAGCTCCAGGAACGCGCGGCCGACGCGGCCTGAGGACCGCGCGCCGGCGACCATGCCACCGGACCCCAGCCTCAACGTCGGCGGCCGGGTCTATGCCCAGATCGCGCCCGAGAGCCCCGCGGGCTTCGGCGGTCAGCTGCTCGGCTTCGCCGAGGAGCTGCGCGAGGAGGGCATGGCGCTGGGCACCTCTGAGCTGCTCGACGCGTTCGCGGCGCTGGAGCAGGTCGGCTGGACGCGCCGGCGCGACTTCCGCGAGGCGCTGTCGGCGACGCTGGCCAAGTCGCCCGAGGATCGGCGCGTGTTCGAGCTGGTCTTCGAGCGCTTCTTCTTTCGCGCCGCCGAGGCCCAGGCGGCACGGCGCGAGATCACCGAGGCCCCGCCGGCCGGCACGGGCGCCGGGGACCTGGCGCTGGACCTGGAGGCGCTGCGACAGCAGATCGCAGCCGCGCTGCAGCAGGGCGACGAGTCGCTGCTGCGTGATCTGGCGCGCCTGGCGATCGCCGCCTTCGGCCGGGGCGAGGGATCGGGCGTGCTCGGGGTCGACGTGCAGCGGATCCGCCGTGCGCTCGGCCTGCGCACCGAGCCCCAGCCCGAGCTGCCGCCCGACGACCCGCGGCGCGACGGCGTCCCCCGCGAGCAGCTGCGCAACTTCGAGGCCCACCTGCGCCGCGAGCTGGAACGCGGGCTGATCGAGCGCACCGCCTCGCTGCCCCCCAAGCGCGCGCTCACCGAGCTTGACCGGGCGCTGCCCACCGGACCCGCCCAGGACCTCGCCCAGGTCCACCGGATCGTCGCCCAGCTCAAGCGCCGGCTCGCCACCCAGGGCCACGAGCAGCGGGGGCGCAAGCGCCACGCCCACGTCGACGTCCGGCGCACGATGCGGGCCTCGCTGCAATCCGGCGGCGTCCCGATCGATCTCAAGTACCGCCCGCGGCGACCCCGCCGGCCTGAGATCTTCGTGCTCTGCGACGTCTCCACGAGCGTGACCAGCGCCTCGACGTTCTTCCTGAGCGTGCTGCACGCGCTGCACGACTCGTTTCGCAAGCTGCGGTCGTTCGTGTTCATCGAGCGGATCTCGGAGGTCACCGAGGTGTTCGAGCGCGAGCGTGACTTCCGCGCGGCGTCGGAGAAGATCTCCCGGGACGCCGGCGTGGCCGACATCTCGGGCTACACCGACTACGGCCGGGTGTGGACCGAGTTCCTGGCCGAGATCGTGGACGAGCTGCATCCGCGGGCGACGGTGATCGTGCTCGGCGATGCGCGGACCAACGGCCGGCCGCCCCGTGAGGACGTGTTCGCGGCGATCTGCGCCCGGGCCGGCCGCACGTTCTGGCTCAACCCCGAGCCGCGGCTGTACTGGAACTACGGCGACTCGGTGATCTCCGCCTACGCCGAGCACTGCACCGCGTTTGAGTGCTGGCGCACCGACCAGCTCGAGGACTTCGTCAAGGCGCTCACGCAGCCGCTCG
>CAZZYU010000255.1:0-1937 GCA_964658375.1 uncultured Acetobacteraceae bacterium | reverse complement strand
CGGCGTACGTCGCCGACAGCGAAGGCATCTCGGTGATCCACCTCACGCCGTGACCCTGCTTCATTCCGCAAGCTGCCCGGCGTCATAGAGCGCCGAGGCACCTGGCAGCCCCTGATCGGCGTGCGGGTGCATGCCCGCCGCGCTTCGTTATCCCCGAACAGACAAAAGGATGCCGACGCTCAAACCGAGCGACCCGGCCGGAAGGAGAACCCAAGACAATGCTTGCCAGGCCTCGCGCCAACCATGGTCAGCCTCGCGGCGGCGCGGCGGCGCCGCGGGATTGTCCGAGGAACTGTGTAGGCCAGAGCGAAAGAGATCGCCATGCCTACTACCACGAGAAGCAGGACCACCAGCAGCGTGTCAGACCGCGACCCGGGGCTTGAGGCCTTGGGAGCGGGGATCGCGCCGGGGTTGCCTGGCGACGATCGCAGCGAGCTCGTAGAGCGAGCGAAGATCGGCGCTGGGCAACCCCGGCGCGGCGCGCCCGCCGCGGACCCCCGGGCGTTGTCGCCGGAGGTGATCGACGAGGCCGTGCACAGCGCGGCGGACCGCCGCCGGCTGCGGCACGCTCTCGGGGTGCCGTCTGACAGGCGGATCAGTAATGAGCTGATCGACGAGCTGCTGGACGGCGCCTCGACCGAGGAGGAGATCGCTGGGCCCGGCGGGCTGTTGGCGCAGCTGACTAGGCGCCTGGTGGAGCGGGCGTTGGAGGTCGAGCTGACCGAGCACGTCGGCTATGAGCCTCACTGCGAACCGCCCGGGGGAGCCGCGAATCAGCGCAACGGCACGATCTCCAAGACGCTGATCACCGAGCACGGGAAGGTTCAGATCGACGCCCCGCGCGATCGTGACGGCAGCTTTACGCCGCAGATCGTCAAGAAGCGTCAGCGGCGGTTCGTCGGGTTTGACGAGAAGATCCTCGCGCTCTACAGCCGCGGGCTCTCCACCCGGGATATCGAGGCGCACCTGCAGGAGATCTACGGCGTGAAGGTCGGCCGGGACCTGATCAGCCGCGTGACCGACGCGGTCATGGACGACGTGCGCGAGTGGGGCAAGCGGCCACTGGAGGACGTGTACCCGATCGTGTTCCTGGACTGCATGGTCCTGAAGATCCGCGAGGGCGGCAGCGTGCAGCGCCGCGCCTTGTATCTCGCGCTCGGGGTCACCTTGGACGGCGACCGTGACGTGCTCGGCATGTGGTTTCAGGAAACCGAGGGCGCGAAGTTCTGGATGCAGGTCCTCACCGATCTCAAGACCCGCGGCGTCTCAGACATCCTGATCGCCTGCGTTGACGGGCTGACCGGGTTCCCCGAGGCGATCGAAGCGATCTTCCCGAAAACGACGGTTCAGACGTGCATCGTGCACCTGATCCGCACCAGCCTGAAGTACGTGCCCCGCCGCGAGCGCGAGCAGGTCGCCCGCGACCTGAAGCCGATCTACACCGCCACCGACGCCGACCAGGCCCACGCCGAGCTCGAAGCGTTCGACGAGACGTGGGGTGCCCGGTTCCCCGTGATCACCCAAGCGTGGCTGAACGCGTGGGAGCACGTCACCCCGTTCCTCGCGTTCCCTGAGGAGGTCCGCCGTGTGATCTACACCACCAACGCGATCGAGGCGCTCAACCGCCAACTGCGCAAGGCGATCAAGACCAAGGGCAGCTTCCCGACCGAGGACGCCGCCCGCAAGCTCGTCTACCTCGCCCTGCACAACGCCGTCCCGCAATGGACCCGAACCCGAAACTGGACGACCGCGCTGCTCGCGTTCAAAATCCACTTCGGTGACCGCGTTCCCGACACTGCAAACTGACTGTCACTAGTTGACATCCGCCAGGTCACTGTTACCATTAACCACGAACCCGCCTACACAGATAATCGGACGCCCTCCCCAGCGCCGGCGGTAACGCGCTAACCGAGGAGAACGGCCTCTGACTCTTTCAC
>CAZZYU010000254.1:0-1956 GCA_964658375.1 uncultured Acetobacteraceae bacterium | reverse complement strand
AGGTCGGGCTCGGGGAAGTAGCGGTAGTCGTGGGCCTCCTCCTTGGAGCGCAGCGAGGTCAGGCCCCCGGAGGTGGGATCGAAGTGCAGCGTCTCCTGGACGACCGCCTCGCCGGCGCGGGTGAGCTCGGTCTGGCGCTCGATCTCGGCCTCGACGCCCCGCTGCAGAAAGCGAAACGAGTTCATGTTCTTCAGCTCGGTCTTGGTCCCGAGCTCGCTGCTGCCGACCGGGCGGATCGAGACGTTGGCGTCGGCGCGCAGCGACCCCTCGTCCATGTTGACGTCAGAGACGCCGAGCTGGCGCAGCGTGACCCGCAGCAGCGTCAGGAACTCGTGGGCGCGCTCGGCGGAGTGCAGATCGGGCTCGGTGACGATCTCCACCAGCGGCGTGCCGCAGCGGTTGAAGTCCACCACCGACCGGTCGGCACCGTGGATGCGGCCGCTGTCGCCGACATGGGTGAGCTTGGCGGCGTCCTCCTCGACGTGGACGCGGTGGATCCGGACTCCGCCCAGCTCGCCGCCCGAGCACAACGGCACGTCGTACTGGGAGATCTGGTAGGCCTTGGGCGAGTCGGGATAGAAGTAGTTCTTGCGGTGAAAGATCGAGCGGGGGGCGATCTGCGAGCCGAGCGCCAGGCCGATCCGGATCGCGTAGTCGATCGCCTGGGCGTTGACGACCGGCAGCGCGCCCGGCAGTCCCAGGCACGTCGGGCAGACGTGGACGTTGGGCGGGTCGCCGAACGACAGCTCACAGCCGCAGAACATCTTGGTCTGCGTCTTGAGCTGAACGTGGATCTCCAGGCCGATGACGGCCTCGTAGGCGTCGGTGCCGGCGGTCATGTCCGCGCGGCGCTGCCGTCGAAGCCGATCGCCTGCTCCAGCGCGAAGGCGGCGTTGAGCAGCCGCCCCTCCGAGAACGCCGGCCCGGCGAGCTGGAAGCCGACCGGCAGCCCGTCGCTGAGGCCGGAGGGAATCGAGATCGCGGGGATCCCGGCCAGCGGCATCGGCACCGTGCAGAAGTCGTTGAGATACATCGTCAGCGGGTCGTCGGTCTTTGCTCCCAGCGGGAACGCCGTCCACGGGCTCGTCGGCGTCACGACGAAGTCGACGGTCTCAAACGCGGCCCGGAAGTCCTCGGCGATCTTGGTGCGCACCTTCATCGCGGTCCCGTAGTAGGCCTCGTAGTAGCCGCTGGACAGCGCGTAGGTGCCGAGCATGATCCGCCGCTTGACCTCGGGGCCGAACCCCTGGCCGCGGGTGCGGCTGTACATCGTCTCCAGATCCTGATCTCCCCCCACCCGCAGCCCGTAGCGCACGCCGTCATAGCGGGCGAGGTTGGCCGACGCCTCCGCGGGCGCGATCAGGTAGTAGGCCGACAGCGCGTGCGGCGCGTGGGGCAGCCGGCAGCTCTGAATCGAGGCGCCCAGCCCCTCGGCCAGCGCCAACACCGCCTCAAACGACGCCCGGACGCCCGGCTCGATGCCCGTGTCCTGCTCGCCGGAGCCCAGCAGCTCCTCGGGGACGCCGAGGCGCACACCGGCGAGATCCTCGGCGTGGGGCATCTCCAGCGGCTCGGGCAGGCCCGTGGAGGTGGCGTCGCGGGGGTCGTGACCGACCATGTGGGCGAGCAGCAGCGCCGCGTCGGTGACGTCGCGCGTGAGCGGTCCGGCCTGGTCCAGCGAGGAGGCGAAGGCGATCATGCCGTAGCGCGAGCAGGCGCCGTAGGTCGGCTTGAGGCCGACGATGCCGCACAGCGCGGCCGGCTGGCGGATCGAGCCACCCGTGTCGGTGCCGATCGCCCACGGCGCGGTGCCGGCGGCGACCGCGGCGGCGCTGCCGCCCGAGGAACCGCCGGGCACGCGACCACGGTCCCACGGATTGCGCACCGGACCGAACGCGGAGTTCTCGTTGGAGGAGCCCATCGCGAACTCGTCCTGGTTGGTCTTGCCCAGCAGCG
>CAZZYU010000253.1:0-1992 GCA_964658375.1 uncultured Acetobacteraceae bacterium | reverse complement strand
CTTGCGGGCTATGAGGTATCTCATCTAGGTCTTGGATTCCTGATTGACGTCAACGTCAGCGCTCGTGGCGGTAGGTCCGGGATGATTCGCTTCGAAGGCGAGTTCGAGCTTTCGCTGCCTGGAGCGCCGGCGCGGTTGCTCAACGGGTCGGGAGGTTGGGACCAGCTCGTTCCTGTGTTCGCGTTGCGACACCAGCGGGTCAAGTCGGTCGTCGCTACAGAAGCGGGCGAACTAAGCGTCGAGTTCGAAAACGGGAGCACGCTCAGGGCGGGAAGCCATGAGAAATATGAGAGCTGGGAAGTCGCGGCCGATGACGCGCTGATTGTTGCGCTCCCCGGATCGGGCGTCGCTGTCTGGGGCAGCACCAACAGGTCCGACGACCCCGCGGCGGGTTAGTCGCTTCGCGACAGATCACGAGCCACGACGCAACCAGCGATGACTACGTCGCAATGCGCTCGTCCAGGTGCCCCCGATTCCGCCGTCGAAAGATGTCATGTCCCGGGTGGCGTGGTGTCCGGGACTGGCGCGTTGAAGGTGGCCGGTCCTCCACGTCGAACGGCGCTGTAAGGCGCGCGCGGATTACGGCCGCGCGGCCGGCCAATCGAACAGGAGGACCGACCGTGGTTGACGGTAGGCGACAGGCCGCCCGTGGGGCGGCCAGACGCAGGGTGCGTGCTGCTCTGAGGACGGCGTCATGTCGATCGTGATGGGCCTTGATCAGCATCGAGCGCAGATCACCGCGGAGTGGATCGAGACCCAGACCGGGGAGATCTCACGCGCCAGGGTCAGGCCCGCCGACCGCGAAACGGTCCGGGAGTTCCTGGGGCAGTTCGCCGGCCAGGATGGTCTGGAGGTCGCCTTGGAGGCGACAACCGGCTGGCGGTTTGTGATCGAGGAGCTGCAGCAGATCGGCGCCGACGTTCATCTGGCCGAACCGGCCGAGGCCGCGGCGCTGAAAGGCAACAAGCGGCGCGCCAAGACTGACTGGGCAGACGCGCGGCATCTGCGCGAGCTGCTGTTGATCGGCCGGATCCCGGAGTCGTGGATCCCACCAGCGCACATCCTCGACCTCCGCGCGCGGGTGAGAACCAGACATCTGCTGTCTCACCAGCGGACCGAGTGGCAGCAGCGGATGCACTCGGTGCTCTATCACCAAGGCGTCCCACACCACCGCAACCTGCTGTCGATCGCCAGCCGTCAATGGCTGGCCGAGCTTGACCTCTCAGCGGCGGCGCGTGAACAGCTTGACGTCGCGCTGCACATCATCGACAGCATCGATCAGCGCCTCACACCGTTTGATCGCGAGCTCAGGCACATCGCCAACCGCCAGCCGGGGTCTCGCCGGCTGATCGACGAGATCTTCGGCGTCGGCGGTCTGACCGCGGTCACGATCGTCGCCGAACTCGGTGACGTGCGCCGCTTTGCCAACTCCCGCGACGTCGTCCGCTATGGCGGGATGGACATCACCGTCCACCAATCCGACCTGCGGCGCAGCGCCGGGCACCTGTCCCGCCAAGGACCGCCCGCGTTGCGCTGGGCGCTCTATGAAGCAGCGCAACGCGCCCGGTTCCCCGCCAGCCCGGACCGGCCCTATTACGAACAGCTCGCCGCCCGGATCGGCGGCAACCGCGCCTGTCTCGCGCTCGCACGCAAGCTGCTCAAACGCAGCTATCACTTGCTCAAAGACCTCGGCGACCAGGCCATCGCACCGGTCGCCTGATCCCCTGTCCCGCGGCAAGCCCCCACCTCATCCGATGACCTGCGGTCAGTTCCTGACGAAATCGCTGCCGACTCACCACCCCAGCGGTGGCGGGGACGGCCTAGAAAGAATGAGCGGCCGCACACCCATCTGCCGGAACACCCCATCACACATCATGCCGCCGACCCGAAGCCACTCCGGGTCGAGTGCCGAAGTAAGCCTGGGCGTCCGCGGACCAGCTGTCTCTCAACACGCCCACTCACCCCCAACACGCCCTGCCCGACCGTTGATGA
>CAZZYU010000252.1:0-2018 GCA_964658375.1 uncultured Acetobacteraceae bacterium | reverse complement strand
ATCCGCGGCGCCGGCATCGCGATGGTCTTCCAGGACCCGATGAGCTCGCTGGACCCGGTCTACCGCGTCGGCTCCCAGATCGTCGAGCAGATCCGCGTCCACGAGAACATCTCCAAGGCGCAGGCGATGGACCGGGCGGTGACGCTGATGGAGCGCGTCGGCGTGCCCCGCGCCGGCGAGCGCCTGAAGTCCTACCCGCATGAGTTCTCCGGCGGCATGCGCCAGCGCGTGATGATCGCGATGGCGCTGTCGTGCTCGCCGTCGCTGCTGATCGCCGACGAGCCGACGACCGCCCTGGACGTGACGATCCAGGCCCAGATCCTCGACGAGCTGCGTACCCTGCGTGACGAGACCAACGCGGGGGTCATCCTCGTCACCCACGACCTCGGCGTCGTCGCCGACATCGCCGACCGCGTGATCGTCATGTACGCGGGGCGGGTCGTCGAGCAGGGCACGCTGGACGAGATCTTCTACGACCCCCAGCACCCCTACACCTGGGGTCTGCTGGGCTCGATCACCCGGATCGACTCCGACCGCTCCGAGCGGCTGCCCGCGATCCCCGGCCAGCCGCCGTCGCTGCTGCGCCCGCCGGCCGGCTGTGCGTTCCGTCCCCGTTGTCCGCATGCGTTCGCTGCGTGCACCGAGGTGCCGGAGCTGAAGAACCGCTCCCCGGAGAGCTCAGACAGCCTGGACCGCTGCTTTCTCTCGGTGCAGGACAAACGGCGGCTGCGCCTCGTCGGTGATCGCATCGGCCTCGCCAAGCCCGAGCCGGTGGGGGCCTGACGGTGGCCGTTCGCCTGACCGAGCCCGAAGGCAACGGCGGCGGCGACGGCGAGGGGCCGCTGCTCGACGTGTCGCACCTGCGGGTGCTGTTTCCGATCAAGTCGGGCATCATCGTCGACCGTCAGGTCGGTCAAGTCCACGCCGTCGACGACGTCTCCTTCGCGCTGCGCCCCCGGGAGACGCTCGGCATCGTCGGCGAGTCGGGCTGTGGCAAGACGACTCTGATCCGGGTGCTCGTCCGCCTGATCGACGCCACCTCCGGGACGATCAAGTTCCGCGGCCAGGACATCACCAAGGGCGGTCGCCGGCAGCTGGAGCCGATCCGCAAGGAGATGCAGATGGTCTTCCAGGATCCCCAGGCGTCGCTGAACCCGCGCAAGCGGATCGGCCAGATCCTGGCCACGCCGCTGGGCCTGCGCGGCGTGGGACGGGGTCAGATCCAATCCGAGAGCAAGGCGCTGCTGGAGCGCGTCGGTCTGTCCACCGACGTCCTGAACCGCTTCCCCCACGAGTTCTCCGGCGGCCAGCGCCAGCGGATCGGGATCGCCCGGGCGCTCGCGGTCAACCCCCAGCTGGTCCTGCTCGACGAGCCCGTGTCGGCGCTGGACGTCTCGATCCAGGCGCAGGTGATCAACCTCCTGGACGACCTCCAGGACGAGCTGTCGCTCTCCTACATCTTCGTCGCCCACGACCTCTCCGTCGTGCGCCACGTCAGCGACCGGATCATCGTCATGTACCTCGGCAAGCTGATGGAGGTCTCCCCCGCCGAGGAGCTCTACAGCAAGCCGATCCACCCCTACACCTCGGCGCTGCTGAGCGCGATCCCGATCCCGGACCCCAAGCAGAACCGGGCGCGGGAGCGGATGGTCGTCTCCGGCGAGCCGCCCAACCCGATCAACCCGCCGCCGGGCTGCCGGTTTCACACCCGCTGCCCACGCGCGACCGACATCTGTCGCGCGAGCGAGCCGCCGCTCACCGAGTACGCGCGCGGACACCTGGCGGCCTGCCATCACCCCCAGAACGTCTCGGGCGCCGAGCTGTCGGCGGCGACGCGCTCGGATGCCTCACCGCTGAGCGCGGGCGACGAAGCCCCGGCGACCGCCGCCTAAACGTTTCAGAGAGCGTAAAACGTTCATTTCGTAATACGCGGATGGGCGCGGTTCGGCACGCTCGCTGAATGCCGATCCGCGCAGCCCTTGCGAGTTCTCGCCACCGCGCGGCCGTTGCGAGCTCTC
>CAZZYU010000251.1:0-2048 GCA_964658375.1 uncultured Acetobacteraceae bacterium | reverse complement strand
TTCGGCGTGGGCCTGCCGAACGTGATCCTGACCGACCGGCTCGAGGAGGCGGCGTACGGGTAGTCGGATTCGGTCGCGGTCGTCGCGATCGAGAACGGATAGCTGGCGACACCCCGTCCCGCGTGATAGGACCAGGTGAAGCGAAACGCGCCATGGCGGTTGGTTCGCAGCGCGAGCAGCGGGGTTCGCTGCCTCGTTCCGGGATACCGGACCAGCAGTCGCAACGCGACGCCGTCATGGGGGACATAGCGCCCCACCAGATGGCCCCTGATCTCGATCGCGTGAGACCAGGGGAGAACGTGGGGGCTGATCGTGAGCCTGATCTTCGCCGGGACGGTGAGCTGCACGGTGCTCGTCGTCGGCTCCACCGTCGCCGATCCGCCGTAGTAGGCGCGGACCGTGCGGCTCGGTCCTCCTGGCACCGTCGCCGTCCAGGCCCCGATCGCGTCGGTGGTCGTCGTCACGGCTCGCCGGAACACGCCGCCGCGATCGTTGGGGCGGGTGAGGATCGTCACCGGTGCGTCGGCGATCGGCGCGCCCTGGGCGGTGACGAGCAGTCCGTGCAGCGTGGCCGTGTGCCCGAACCTCACGCGGCGCTTTTTGACCACGCGCAGCACGAGCTTGCGACACGCCGTGACCTCCTTCCAGTGATGGGGACGGAGCTTCACGCGGCGGTGCCCGCAGCTGCGATTGACACCGATCCTGATCTTGATCCGCGCGAAGTGGCCGCCCACCTTGATCTGCCGCTTGACCCGCTTCACGTGCCCCCCGACCTTGATCTGGACCTCCTGGCGCTTGCCGTGCCGGCGACGCACGACGGTCTGGACGTGATAGTCGACCCGCACGCGCCGGCGGACCGTCTTGACCCGGTAGCCGACGCGCACGCGCCGGTGCACGATCCGGGCGGGGACTCGGATCGCCGAGAAGCTGACCAGCGACTGCGAGCCCAGCCGGATCGGGAAATGCAGCACCTCGCTCGTCGACGCGCAGTTACCCACCTCGTCACAGGAGCTCGCCACGAACGTGTAGTCGCCGTTCTTGCCGCCGTCGTCAAAGCGCGACACCAGCTGAGAGCCGTTGAACGTCGTCGGCAGCGCGGTCGGCGCTGGGTCGTGCGGCCCCTGAACCGTGATCGAGCCCCCGGCCACGCCGGACTCATCGTCGCCGGCGTCCACGACCAGCGCGGTCGGATCGGACGGGTTGACCGGCTCAAACGACAGCGCCGGCGGCGCCTCGTCGATCTTGACCGTCTCGCTGGTGGTCCCGGTGTTCGGCGCGCCCTGTGGACTGATCGCGTTGTTGGACGCGGTGCAGGAGACGGTGTGGACGCCGTCTCCGTCGACGGTCACACCGCCCGCGGGGTAGTCGCTGCTCGTCCCGTGGTCGACCGAGCAGCTCGTCCCCGCGACTCCGCTCGGCCCCGCCGACGCGGCCGCCTGGACTGTGACGGCGTGGTTGACCCACTCGTTGAGGTCCGGATCGTCCGGGGTCGAGAGCGAGACGGTGGGCGTGGCGTTGTCGACGTCGAGCGGGGTTGTCGCCGAGCCGGTCTGCCCCGCCGCGTCAGAGCCGCTGACGTAGAGCGTGTCGGCCCCGTCGGGGTAGCCCGCGGTGTTCAGGGTCGCGGAGATCCCGCTGCCGGCGTTGCACTGATGCCAGGCGGCGCCGTCCTGCGGAAACGAACCCGCCGCGATCTGCGAGTCGCCCCCGGGCAGCGCCACGCCCTCGCTGAGCGAGCAGACCCCCGACGGGGAGTCCCCGGTGACCGACAGCGGCCACGCGCCGCGCACCCAGCCGGCGTGACCCCACACGCCGCCGGCGGTGAGCGCCGGACCGGAGGTCTCGTCGACGGTGAGGTCGATCTCGTCGAGGTAGGCGTTTGACTGAGCGGTGCACGGGCTCGCGCCGCAGACGAGCTGAAAGCCGAACGTCTGCGACGGAAACCCCGGGGTGCCGTAATCCTCTCCGTACGCCGCGCTCTGCGTCAGGGTGGTGTAGGTCGCACCCTCGCTGTTGCCCGGCCCCCAGAAGAAGCCACCCCCGTACTG
>CAZZYU010000250.1:0-2048 GCA_964658375.1 uncultured Acetobacteraceae bacterium | reverse complement strand
CATGAAGTGCCAGCGAAGGGCGCCGCGTCGACGGCGCCCTTCGTGCGTCCGGGGGTGCTTAACCCGCTGAGAGTCCGGGGGCGGCGTGCTGAGGCGGGCTGCTCGGATACATTCTGGGCGGGTTGCGCGATACGGGATCAGATGACCGTCTCACGCTCCCGTCTCGACCGCCGCACCGATGCGCTGCTGGTGTTGGACTCGTGCACCGATCCGGCGGCGTTTGCAGAGCTGTATGAGCGCCACGCGGCGGCCGTCTATCGGTGGCTGAGTCGACGGATGGGTTGGCTGGCTGCCGACCTGACCGCCGAGACGTTCACCCGGGCATGGCTGCAGCGCGATCGATTTCGTGATGAACGTGACGGCTCGGCGCTGCCCTGGCTGCTGGGGATCGCCGGCAGGCTGGTCGCCGACTCCGCCCGTCACGATCGGGTGGAGACCCGCGCCCGTGAACGCCTTGGGCTCTCGACCGAGCTGATCGCCGACGACGACGCCCGCGACGAGGTTGAGCGGCGACTATCGCCACGGCGGATGCTCGAGCGGCGCCTGTCTGAGCTGCCCGCCCACGAACGCGACGCGATCGACCTGCGGCTCATCGACGAGCTCGCCTACGACGAGGTTGCCCGCCGCCTGAACATTCGTCCGGCTGCGGCCCGGCTGCGGGTCTCTCGAGCGCTGGGCCGCCTGCGCCGGACCGTACCTGAGGAGGAATGGTGAACGACACCCTGCCTAGCGCTCTGACCCAGTTCGGCAACGATCTGGAGCGCGCAATCGCGCGTGAGCTCGCCGCGCCAGAGCCGACCCCACCACCTCGCCGTGGCCGGACGCGTCGCCACTGGATGCTGGCCGCCGCCGCGAGCTGCGCGGTCGCCGCGGCGGTTGCGGCCGTGATCGTGGCGACCGACAGCGACTCGACCAACTCGGCGTGGGACCAGCACGTGCTGCGCGCGGCTGAGATCGCGCTGCCCAAACCCGCGCCGGGGACGATCGTGCACGTGTCGGTCACGCAGACGATGACTCCCAGTGCACGCGGCCACAGCGCCCTCCTCGTCCCGACGCTCGATGCCGAGGGCTGGTTTGAACAGGGCCCGCCGTATCGCTCGCTGACACGAGAACAGGTGCCCGGTCACCAACCCACCTGGCAGACGAACTCGGGCCTCTACGACCCCGCCACCAACCGGATCTATGTCGGCGTGCGGTTCCCCAGCAGCCACCCTCGCTTCACGCAGACCAGGACTGACCGAGACGGCATCGTCACGCTGAGGATCGCGACCGCCTACGGTCCGGTGCGCCAGACGGTGACCCGCGCGCAGGCCCGCGGCCTGCGCACCGGTGCCGACGCGATTCAGTGGGTCGCGGGCCTGAACGCGTCACATCAGTTCTTCCTGCAGGCGTCGGTCATCTCGACGACCAACGCGCCGTCGGTCAGCTCGGCCGGGCCGCCGAGCGGCACCTCGCTGACATTTCCGGCGCAGCTTCATCGGCTGCTGCAGTCCGGGAACGCCCGCGTCGTCGGCCGCGTGACCGTCGACGGGCGCGCCGCCATCAGGATCGCCATCTCGGGCGTGTCCGGCTATGACCGGATGACCTACTACGTCGACCCGGCCACGTACGCGCCGATCGAGCTTGACGACTACGGGTCGTCCTCGACAAACCTCACCCGGCTCGTGTTTCACACCGACCAGCAGCTGCCGACCAAGGGCAACGGTCGACTCCTGCGCCCGCCCACCTCCCCAGGCACACGCGTCGACCACGACCCGGCCGGCATCTTGGAGCACACCCCACCACTGGTGCTCTGGTAGGTCAACGAGCACGGCGTGAGACGCTGCGGCTGAGCTCGCTACCGCGTGCGACGGCGTGCGTGCCCCGCAGAGCCCGCGTCGACACAGCCTCGCTGCCACCAGTTGCATCCCATCATCACGTAGGACGTGAGAACGTCGGGATCAGATAGCGCAAGCGCTCACAGTCCGGGGGCGGTAGGCTCGCGGGCATGTGTCGAAACATCCGCACCCTCCACAACTTCGAGCCGCCCGCGACCGACTCCGAGGTCC
>CAZZYU010000249.1:0-2051 GCA_964658375.1 uncultured Acetobacteraceae bacterium | reverse complement strand
CCCCGTCGTCGACGCGCGCGTGAGCCATCACCGAGCCGGACGCGAGGTCGTCGCGGCCGGTTCCGCGCGCGACCGCTGGGCTCGTCGTTCCTCGGCTGCGCATGCCGATCCTCAGGCCGCGCGGGGGTTTCGCCGCGCCCGGACGGCGCGGGCCCCCAGGACAGCGCGTGAACGGTAGGGCCGTTCATCGCTGCCCTCCCTTCGGTGATGCCGTTTGTCGTGTGGAGCCCCGGGACGGTTTGGGACGAGTGGGGACGGCAGCACCCAGTGCGTGGAGTGTATGTCTTGGACGTCTTGCTGAAACGCAGGAGCGACAGCCACCGGAGGCCGAGGGCCGGTGGAGCCTCGGGGCTTCGGGCCGCAGGTGTCAATGAGCTGTCAGCTCGCCTGGGCATCCCCGTCATCGACATCGACTCCCACTACGGGCAGCTCCGCGACGGCCGCCGCGTCGAGTCCACCCCCGAGGCGTGGACCGGCGCGACACCGCAGGCTCATCGCCAGGCCGACCTGGATGATCGACGGCATGAAGCTCGGCGTCCTGTCCGAACGCCTGCAACGCGCGGACACCGTCATCTACCTCGACCTTCCACCCGAACCTGCCTCACCGGCACCCTGCGCCGCCGGCTGCGCTACCGCGGCCAGGAGCGCCCCGATCTCGGCGTCTATGACCGCATTGGCTGGGAGTTCCTTCGCTGGGGTCTGCATGTTCCGCCGGCGCCTGCGTCCCGTGCTTCTCGACATGCTCGACGGCTTCGAGGGGGAGGTCGTCGTCATCCGCCGCCGTCGTGCCTCCTGCCTCCCAAACATGCTGGACCCACCTTGCGACTTGGCCCCCTTCTCGCATCACGGGCACCGGGCCGGCGTGTCGCATGACGCTCGCGCCTCTGAAGGCGCGCGGGCCAGGACAGCTTGGTGGCTCGTCAGCGTTTTCGCGCCAAGGCAGTCTGGAGCGCCGTCCCCAACCGACGAGTGCCTCATGCCGATCGATCAGCGTCGCTGCCGCTGCTTTCGTCGACGCTGACGGGCAAGCGGCACACGAGGCTGGCGGTTCCCCGTTCGTGGATGCGGCACCTTGGACTCGCTCGTGTTCTGGTGTTTCTCCCGACTCGAGCCGTGTAGCTGAGATGATGGTGTCATGAGTGCGACGTACGAGCACATCGTGTCTCGGGGGGCGCACGGCGAGTTTGTCAACGGCGTGTACCAGCGGTTGCGCGAGGCCAATCGCGAGGTCTGGTTCGGCAGCGATGGCTCAGGTCTAGTGACGGAGACCTGGATCCGATCAAGCTTCTTTACCGAGGCGCAGCGTAAGGCGTGGCAGACCGCCCGGTATCGGGCTGCCCGCGAGGATCCGACCCCGTCGATGGATCTCTTTGCGGCTGGCTGCCTGCCCGGCCACGGCCCAATGCTCTCAAAGCTGCCCGTCGATACATCAGCTCTCGCGTCGACGCTCGAGGCACGGCGAATGTTGACGCTTCACGGCATCGCAGGTCTGATCGGCGAGGCGCTCGTCCCTGAGCTGTTGTTGCGAGTGCTTCACCACGTCGCAGCCCGGCTGCCAGCCACTGAAGTGCTGGCGACGGCCACCGACGAGATCGGACGGGCCGGCCACGGGATCGCGCGAGTGGAGCGCGGGAAGCGCGTTGAGTTGATCTTCAACCCCGAAAGCTTTGAGCTTCTCGGCAGCAGAGAGGTGCTGATCGACCCCGACGCCGACTACGCGCGGCCGGGAGCTCTCGTCGGCTGGACCTCATACCTCTCCCGGGAGACCGTCGACTCCCTCCCAACGCGAACACCACCCGTGCCCGGACCGCCATGCAGCCCTCCGGGAAGCGGAAGGGGAACGAGGATTGAGCGCGGGTTCGGGCTCTCGACCGGCTACTTCACCGACCTGACGCCCCACCTCGAGAACTGGCGCGCCAACGGAGTCATCACCACGGCCCAGTACGACACGCTCAAGGACCAGCGGTAGAGCTTCGTCAGTGCCTCATTGCGACCCCAGCTGCCGAGATCGCATCCGTCCAAGACCGCTGCTCAGTCGCCGAGGGAGCGCT
>CAZZYU010000248.1:0-2058 GCA_964658375.1 uncultured Acetobacteraceae bacterium | reverse complement strand
CATGACGTCGCTGAAGGGGTTGATCCTGTCGGGGGGTAAGGGGACGCGGTTGCGTCCGATTACGCATACCAGCGCCAAGCAGTTGGTGCCGGTGGCCAATAAGCCGGTGTTGTTCTATGGGATTGAGGCGATGGCGGAGGCGGGGATCGTGGAGGTGGGGATCATCATCGCTCCGGAGACGGGGCAGGAGATCCGGGAGACGGTCGGGGATGGGTCGCGGTTCGGGGTGGCGATCACCTACATCGTGCAGGATCAGCCGGCGGGGTTGGCGCACGCGGTGTTGACCGCCGAGCCGTTTCTGGGGGAGTCGCCGTTTGTGATGTATCTGGGTGACAACCTGTTGCAGGGCGGGATCCGGGATCTCGTGTCGGCGTTTCATGACCATCAGCCCGACGCGTTGATCCTGCTCACGCCGGTGCTCGATCCGGAGAATTTCGGGGTTGCGGAGCTGGCCGGCGGCAAGGTGGTGCGGCTGGTGGAGAAGCCGCGGGAGCCGACGACCGATCTGGCGCTCGTCGGGGTGTACATGTTTCGCAGCTCGGTGCATGACGCAGCAAGGGCGATCGAGCCGTCGGCGCGGGGGGAGCTTGAGATCACCGACGCGATCCAGTACCTGGTCGATCAGGGCCGGCGGGTGGATCCGCATGTGGTGCGGGGGTGGTGGAAGGACACCGGGCGTCTGGATGACATGCTCGCTGCCAACCGGCTGGTGTTGGAGACCCTGGACGGGCGGATCGAGGGGGAGCTGATCGACTCCCAGGTCGACGGGCGGGTGATCATCGAAGACGGCGCGCGCCTGGAGCGCACGACGGTCCGCGGGCCGGCGGTGATCGGCGCCGGCGCGCGGCTGACCGACGCCTACGTCGGCCCGTACACGGCAGTCGGTGAGCACTGCGTGATCGAGGATGCCGAGGTGGAGCACTCGATCCTGCTGACCGGCTCGGTCGTGTCACACCTGGACGGGCGGATGGAATCCTCGCTGCTGGGCCGCAACGTCCGGATCGGCCGCTCCGAACGCCAACCCCGCGCCTACCGGTTCATGGTCGGCGACAACTCCGAAATCGGCATCCTCTAGCCCCGATGGCCGAGAGGCCCTGGCACGGAGTCCTCGTCGCCAATCCGCTGGCGTTCGCCGCCGATCTGAGCATCGACTTCGATCGCTACGGCGAGCACATCCGCTGGCTGGCCGATTCCGGCTGTGACGGCATCACGCCCAACGGATCGCTCGGCGAGTACCAGACGCTGACCTCCGCCGAGCGCGCCCGCGTCGTGCAGACGGCGGTCTCCGCGGCGCCGGACGGATTCTCGGTCATCCCGGCCGTCGGCGCCTACGGCTCGCGGGAGGCCTCGCGCTGGACCGAGCAGGCGGCCGAGCTCGGCGCCCCGGCCGTGATGGCGCTCCCGCCCAACTCATACCGGGCCGACGAACGCGCCGTCCTGGCCCACTACCGCGACATCGCGTCGGTGGGGCTGCCGGTCGTCGCCTACAACAATCCGCTGGACACCAAGGTCGATCTGGTTCCCGAGCTGCTCGCTCGCCTGTTCGACGACGGCCTGATCGTGGCCGTCAAGGAGTTCGCCGGCGATCCCCGTCGGGCCTATGCCGTGCGGGAGCTGGCGCCTGAGCTCGATCTGCTGATCGGCTCCGACGACACCCTGCTGGAAGTGGCGCTCGCCGGCGCCCAGGGCTGGATCTCGGGCTACACGAGCGTGTTCCCACGCTCGTGCGTGGCGCTCTACCGTGCCGCGGTCGCCGGCGACCTGGACACGGCGCTGCCCCTGTACCGAGCCCTTCACCCGCTGCTGCGATGGGACTCACAGACCGAGTTCGTCCAGGCGATCAAGCTCTCGATGGACATCGTCGGTCGCGCGGGCGGCCCGTGTCGGCCGCCCCGGCTCGCGCTCAGCGACCCCGACGCCGCGCTCATCCGCCGGCTGACCGAGGACGCGCTCGGCGCCGGGATGCGCTGAGCGTCGCCGTCGTCACCCAAGCAGCGCCGCAAGCTGCTCACGCAGCGCCGCCACCTCGGCCTCCAGGGCGGCCACCCGGGCCTCGAG
>CAZZYU010000247.1:0-2060 GCA_964658375.1 uncultured Acetobacteraceae bacterium | reverse complement strand
GGCCCCGCAGTCTTCGCCGCCGGCTCCCGCCGACGCCGCCGCCTGACCCGGCGCGCGCTTTCAGCTGACGTCGCGGTGGCGAAAGCGCCACCAACCGATCACCAGCGGCAGCGCCGTCCACAGCGCGAGCGTCGTTCCGACGTGCGCCCAGTCGCTGGCGCTCAACGAGCGCTGGGCGAGGGGCCCGAGCGTCGTCCCGATATCGAGCCAGCGGTCCAGGGTGGCCAGGGCGTGGATGCTGGAGGCCAACGCGTCCCACACCGTCGGCAGCAGCAGGTAGGCGACGATCGCGGGCGCTGAGACGAGGATCGCGGCGCCGAACGCGATGCCCATCACCATCGCGGCGGCGAGGAACAGCAGCCCCTGGCCGAGCACGGCGAGCGAGAGTCCACCGGCGCCGCCGGGGGCGTTGGACAGCAGCTCGGCGAACACGACGCTGCAGGCCAGGCAGATGACAAAGGCGCCGACCGCCAGCGCGAAGCTCGCCGCCAGCTTGGCCGCCAGCACCCGGCCGCGGTCGGGCACGAGCGTGAACGTGGTCAGCGTCGTGCGCTGAGACCACTCGCCGCACACGAGCAGGATCCCGAGCACGGGCAGCAGGAAGGCGTCGGGCTGGACGGAGTTGTGAAACGCCTGGGTCAGCGTCGCGTCGCGGCCGCTGCTGACGAGCATCGAGACGACGACGGTGATCAGGGTGATCACGGCCACCGCGACCGGCAGCCAGAACCCCGAGCGGGTGTCGACCATCTTGCGCAGCTCGACGAGGGTCAGCCGGCCCAGCGACGGGCGGCGCTCATCGGCGAGCGCCGGCGCCGGGAGGACGTTCTCGGCGGTGGTCATCGCGGATCCTCGGGGGGCGGGCCGTCGTGGGCGGAGCCGCCGCGGACGGGAGCATCGTGGTCGGCGGTCAGCTCGAAGAACAGCTGCTCCAGGCCATCGTCGCGCGTGGAGCCCAGCGCCCGCAGCGCCACCCCGGCGGCGAGCGCGACGTCGCCGACCGTGTCCGCGGTGGCGTCGGCCAGCAGCACGCCGTCGTCGGCGACCGAGACGGTGATCGCGCGGTCGGCGAGGGCGCGGCGCAGGAGCTCGTCGTCGGCGGCGCGGACCCGGGTCCGGGCGCGGTCGCCGACGAGCTCGTCGCGGGTTCCCTGGGCGACGATCCGCCCGGCGGAGATGATCAGCAGCCGGTCGGCGATCGCCTGCACCTCGTGCAGCAGATGCGAGGACAGCAGGACCGTCCCGCCGCGCTGGGCGAAGTCGTGCAGCAGGCCGCGCATCCAGCGCATCCCCTCCGGGTCCAGGCCGTTGGCCGGCTCGTCGAGGATCAGGATCTCAGGGTCCCCGAGCAGCGCGTGCGCGATGCCCAGCCGCTGGCGCATCCCCAGCGAGTACTGGCCGACGCGCTTGCGCGCGGCGTCGGCGTCCAGACCGACGAGCTCAAGCAGCTCGTCGACGCGCGCGCCGGGCACCCCGAGCAGCTGAGCCGAGGTGGCCAGCGTCTCCCGCCCGCGCCGGCCGCTGTGGGCCGCCGAGGCGTCGATCAGCACGCCGACGTGGCGCCCGGGGTTGGGCAGCGCGGCGTAGGGGCGGCCGAGCACCGAGGCGCTGCCGGAGGTGGGGCGGGCCAGCCCGCACAGCATCTTCAGCGTCGTGGACTTGCCGGCGCCGTTGGGCCCCAGAAAGCCCGTCACCGTCCCCGGCCCGCAGGAGAACGACACGTCGTTGACCGCGGCGCGGTCGCCGTAGCGTTTGGTCAGCGACTCCGATTCGATCATCGCGCGACAAGCATCCCGCCAATCGCCGCGCCATGCCAGTACCCCGCCCACATCGCCGCCCGGATCGCCGTCCAGACGTCTGCTTTACTTCACCGCCGTCATGCCGAAGATGAAGACCCACTCGGGCGCCAAGAAGCGCTTCAAGCTGACCGGGACCGGCAAGGTCTCCGGCCATCACTCCTTCACGAGCCACATCCTCGAGAAGAAGTCGCCCAAGCGCAAGCGCCATCTCGGCCAGCCGGCGATCATGAACAAGCACAACGAGAAGCAGATCAAGACGCTGCT
>CAZZYU010000246.1:0-2063 GCA_964658375.1 uncultured Acetobacteraceae bacterium | reverse complement strand
ACTAGGAGGCGAGCTCGCGCTCGACCTGGCGGGTCGTGTAGGTCTCCAGCACGTCGCCCTCCTTGACGTCGGCGTAATCGCGCAGCACGATGCCGCACTCGAAGCTGGTCGCGACCTCACGGACGTCCTCGTTGAAGCGCCGCAGCGATGCGATCTCCCCGGTCCAGACGACCGTCCCGTCGCGGACGAGGCGGACCTTGGAGCCGCGGGTGATCGTCCCGTCGGTGACGTAGGAGCCGGCGATCGTCCCCACGCGCGAGGCGCGGAAGATCTGACGGACCTCCGCGGTCCCCAGCGCCTCCTCGACCTCCTCGGGGGCGAGCATGCCCTGCATCGCCAGTCGCAGCTCGTCGATCGCCCGGTAGATGACCGAGTAGCTGCGCACCTCGACGCCCTCGCGCTCGGCGATCGCCCGCGCGTCGCCGACCGGGCGCACGTTGAAGGCGAGGATGACCGCCTCCGAGGCCGACGCGAGCATCACGTCTGACTCGGTGACCGCGCCGACGGCGCGACGGATGACGTTGACCGAGACCTCGTCCTGGGGCAGCTTGGCGATCTCGTCCTCGATCGCCTCCAGCGACCCGGCGACGTCGGCCTTGAGCAGCAGGTTGAGCTCCTGCAGGTCAGACCCGAAGATGTTCTCCAGCGAGACGCGCTTGCCGCTGGAGACGCGGGCCAGCGACTCGGCCTTCAGCCGGGTCTGGCGCTCGGTGGCCAGCTGGCGGGCGCGACGCTCGTGCTCGACCGCGCGCACGTGCTCGCCGGCCTCCGGGACGCCGTCGAACCCGAGCACCTCGACCGGCTCACCGGGAAGCGCCTGGTTGATCCGGCGTCCGGTGTAGTCGTGCATCGCCCGCACGCGGCCCCAGGCGGCGCCGGCGACGAGCGCGTCGCCGACCTCGAGCGTGCCCCGACTGATGAGGATCGTCACCACGGGCCCGCGACCCGGGTCGAGCTTTGACTCGATCACGGTGCCCGAGGCGGCGGCGTCGGGGTTGGCCTTGAGCTCCTCGACCTCGGCCATGACGATGATCGTGTCCAGCAGGTCGTCCAGGCCCTCGTGGGTCTTGGCCGAGACGTTGACGAACTCGGTGTCACCGCCCCACTCGACGGGCTGCAGGCCGAGCGCGGTCATCTCGGTGCGCACGCGGTCGGGCTGGGCGCCCTCCTTGTCGACCTTGTTGACGGCGACGAGCATCGGGACGCCCGCGTCCTTGGCGTGGTCGACGGCCTCCTGGGTCTGGGGCTTGACGCCGTCGTCGGCTGCGACCACGATCACCGCGATGTCGGTCACCTTGGCGCCGCGGGCGCGCATCGCGGTGAACGCCTCATGGCCCGGGGTATCCAGGAAGGTGACGCTGTGGCCGTCGTGGGAGACCTGATAGGCGCCGATGTGCTGGGTGATGCCGCCGGCCTCGCCCTCGGCGACCGCGGTCTCCCGCACGGCGTCCAGCAGCGACGTCTTGCCGTGATCGACGTGACCCATGATCGTCACCACCGGAGCGCGCTCGACGAGATCCTCGGCGGCGTCGTCGAAGACCGGGTCGACGACCTCCTCGTCCTCGGAGTGCACGATCTCGACGTCCTTGCTCAGCTCGGAGGCGAGCACCTCGATCGACTCGTCAGACAGCGTCTGGGTGAGCGTCTTGCTCTCCCCCAGCAGCATCAGCTTCTTCATGACCTCGGGTACCGGGACGTTGAGATACTCGGCGACGGCCTTGACCGTCGAGCCGGAGTTGATCTGGATCGCGCTGGTGTCGACGACGGTCTTGGAGGGACGCGACTCGGCCTCCTCGTCATAGACGCCGCGCCGTCGCCGGCCGCGGCGCTGGCGGCGCGGAGGCTGGTTGGACTGCGGCGGGCCGCCCCCCTGGGCGCGCCGGGAGGCCTGGGAGTCGATCACGACGCGGCGGCGGCCACCGGCGTTGCCGGGGGCGCGCTCGCCCTGCAGGGAGTCACGGGTGGGTCGCTGCTTCTGGCCGCCGTCGCCGTCGCCGCCGGACGCCGGATCTCCGTCGGCGCCGTTGGCGGTGTCCTCGCCGGGCGGCGCGGCCGCGGGGGCG
>CAZZYU010000245.1:0-2068 GCA_964658375.1 uncultured Acetobacteraceae bacterium | reverse complement strand
TGCACTACGCCGACGGTGAGAAGCGCTACATCCTGGCCCCGGCGCGCCTGCAGGTCGGGATGACGGTGATGTCGGGGGAGACCGCCGACATCCGCGTCGGCAACGCGCTGCCGCTGTCGAGCATGCCCCCCGGCACGATCGTCCACAACGTCGAGCTCACCCCCGGCCGCGGCGGTCAGATGGCGCGCTCGGCGGGCACCGGCGTGCAGCTGCTGGCCAAGGACGGCGAGATGGTCACGCTGCGCCTGCCCTCGGGCGAGATGCGCATGGTCCGCGCCGAGTGCCGCGCCACCGTCGGCACGATCGGCAACTCCGACCATCAGAACGTCAAGATCGGCAAGGCGGGCCGCAAGCGTCACATGGGCGTGCGCCCGCAGACGCGCGGGACGGCGATGAACCCCGTCGACCACCCGCACGGCGGTGGCGAGGGCTCGACCACCCCCGGCCGCCATCCGGTCACCCCGTGGGGCGTGCCCACCCTGGGCTACCGCACCCGCAAGAAGCGCAAGAAATCCGACCAGTACATCGTGCGCGGCCGCCGCAGAGGGAAGGGGAGGAGCCGATGAGTCGTTCCAGCAAGAAGGGCCCGTTCGTCGAGGAACGGCTGATCGGCCGCATCGAGGCGATGAACAGCTCCGGCGAGAAGCGCATGATCCGCACCTGGTCACGCACGTCCACGATCTTTCCCGAGATGGTCGGGCACACGATCGCCGTCCATGACGGCCGCAAGCACGTGCCGGTGTTCATCTCGGAGTCGATGGTCGGCCACAAGCTCGGAGAGTTCGCACCGACACGGCTGTACCGCGGCCACGCGGGGACCGGGAAGCGCCGATGAGTCCTGAAGAGCCAAAGGACGCCCCGGACGTCGAGGGCGCGTCGACCGACGCCGAGGCGACGTCCCCCGCCGATGTCGCGGGCTCATCCGAGTCCGAGGCGTCGGCTGCCGCCGACACGACGCGAGCGACATCAGCTGAGGACGACGCCCCGGCGTCCGGCGCCTCCGCGGTCGCCTCGGATGGCGAAGAGCCCGCGAGTGTGGTGCCGACGCCGGAGGCTGAGACGACGACCGCGCCCGGTGGCGATGAGCTGGCCGATGCCGTTGCCGCGGTGACCGAGGACGATGAGCCCGCTGAGGACGATGAGCCTGCGGCCGACGCCGAGGCGCCCAAGCGCGCGCGCCGTCCGCGCCGCCGCGGCGCCCAGCAGTCAGGCTCGCGCCAGCCCGAGCCGCCGGCGCCCGCGCCGACGCGCCGTCGCAGCCGCCGTGATCCCGACGCGCCGGCCCCGGTCGTCCGCGCGCAGGCCAAGTACGTGCGCTCGTCGGCCCGCAAGGCGCGACTGGTGTGCGACCACATCCGCGGGAAATCCGTCGACGAGGCGCGAGCTATCCTCGCTGTCACGCCGCGTGCGATCGCGCGGGATTGGAGCAAGTTGCTCGAGTCCGCGGTCGCCAACGCCGAGCACAATCACGAGCTCGTCGGCGAGGACCTCTACGTCAAGGCGATTCACGCAGACGAGGGTCCGACGATCAAGCGCTTCCGTCCGCGCGCGATGGGTCGCGCCACGCAGATCCGGAAGCGGACCAGCCACCTGACGATCCTGCTCACGCCGAAGGACTGATTACACACCATGGGTCAGAAAGTTCATCCCGAATCGATCCGCGTCGGCTACATCCACGACTGGAAGGCCAACTGGTTCAACGAGCGCCAGTTCTCGGATTACCTGTACGAGGACGAGCAGATCCGCAACTACATCATCGGCCGCCTCTCGCACGCGGGCCTCTCGGACATCACGATCCGCAAGAACGCCACCGAGGTCGAGATCAACATCAACACGGCGCGCCCCGGGATCGTGATCGGCAAGTCCGGCTCCGAGGTTGATGCGCTGCGCCGGCATCTGCATCAGATCACCGGCAAGCAGGTCAAGGTCAACATCCTGGAGATCAAGCGCCCTGAGCTCGACGCGCGCCTCGTCGCGCAGTCGATCGCCGAGCAGCTGCAGAACCGCGTCGCCTTCCGCCGCGCGATGAAGCGCGCGCTGACCAGCGCGATGCGCTCGGGCGCCAAGG
>CAZZYU010000244.1:0-2074 GCA_964658375.1 uncultured Acetobacteraceae bacterium | reverse complement strand
ACCTGCAGGCGCGCCGGGGCCAGGATGTAGCGCTTCTCACCGTCGGCGTAGTGCAGCAGCGCGATGTAGGCCGACCGGTTGGGGTCGTACTCGATGTGGGCGACCTTGGCCGGGATCCCGTCCTTACGACGCTTGAAGTCGATCTGGCGGTACAGGCGCTTGGCCCCGCCCCCGCGATGTCGGGAGGTCTTGCGGCCGTGGGCGTTCCGGCCTCCGGACTTCGTGAGACCGACGACGAGCGACTTCTCAGGCTCGGTCCGCGTGATCTCGGCGAAGTCGGGATAGGAGACGAAGCGAAGTCCCGGTGAGGTGGGTTTGGGCTTGCGGATCGGCATTACTCGGGCGCCTCGAACGCCTGGAAGATCGGGATCGTGTCGCCGGCGCGCACCTGGACGATGGCCTTCTTCCACGAGCGCGTACGGCCCTTGGTCTGGCCGCGGCGCTTGGGCTTTGACTTCACCGAGACGGTGCGCACCCCGGTCACCTTGACGTCGAACAGCTGCTCGACCGCCTGGCGGATCTGGGTCTTGTGCGCCTTGTCATAGACGCGGAAGGTGTACTTGCCGGCCTCGGCGAGGACGAACGACTTCTCGGAGACGACCGGGCGGATGATGATCTGGCTGGCGTCCATCAGGCAGCGGGGGTGGTGGAGGTTGACTCGGGCAGATCGGACTCTGACGCCGCCGACTTGGACGCGCGGGCGACCAGCTCCGGGAGGGCGGCCTGGGAGACCAGCAGCGAGGCGGCGCCGATCAGGTCGGCCACGCCGGCGTCGGAGACCGGGACGACCTCGGCCTCACGCAGGTTGCGAAACGACAGGCCGGCGTGCACCTCGGCCTCGGTGAGCACGACGAGCGTGGGGGCGCTCGGTGCCCACTCGGCCAGCAGCGCCACCGCCTGCCGGGTCGACGGGGCCTCGAACACGCCGGCGTCGAAGATGGCCAGCGACTCGCGCTGGGCGTGGACCGACAGCGCGGAGCGCAGCGCGGCGCGGCGCGCCTTGCGGTTGACCTTGACGGTGTAGTGACGCGGCTGGGGTCCGAACACGGTGCCGCCGCCGGTCCACACGGGCGAGCGCGAGGACCCGGCGCGAGCGCGACCGGTCCCCTTCTGGCGCCACGGCTTGGCGCCGCCGCCCCGCACCTGGCCGCGGGTCTTGGTCGACGCCGTGCCCTGGCGACGGGCGTTGAGCTCGGCGCGCACGGCCTCGTGCACGAGCGGCATGTTGAACTCGGCCTCGAACGCGGTCGCGTCGAGCGTCACCGAGCCGCCGCCCAGCGTGGGAGCGGTCCTAGGCATCGGTCCGCACCTCCACGGTGGCGCCCTTGGGGCCGGGGACGGCGCCACGGACCATCATCAGGTTGCGACCCGACATGATCTCCACGACCGTCAGCCCCCGCTGGGTGACGCGATTGCCGCCCATCTGGCCGGGACCGCGGATGCCCTTCATAACCCGGGCCGGCCACGCCGAGGCGCCGATCGAGCCGGGCGCGCGGTAGTTGTGGGAGCCGTGGGTCTTGGGTCCGCGATGGAAGTTGTGACGTTTGATCGTGCCGGCGAACCCCTTGCCCTTCGACGTGCCGGAGATCTTGACCTTCTGGCCGACCTCGAACGCCTCGACGGTGACGGTCTCACCGACCAGCAGCTCGCCGGCCTCGTCACGGAACTCGACGAGATGGCGGTGCGCCGACGCGTCGGCCTTCTTGAGGTGGCCGAGCTCGGGCTTGGAGAGAACCTTCTCCTTGCAGGCGCCGAACGCCAGCTGGACGGCCTCGTAGCCGTCGCGCTCGTGGGTGCGGATCGCGGTCACCGGGCACGGGCCAGCCTCCAGCACGGTCACGCGCTCGACGCGACCGTCGTCGAGGAAGCGCTGGGTCATCCCGATCTTCTTGGCGAGAATCGCGGGCATCTCAGGAGGCCAGGCGGATCTCGATGTCGACGCCGGCCGGGAGGTGGTCCAGGCGCTGCAGGGAGTCGACGGTCTTGGGCGTCGGCTGATGGATGTCGATCAGCCGCTTATGGGTGCGGATCTCGAAGTGCTCGCGCGAGTCCTTGTCCTTGAACGGCGACCGGA
>CAZZYU010000243.1:0-2091 GCA_964658375.1 uncultured Acetobacteraceae bacterium | reverse complement strand
CCGGGCCGGCGACGGAGCGGAGCGATAGGGCCGGGAGGTGGGTTGGTTCGTGAACCGGTGGAGCTCGGCGAGGTGTGAGACGCTTGTGCCGCGCTTGGTCACAGATCGCGCGGAGGGCGCATATATCTGGGAGATGAATGATCAGGCTTTGCTCGCGGCTGCCGCGTCAGGCGACGCGGATGCGTTTGCTGCCTTCTACCGGCGGCATCTGGCGCTGGTCGTCGGCTTTGCGTGGCGCGCGACTCGTGACCGGGAGGCGGCCGCGGATCTGGCTGCTGAGGTGTTCGCGGCGGCGTTGTCGGCGTGCGGGCGCTATCGCGCCGAGCATGACACTGCGGCGGCGTGGTTGATCGGGATCGCGCACAACAAGCTGCGTGAGAGCGAACGTCGTCGCCGAGTCCAGGACGGGGTGCGTCGGCGGCTGCGGATGCGTCCTCTGGTGATCGGCGATGATGATCTGGAGCGCGTGATCGAACTTGCGTCCGTGGGCGACGGGGTGCTTATGGCGGCGGTGGACGCGCTACCGCCGCGTGAGCGTGCCGCGGTCCGGGGACGGATCCTGGACGAGCGTTCCTACCCCGAGTTGGCCGTCGAGCTGCGCTGCTCTGAGTCGGTTGTCCGCCAGCACGTCAGCCGCGGGCTGCGACGCGTCCGCGCGCGGATTGAACGAGAGGACTGACATGAACGGCGACTTCTTTGATGCGCTTGAGGCCGAACTGCGCGCGGCGGTCCCTCGCGCGGCCCGGCGTCGTGGGGGGAGCCGCTCGCGTCGCTGGCCGCTGCGGCCGAGCGCGATCGCGATTGGGCTCAGCGTGGCCACGACGGTCGCGGTCGCGGTGGCCGCATTCGTCCTGCTCGGCCATCGCCACGCGCCCCTGCCGCGACCACCCGTGACTCAACACCGACGCAATCCCCCGACGACGACATCGGGCACCGGATCTGACTATTCGCTTGGTGCGGTCCCGACCCTTGCTCAGCTGCGCGCCAACTTTGCCGTGCTCCGTCGGCCCCAGACCGCCGCGGACCGCGCCCAGAACCCGCCATGTGGTTGCGGTGCGGTCGACCGGCGGCTGACCCGGCTCGCGCGGACACTGCCCGACGGGAGTCGTGTCTACCTCATCGTGCCGAGGTCGCTGGCCGACGCGCCCATCGGCTCGGTGCCTCGCTCCGCGATGCAGGTGTTCGTCGCCGAGCCCAACGGCAACGGCCACAGCTTCGCGTTTGGACCGAACGTCGGATACGCCCATTCTCCAATCGATCTGGGCGGGCTGGGCTTGCGACGGCCCAGCAACAGCCGGTGGGTCGGGATCGTTCCTGACGGTGTCGCCTCCGCGCGCTGGACGGTCTGCGGCTCCTCGGCCGGCAGCCGATGCGCGCGACCGCGCACCTACACCGTTCCGGTGATCGACAACATCGCCACGCAGACGATCCCGAGCTCCGGGCAATGCGTCGGCTGCCGCCGGGTCGAGCAGGTGGACTGGCTCGCCCGGGACGGAACGATCGTCGGCCGCTTTGACCACGGTTACAACCTGGGCGCGCCGCCGTTCGTGGCGGGCGGCCACGGCTCCCGGACCCTGCAGACACTCACGCCAACCGGGATCGGAAGCGCACGGATCGGACAGCCGATCGCTGCTGCGACGACAGCGCTCACCGCGCTCCTCGGCCCGCCCGCCGACGTGTCGGTGCGCACGGGCGGCTGCGGAATCGACACCGAGAACGCCTGGGCCAGCCCCGCCACCGCCAGCCCCCTCACCGTGTACGTTGCACATGGACGGTTCGTCGGATACCGGTACGGCGGCCCCTGGCAGGGTCTCGCTATCGCGCCCGGGCCAGGCGCCAGACTCGCGACCGCACGCGGCGTCACCCTCGGCACCTCGATCGGTACCACCCGCAACCGGTACCCCGCCGCGCTGCAGACCCAGCCGCACGGCAGCACAAACTGGCAGCTCACCATCGGCACGAGCACGCTCAGCGGGCAAGTACTCCCGATCCGCTACCCCCTTCACACCGTCACCGCAGCCAACCAAATCGCGAACATCGCCGCCGGAAACACCGGCTGCCCAAGCAAAGCCCCATAACAACCAGCCGACC
>CAZZYU010000242.1:0-2094 GCA_964658375.1 uncultured Acetobacteraceae bacterium | reverse complement strand
CATGGCACCCGGGGCCGACCGGATGGGTGTGGGGGCGGATTTGACCGGGTGCGAGACCCCGCGGGGGGTGAATGTGAGCCGTGTCGACGCTCTGGTGGGATGTGAGCGCTCCACGTCCCCGCGCTGGTGACAAATCCGCCCGCCTCCCGCCGATTTGGCGCATCCGTCGGGCTGAGCCCGACGCTGGTGACAAATCCGCCAGGCCCGTCCGGATTTGTCACACGGTTCAGGTAGGGGCGAGCGGGCTGGGGACCCTGGCGGAGATCGCCGAGGTCCAGGCGGGTCTGATCCATCGCCGCCAGCTGGCCGGGCTCGGGATCAGTCGCGGGTCCGTGGCCCACCGACTCACGACGGGTGCCCTGCACCTCGTCTACCCGTCGGTGTTCGCCGTCGGACACGCGCACCTGGATCGCATGGCGCGCCGATACGCGGCGCTGCTGCATGTCGGTGACGACTCGGTCCTCAGCCATGACAGCGCGGCGGCGATCTGGGGGCTGACCGGGGAGCTGCCGCGCCTGCAGCGGGTCACCGTCATTCGTCGCCACGTCCGCCACCAGCCGCTGCTCCAGGTGCACCGCGTCGCCCTGCTGGACACGCGCGACGTCCGGATCCGCCAGGGGCTGCCGGTGACGGCACCCGCCCGAACGCTGATCGACCTCGCCGCAGTTGCCGACGACGACGCGCTGGAGGCCGCGGTGGCCCAGGCGCGTGTCCGGCGCCTGATCGACGACGGCACGCTGCGCGACGCGATGGACCGAGCTCCGCTGCGAACCGGGGCGGCGCGGCTGCGGCGTCTGCTCCAGACGCCCGAGGGGACGGTGCGGACGCGGTCGTGGCTCGAACGCCGGTTGCTCTCGGTCCTGCGCGCCGCCGGGTTGCCGCCGCCCCAGATCAACGCGGTCATCCACGGGCTCGAGGTCGACGCGCTGTGGGGCGCACAGCGACTGATCCTCGAGGCTGACAGCTGGGATTTCCATGGGGACCGACGCAGCTTTGAGAACGACCGGGCCCGGGATCAGCGTCACGTCGCTCAGGGTTACCGGGTGATTCGAATCACCTACCGGCAGCTCGAGCGCGAGCCGCTCGCGGTGGTGTCCCGAATCGCGGCGGCGCTCGTCGCATGACGCTCGCTCGGGTCGGCCGCGCCACGCAGCCAGCGGAGCTGCGCGTTGCAGGTCGGACCGTGGCGGCGCCGGCTTCAGACCGCGGCGGACCGCGCCGGGGCGCCGCCGCTTCAGACCGCGGCGGGCGTGCCCAGCTGGGCGTACAGCGGGTGGCGCTCGGCGATCGCCGCGACGCGCTCGGACAGTCCGGCGCGCCGATCCTCGAAGGCGTCGCCGGCGGCGAGCACCTGGCCGATGATCTGCCCGACCTCGGAGAAGTCCTCAACCGTCAGGCCACGCGTGGCGAGTGCCGGCGAGCCGATCCGCAGCCCGCTGGTCACCATCGGCGGCCGGGGGTCGAAGGGGACGGCGTTGCGGTTGACGGTGATCCCGATCGCGTGCAGGCGGTCCTCGGCCTCCCGCCCGTCGAGCTCGGAGTCGCGCAGGTCGACGAGCACGAGGTGGACGTCGGTGCCCCCGGTGAGCACCGACACGCCTCCACCCGTCGCCAGCAGCTCCTGCGCCACGGCGCGGGCGCCGTCGAGCGTGCGCTGGGAGCGCTCGCGAAACGCCTCGGAGGCGGCGATCCGCAGCGCCACCGCCTTGCCGGCGATGATGTGCTCAAGCGGTCCCCCCTGCTGGCCGGGGAAGACCGCGGAGTCGATCTTCTTGGCGTGCTCGGAGCGGCACAGGATCATGCCGCCGCGTCCGCCGCCGATCGTCTTGTGGATCGTGGTCGTGACCACGTCGGCGTAGGGCACCGGCGACGGGTGAAGGCCGGCCGCGACCAGCCCCGCGAAGTGGGCCATGTCGACGAACAGGTAGGCGCCGACGGCGTCGGCGATCTCACGAAACCGCGCGAAGTCGAGGTGGCGGGGGTAGGCCGACCAGCCGGCGACGATCATCCGCGGCTTGTGCTCGTGGGCCAGGCGCTCGACCTCGTCCATGTCGATCAGCGAGGTCTCGCGGTCGACGTGGTAGGCGACGATGT
>CAZZYU010000241.1:0-2095 GCA_964658375.1 uncultured Acetobacteraceae bacterium | reverse complement strand
GGGGCCAAGACCAAGTGACCCGCGTCAAGCGCTCCGTTCACGCGCGCAAGAAGCGCCGCGCCACGCTCAAGCTCGCCAAGGGCTATCGCGGAGACGCCAGCCGGCATTACAAGACCGCCAAGGAGGCGGTCCTCAAGGCCGACCAGTATCGCTATCGCGATCGGCGCAACCGCAAGCGCGACTTCCGCCGCCTGTGGATCACCCGCATCAACGCGGCCGCGCGGCTGCACGGCATGTCCTACTCGCAGTTCATCCACGGCCTGCAGATCGCCGGCGTCGAGCTGGATCGCAAGATCCTCGCCGACATGGCGGTCCACGACGCCGACACCTTCCGACGTTTCGCCGACCGCGCCCGTGAGGCGCTGGCTGCCGGCTGACCGTCTCCTCAGCCGACTCCAGCACCGCCACCCGGGCGCCGCTTCCTCACAGGAACGGCGCCTTTTTTGTTGCCAGGACACCGTGACCATCACCTCCCACCACAACGCCCAGCTCACCGAGATCCGCAAGCTCACCGGCCGCCGTCGCGCCCGGGAGCGGTCGGGTCGGTTCGTGGCCGAGGGCGAGGACCTGCTCGCCGCCGCCGACGCCGCCGGCTGGACGCCCGTGCTGCGACTGTGCCTCGCCGGCAGCGGCCTGCCGGGCACCGAGGTGGAGGCGGCGCTGCTGGCCGACGTCTCGGAGCTGGGCTCGAGCACCCGCACGCTGGCCGTCTACGAGGAGCGGTGGACGCCGGAGCCGGCCGGTCCGGTGTGCGTCTACCTGCACGGCGTCGCCGATCCGGGCAACGTGGGCACGATCCTGCGCGGCGCGCGCGCGTTCGGCGCCGGCGGGGTGGCGATCGGGCCCCACACCGCCGACCCGTTCGGGCCCAAGGCGGTGCGGGCGAGCATGGGCGCCATCTTCGAGGTGGGGCTGATCCGGGCGACCGACCCGCGACGCCTGCCCGGGCCGACCGTGGCGCTCGTCGCCGACGACGGCGAGCCGTTGGACGCCGTCGACCTCTCGCACGGCGCGACGCTGATGATCGGCGCCGAACGCGAGGGACTGCCCGCCGAACTGGTCGCGGCCGCCGATCAGCGGGCGCGGATCCCGATCGCCAACCACTCGCTCAACGCGGCGATGGCCGCCACCGTCGCGTTGTACGAGACGTCTCGTAGGATGGCCCGCGCATGAGTGCCAGCGAGCGCATCGACGCGATCACGCGGGAGGCCGGCGACGCGATCGCGGCCGCCGCCACGACGTCGGCGCTGGAGGATGTGCGGGTGCGCTACCTGGGCCGCAAGGCCGAGCTGCCCAACCTCCTGCGCGGCGTCGCCCAGCTGGCGCCGGAGGAGCGCGCCGCCACCGGCAAGGCCGCCAACCAGGCCCGTCAGGCACTCGAGGCGGCGCTGGAGCGGCGCGCCGGCGACCTGGCCGCCGCCGAGCTCGACGCGCGCCTGACCGCCGACCGGATCGATGTCACCCTGCCCGCCGATCCGCTGCCGGCGCTCGGTCACCTGCACCTGATGACCCGCACCCGGCGGGAGATCGAGGACGTGTTCATCGGCCTCGGGTTCTCGGTCGCCGAGGGACCCGAGATCGAGACCGTCCATTACAACTTCGACGCGCTCAATCACGCCGCGACGCACCCCTCCCGGCTGGAGACCGACACGTTCTATCTCCAGACCGACGGCGCCGACCCCGACTCGTTTGACCTGTTTGATCCGGCCACGCGGCTGCTGCGCGTGCACACCTCGCCGGCCCAGGTCCACGCGATGGAGAGCCAGCCGCCGCCGATCTACATCATCGTCCCCGGACGCGTCTACCGGCCGGACTCCGACGCCACCCACACCCCTCAGTTTCATCAGATCGAGGGGCTGGCGGTCGACGCGGACGTCACCCTGGCCGACCTGCAGGGGACGCTGCTCACCTTCGCGCGCGCCATCTTCGGCGCGGAGCGGCAGGTGCGGATGCGCCCGCACTTCTTCCCGTTCACCGAGCCCAGCGTCGAGGTCGACGTGTCCTGCTTTAACTGCACGCGCGGGATCACGACCGACGGGCAGCGCTGTCCGCTGTGCAAGGGCACGGCGTGGATCGAGATCCTCGGCGCCGGCAT
>CAZZYU010000240.1:0-2128 GCA_964658375.1 uncultured Acetobacteraceae bacterium | reverse complement strand
TGACGGTGGTCATGGGAAGCTCCCCGTAGGCGGCCATTGAATCTCCCCGTTGGTGGCCACGGTTTCTCCCCATGGGTGGCCACGGTTTCTCCCCGAGGTTCTGTCCTTGGGCGCCGGTAATCGGTCGTGTGTTGGTGTCAACGCGCGATCTGAGGACGGCGAACGTGAAGCGAGCGGAGGAAGCGATGGAGATCCTTGAGGCGTTTGACTTGACGGGCACGTTGCGCGGCGCGGCGGCGTTGGCGGGGTGTGATCACAAGACGGTCGCCCGGCTGGTCGCGGCGCGAGACGCTGCGGGCGGGGAGCTGCCGGTGCGCGCGCGGACCCGTCGGTTGGTGGACCCGTTCACAGGGAAGATCGATGAGCTGGTGGATCGCTCACGCGGACAGATCCGGGCGGATAAGGCGCACCGGGTGCTGGTCGCGATGGGGTATGCGGGGTCTGATCGCACGACGCGGCGGGCGGTCGCGGACGCGAAGCGGCGGTGGCGCCAGCAGCATGGGCGGCGCACCCGGCCGTGGATCGCGCAGCCCGGGTTGTGGCTGCAGTGGGATTACGGGGACGGGCCGGTGATCGCGGGCCGCCGGTCGGTGTTGTTCTGCGCGTGGCTGGCGTGGTCGCGGTTTCGGGTGGTGGTGCCGTTGCGCGACAAGACGCTGGCGTCGGTGGTGATCGGCCTGGACCGCACGCTGCGGCTGATCGATGGGGTTCCGACCTACGCGCTGACTGACAACGAGAAGACGGTGACGGTCGAGCATGTGTGCGGGATCGCGGTCCGCAACCCGACGATCGTGGAGGTCTCCCGCCATTACGGATTGACGATTCAGACCTGCGAGCCGGCGGACCCGCAGAGCAAGGGCGGCGTGGAGGCGACGGTCAAGATCGCGAAGGCCGATCTGGTCCCGACCGATCACAACCTCCGCGAGGAATATGCCGACTGGCCGGCGCTGGAGCGGGCGTGTGAGGAGTTCATGGCCGATGTGAACACACGCAAGCACCGCGCGACGCGTGAGGCGCCGCTGGTGCTGCTCGCCCAGGAGCATGAGCAGCTGCGTCGCGTCCCGCGGCGGGCGCACACGTTGTGCTTCGGGCAGACCCGCAAGGTCGACCGCCAAGCGACGGTCAGCATGGGGGATGCGATCTACTCAGTCCCGCACGCGCTGATCGGCGAACGAGTGTGGGTCCGCGCTGACGCCGAGCAGCTCGTGGTCGTGCACATCGATCCCGACCAGGGGCCGCGGGAGGTCGCCCGCCACCCGTTGACCACGCCCGGGCGCCCCCGCATCAACGACGAGCACTACCCGCCGCGGCCGGCGGGTGCGCTGGCGCGCACGCCGCGCGGCCGGTCTGAGCAGGAGCGGGAGTTCCTTGCGATCGGCGAGGGCGCGGAGCGGTGGCTCAAGCGCGCGGCCGCGGAGGGGACCCAGCGGATCCGGCGCAAGATGGCCGAAGCGGTCGACCTCGCCAAGCTGCACGGCAGCGGCCCGGTCAGTGACGCGCTCACGCGGTGCGCGAGCTACGGCCGGTTCGCCGACGGCGATCTGGCCCGCGTCCTCGCCCACCAGCAGACCGTGATCGCGCTCCCCCAACGCGCCTCGGAGGACCGCTCGCTGCAGGCCTCGACCCGCAGCTGGGAGCAGTTCGGCCGATGAGCGCCCCGATTTCGCGTCTCGGCCGGGTCAACGACGCGCTGAGAGCCGTTCTGCGGCCCTGCGCGACCGCACCGCGACCGATCCCTTGCCCGTCACAGCCCCCGATCGCCAGGATCAGAGGTCAGCGATGACCGTCACGCCGCCCGCCCCACCACCGCTTTCTTCAGAGCTCGATCGGCTGCTGCGCCGATTGCGGCTGCCCTATGTCCGCCGCGCCGCGCCCGAGGTGATCGCGACCGCCACCGCGCAACGCTGGGAACCCTCAGAGATCCTGCGCGTCCTGCTCACCGAAGAGGCCGCCGGGCGCGACCAGGCGACGATCAGCATGCGCCGCCGCGCGTCCGGGCTGCCGGCCGGCAAGACGTTTGACGCCTGGGATCCCGCGGCGTCGATGATCCCCAAGCCCACCCAGCAGGCGCTGCGAACCCTCGAATGGGTCAACCGCGCCGAAGCCCTGGTCCTGTGCGGCCCGTCCG
>CAZZYU010000239.1:0-2138 GCA_964658375.1 uncultured Acetobacteraceae bacterium | reverse complement strand
CGACATCGATCTCCTTTCGAGATCCGATGCCTACACAGAAGACCGGACACTCCCCGGCCCGGCCGTCTCGGCTTGGCGGCTGCTCTCGCCGGCTGAGCCGACGGAGCAGTTTGAGGAGACGTCCCCTCATGCGTGCTTGGGGCCGCCTTAAGCTCGTCTGATTTCAGACGGCGTCACGCTGGGGGTCGGCGAATGACGGGGTGACGGCGGTCGGTCGAGGTGGGTAACAAGATGACCCGGCGACTTTCACGGGCCAACGCCGCTCAGACGAACTGATCACGGCGAAAGCCGCTCGACAGGCAGGCAGGCGATGGCTCGACCACATGGCCTGCGAGCAGTTCGCGTCCGAGCGCCGCGTTTGCTGTAACGCTGGCGTCCTGAACGTACAAGAGAAGGGTGTGGGCGAACTATCCGTCACCGAGTCGACCCCGCGGACCGTAGACGCCTGGTTTGAGGAGGTGTATCGCGAGACCGTTGGTGCGATCACCGCGTTTTTCGCGCGGCGCGCGACTGACCCACAGACGGTCGCGGACCTGACCTCAGAGACGTTCGTGCAGGCGATTGGTTCGCTGGCGGGCTTTGACCCCGATCGCGGTAGTTCGATCGCCTGGCTGATGGGCATCGCCCGGCATATATATGCGGGCCATGTTGCCGAGGGCGCTCAGGGCAGGCGGGCGATCGAGCGTCTCGGCGGGGGTCTGGTGGTTGACGAGGACGCGACCGAGGAGCTCGCCGCACGGATTGATGATCAGCGAGCCGGACGCGCGCTCCTGGCTCGCGTGGCCCACTTGCCGGACCTGGAGCGGACCGCCCTGGAGTACGTGGAGCTCGCTGGGCTGACGCCCGGCGAGGCCGCGGACGCCCTCGGCGTGTCGCCGGGAACGTTGCGGGTGCGGCTGTTCCGCGCCCGCGCTCGACTTCGAAAGGACAGGACTGATGGGCTTTGATGATCAGTTGTGGAGTCACCTCGTGCACAAGCACGGGGCCGACCGGATCACGCGACCCGTGGGGTCCCGGCCCAGTTCGGACCTTCGGTCCCGGCCCCGGCGCCGTCGAGGGCGGACGCGATGGCTGCTCGCCCCCGGGCTTGCCGGCGCCGTCGTGGTCGTGGTCGTCGTCGCGAGTGGCGCTCATTCACACGGCGCCTGGTCGCGGACGGTCATCCGCCGGGCGGCGGCGTTTGTCGCGCCACCGGCGGATGCGCACGTGATCGTCCACATCGAGGCGACGATTACCCGTACACCACTCGAGCGAAGCTATGAGGGCCTTGACCGGGACGTCGCATCGATCACCGAAGACGCCTGGTTTGTTGGAGGCCGAACCCCCACAGAGCGGGCGATCCTCCGTCCGGCGGGCGGGGACACCTACATCACCCTCAACGACTTCCGGCTCTACGACGCGACTCAGCACCTCGAAATCCGTGAACCCACGGTCCCCAGCGGACCCCTGCGCTACCGCGTCACACCGGAACGCAACACCATCCGCGTACAGCTAGCCGAGGGCAAGCAGACGACGCTGCGCGTGTCCCCCTCAGAATTGGATGCCTTGCGCACCGGTCAGGACGCCGTCGAGGAGACCCCCGAGTGGAACGGCAGCGTTCTGACCCACTCAATAATCGTCACCCCGCGCCGGGTCACGGTCCAGCGACCAACCACCCCGCCCCCGGACCCCACCTCGACCGGATTCGCAGCCGAGCTACGCGTGCTGCTCAACTCAGGAACAGCTGAGGTTCAGCGCACCACCGTGCAAGACGGACGACCGGCGTTGCAGATCTACACCCCCCGCCCACAGGGCAGCTCGCCGGTCACCTACTACGTCGACCCGACCACGTATGCCCCAATTGAGCTCGTTGTCCACAACGACCTCAGCCGACTCGCCAACACCGTCATCCGCTTCCACGCCTACGAACGCCTACCGCTCGCTGGCCACCGCAACCTGCTGCGGTTCACGCCGCCCGTCGGCGGGCGGGTCACCCACGCCGCGGCCGCCTTCTTTTACGCGACGAGTCTGCCCACGCTCCAAACCAGCGTCGGCTGACCCCTCCAGGCGGGCGCAGTTCTTTGGGGCATGCAAACGGACCTAACTGCCGACCGCGGACGCCGCTGGACCTCATCCGCAGAACAGTTTGAAGCTCCTTC
>CAZZYU010000238.1:0-2195 GCA_964658375.1 uncultured Acetobacteraceae bacterium | reverse complement strand
CCGACCTGCATCTCGCCGAGCGCGCGCACCGCCGGAGCGTCGCGCAGCTGTTCTGAGAGCGCACCGTAATAGGCGGCGATCGCCCAGGCAGGACGCGTGTAGATCCGATCGGCGTCGATGAAGGTCACCTGCTCCGCGTCAGCGCCGAGCCCATCGCGCACCATCGCCAGCCGATCCCGCGTGTTTGCGACGAGTGCCGCCTCGCCGCAGCGCAGGCCGTCACGGAGAAACGCGACCGAGCGGCTGACGTACTCCGACGTGGAGTCGTAGACGAAGGCGTTGTGCCGCATCGCGTCAGGCGAGCACACGATCAGGACTTCGCGGGAGCGGTGACCGGAGGACGGGTGGCTGCGGCCCGCAGCGTGGCGAGCGCGTCCGCCTCGATCTGCCGCACGCGCTCGGAGCTCACCCCGAGGCAGGAGCCGATCTGCGCGAGCGTGCGACTGGGGCCACGCAGGCCGTAATGGTCGTAGAGGACCGCCCGCTGGCGCTCGTCAAGCTCGTCGACAAGCCCGCGCACCTCGACGATCTCGGCGCGATCGAGGATCTCCTGGTAGGCCGACTCTGCCGCCGGGTCCGCCAGGCTGTCGCCGACCGTCAGCTCATCGCCAGGCGTGAGCGGCTCCTCGAGCGAACACGGTCTGCGGTCGACCGCGAGCAGACCATCGAGCTGGGCGCGGTCGAATCCCGTGGCCGTGCTCAGCTCGGTGTGGCTGGGCTCGACACCGTTGGTCGCACGCAGATCGCGGCGGGAGCTCCGCATCCGGCTCAGTGCGCGCACCGCATGATCCGACAGGGCGACCGGTCGGGTGGTCTCGGCGATGTGCTCCTGCATCGCCTTGCGCACCCACCAGGATGCGTACCCCCAGAACGGAGTGCCCAGCCGCGAGTCAAAGCGCCGCGTCGCGAGCAGCAGACCGACGACTCCGTCATGGATGAGCTCCTCGCGCGGGACGCCGCACCCGTCGAAGCGGCGCGTCATCCCCGCGATCGCCGGCAGAAACGCGCGCACGAGCTTCTGACACGCCCCGCGATCGCCCGCGTCAGTGGCGATGACGAGCGCGAGCTCATCATCGCGTGAAAGCCCGGGCTCCCGCGTCGCGGACGTGTCCGCGTGCCGGGCCACAGCTGCGCTGGTGCGTTGAATCACGGTGCTGCCCTTCCTCTCTCCTGCGCTCCATTCTCCCACCGCGGACGGGCGCGACGCAAATCGCCTTGTGTTCGGCCGCGGGGCGCTTACTCCACAGGATGGAGCCTGTCCAGTGCGGCATGGAGCCGCCGAAGGGATGGAGAGAGATGTCGGACCTCGCATACGGACCCCTCGATTTCGGTCGTCCGCCCCGCCGTTTGAGTCAGCGGCATGGCGTGAACGGTGGGCGGGCCATAGCGTGGCCGGCGCAGAGTCGGAACTTTGAGGAGAGGAGTCGGGTATGAGTCAAGGCCCCCTTGCGGGACTTCGAATGCTGCTGCGCGGGCACTGATGGCGACCAAGCTCATCATCGGCGCCGACCGCGGCATCGGAAAATGCATCGCAGTCGAGCTCACGCAGCGCGGCGATGACGTCATCGCCGCGTGCCTGGGCGGCGGTGAGGACCTGGCCGAGCTGGGCATCGCCGTCGAGCCCCACGTCGATGTGACCTCCGACGCCGCCGTCGCGGCGCTCGCGGATCGTCTGAACGGCCGGGGCGTCACGCTGACGTGGCTACTGCACGTTGCCGGCGTCCTCGCGCTCGACGAGTTGGAAACCGTCGACTTCGACGAGGTCCGGCGCGAGTTCGAGATCAACGGGATCGGGCCGCTGCGTGTCGCCCGGGCGCTGGCGCCGCTGCTGACCGACGACGCGAAAGTGGGGATCGTCACCAGCCGCGTCGGGTCGCTGTCGGACAACACCAGCGGTGGCATGTACGCCTACCGAATCTCAAAGGCGGCAGCCAACATGGCGGGTCTCAACCTCAGTCACGACCTCGGTCGCCGCGGTGTGGCGGTTCTGATGCTGCACCCGGGAATGGTGGCCACCGACCTCACGAAGGACCTCGGTGGCGAGTACGCCACCGCGCAGTACATCACGCCCGAGCAGGCCGCCCACGGCCTCATCAACAACATGGACGGCCTGTCGCTGGCGACAGCGGGCCGCTTCCAGCATTCGAACGGAGAGTACCTGCCATGGTGAATGCCACCGCCGAGCCGACCGCCCC
>CAZZYU010000237.1:586-2256 GCA_964658375.1 uncultured Acetobacteraceae bacterium | reverse complement strand
AAAAGGCTGGATATAAAAGGCTGGAGAAAAGGCTGGTTTTACCTTATATAATTAAACCTTGATTATCTATATAATAAAGCTTCTCCCCCTCTATTTTAGCTTTTTCCTATATACCGAAAACTCTCTCTCGTCTATATATATCTCTCTATTAGTCTTGATTCCTTATATATAGCTTTATAAGCTATATATTACCTATTATGGCCTTCGGACGGCCTCACGGAGTTAAAGACGCAAAACCACGAAATCGACGCTGGCCTAAAAAACCAGAGTTTCAAAAGACAACCCAAAAGACGATTCAAAAGACGCTATACGTCGAAATACCGAAATACAACCATCTCGCACACCTCGAAGAGAAAATTCAAAGTCTTACGGAACGCTTTCTTACCTTTATTCGTAAGAAACCTTTTTATATCTTAATTACTTATATACTTTACTAATTTATATACTATTATAGAAGAAGAAAAAACCGAAAAATCTCTCGATATTCTATCTAATAGAGTATATACGCCTGATTTTACCGATTCTTCTCTTCCCTCTCTTACGAAAGATTCCTTCTTGAATTTCGCCTACGACGAATATCCAGAAATCATGGGAAATACGGCGAATACGCCGAATACGATTAACACGGAAAATACGGCGAATACGGAAAATATAGAGAATATAGGAGATATAGCCGATATTAGGCTAGAGGATACGTATCTTTCGCAGATATACGAACCAAATTTAAGCTTCGAAGAATTCATGGCCGCCGATATATATAGCTAGCTAGATAGATAGATAGATACTACTATAGAAATAGAATATTTTGCTTCCTCTATCTATTGTATATCTAATCCTTTTTATATCATTAAGCCCTAACCCTACCTCAGGAGGATATATAAATTAAAATTCTCTTAGAGATAGATAGATATATAAATATTACCTTATATATCTCTAGATATATACGTAGTCTCTAATAGATATATAGAATAAAAGGGTTCTCTAAGGTAAAGATATTACTTATATATAATATCTACCTTATATATAATCTCTACCTAATATATTATTACTGAACTTTAAAAAAAAGGGCTATAGGTGATTCCTAAGAAGAACTTATAGAATATAATCGTATAGTTGCCTATTATTAACCGGGACATTACTCACGTGGAGGACAGCCCTGTATCTTAGACACTAGCCTAAATAGGCTAGGCTAGTACCCCTTCGTCGCTAAGAACTCCCCGAGGTTCTGAGCTTCAAGCTATTAATAGGATTTACCGCATTATACGAAATAATGATTGTATAACCAGTACCGGCTTCTAGGAGCACACGATATAAGGAAACACACTAAAACCGTACTTAATTCCTAATTTTAGCTACCACTATTTGTGTATACATTTTGGTAGTTTTTAAGAGTCGTAGTAGATAAGCTAGCGATTAAAATTAAGGTTTACCGCTAAGATCTAGGTGGACTAATCAGCTATTACGCCGTATTTTACCACGCACATTCTATTATGTAGGTAAGCTAGTTTTACGCCTTATAATCTAAATCACTATATCTATCTAATTAGTTGGTCGATTCTTATATAAAAAAGGGCCTATATAATAGGTAATTAATTCTTAATGATATAGATAGACTAAGGGTAGGTTTAATTAATTAAATCGATTATATATAGGGTAAACATTCTATATAA
>CAZZYU010000237.1:0-576 GCA_964658375.1 uncultured Acetobacteraceae bacterium | reverse complement strand
CCCAGAAGCCCGCCGGGTTGGCCCGGCCCATCTCGCAGCCTATATATAAGGTAGATATTCTATATAGAATCCTAAGGGTTAGAGAGCTAAGAGATACATATAGGGGATAATTATCGACTCTAAGGTTTCTAGATATTTTAACTATCTCTTTACCGTTTTTCCTCTTTTCCCGTACTTTACTCTATACGCTCTAGCGTACGTAAGATACTCTCGATAACGAGCTTCGCTAGTTATATTATTAAAAGCCTCCTTTTTTCTATAGCTTTCTTTAAGGCTTTTATAACCTAGAGTAATATCTCTTTTTTTCCTAGGCTTTATAACCTTATATTCCGGCGTAATCTTCCTTAGAGTAGGTTCTCGTATATAATACGACGTATATTTCGAATCTAGCGTATAGTATATAGTAGGTATTATATCCTTCGGAGGAATAGAATACGGAAGGCTTTTCGGTAGATTTCTCTCCTTAATAATAGGATAATTTAGCGGCGTTACCCACGCTATACTATAAGGGTCTCTAGGCGGAAAGAAATCCTTAATAGGCCTTATCGTACTCGCGTTTTCGATAATACTAGTATT
>CAZZYU010000236.1:0-2301 GCA_964658375.1 uncultured Acetobacteraceae bacterium | reverse complement strand
GTCACCGGCAAGCCGATCCTGTTCGCCTCCACCGGCGAGAAGCTCGACCAGTTCGAGCGCTTCCACCCCGACCGGATGGCCCAGCGGATCCTCGGCATGGGCGACGTGATGTCGCTGATCGAGAAGGCGCAGGTCAACTTCGACGAGGACCAGGCCGCCGAGCTGGAGCGCAAGCTGCGCAAGCAGGAGTTCGGGCTCGACGATTTCCTGGAGCAGATGCGCCAGATCCGCCGCATGGGCCCGCTGCAGTCGCTGCTGGGCATGATCCCGGGCCTGGGCAAGGAGCTGCGCGGCGTCAAGCTCGACGAGCGGGAGTTCGACCGCCTGCAGGCGATCATCCTCTCGATGACCCCCGAGGAGCGCCGCCATCCCGAGATCATCAAGGGCTCGCAGCGGTTGCGCATCGCCCGCGGCTCGGGGACCAACGTGCAGGCGGTCAAGCAGCTGATCAAGCAGTTCGACCAGATGCGCAAGGTGATGCGCCAGGTCTCCCAGGGCCGGATGCCCGATCTGGGCGCGATGATGCGCCAGGCACGCTAACCTCATCGCTCGCGTATGGCAGTCAGACTCCGACTCACCCGCATCGGCGGACGTAAGAACCCCATCTGGCGGGTCGTCGTCGCCGACCAGCGCTCCAAGCGCGACGGTCGCGTGATCGAGACGGTCGGGCACTACAACGCCCAGACCGATCCCTCGACGATCGTGCTCGACGAGGAACGGGTTCGTGACTGGCTGGCCCGCGGCGCGCAGCCGTCGGACACCGTCCGGAAGCTGCTGCGCATCCAGGGCATCAGCTAGTGGCTCGCTAGCTGCAGCGCTCGTGCGGGATCTGCTGGAGTATCTGGTCCGCGGGCTCGTCGAGCACCCGGACGCGGTGCGCGTGACCGAGATCCCCGAAGCGGATGGCAGCCTCGTCCTGGAGCTCTCCGTCGACGATGACGACTACGGAAGCGTGATCGGCCGCGGGGGACGGACCGCGTCGGCGCTGCGCACGGTGATCAAGGCCGCGTCGGCCCGGGATCACCGGCGGGTGTTCGTCGACATCGTCGAGGACTGATCCTGCGCGCGTGAGCGCCGGTGAGGACCCAGCCCGCCCCGGCCTGCGCGCCGGAACGATCGGCCGCCCCCACGGCCTGGACGGCAGCTTTCACGTCGGCGCCGTCGTCCCCGGCGTGTTCGGGCTGATCGAGCTGGGCTCCGAGGTCCAGGTCGGCGGACGCAGCCACCGCGTGGTGCGGATCGCCGGTCACCCCGGGCGCCCGATCCTGCGGTTGGAGGATGCCGAGGACCGCACCGCCGCGGAGTCGCTCACCGGCCAGGAGCTGTTCGTCGCGCGCTCGGCGGCGCCCCCGCTGGAGCAGGACGAGTGGTGGGCCGAGGACCTGGAGCGGTGCGCGGTGCGCGACGGCGAACGGCCGGTCGGGCGGGTGACCGCGCTGCTGGCGCTGCCCTCCTGTGAGGTGCTGGAGGTCCGCCGCGACGACGGCGGGGCCGAGCTGCTGGTTCCGCTGATCAGCGACGCGGTCCGCGGCGTCGACCTGGAGGCGGGGATCATCGACATCGACCTGCGCTTCCTCGGCGAGGCCTGACGCCGCGGCCGCCGGCCCGATGCAGATCGACATCTTCACCCTGTTTCCGCAGGCGTTTGACTGGTTCCGGTCCCAGCGCCACGTGGCCAACGCGGTCGCCGCCGGCCACGACCTGGCGTTGATCGACTACCGCGAGCACACCCCGCTGAGCGCCGGCCAGGTCGACGACACCCCGTTCGGCGGCGGTGCCGGCATGGTGCTGCGTGTCGACGTCGTCGAGGCGGCGCTGCGCGCCCGCTACGGCGAGGATCCCGTGGCCGTGCGCCGCCGCCGCCGGGTGATCGCCCTGGATCCCAGCGGCCGGCTGCTCGACGACGCGCTCGTCGACGAGCTCGCCGAGGAGCCTGAGCTGACGTTGCTGTGCGGGCGCTACGAGGGGTTTGACGAGCGGATCCTGGAGCACTTCGTCAGTGACCGGGTGTCGATCGGGCGCTACGTCCTGGCCGGCGGCGAGCTGGCGGCGATGGTCGTCAGCGACGCCGTCCTGCGCAAGCTGCCCGGGTCGCTGGGGCATGCCGACTCGGCGCTGGAGGAGTCCTTCAGCGCCGCTCTGGAGGGTGGTCCCGAGTACCCGCACTACACGCGTCCCGCCGACCATCGCGGCTGGCGGGTACCGGAGATCCTGCTCTCCGGACACCACGCCCGAATCGCGCAGTGGCGCCTGGAGCAGAGCCGGGCGCGGGCACGCGGCTCCGACGCTCCGCGCCCTTAG
>CAZZYU010000235.1:0-2318 GCA_964658375.1 uncultured Acetobacteraceae bacterium | reverse complement strand
GCGGACGCGGTCATCATCTGGTGCCAGTAGGGGTACAGCAGGTCCGGCCGGCTGATCGTCTCCAGGCGGGCGAGGTCGTCGGCGGAGAGCGACAGGTCGGCTGACTTGAGATTGTCGGCGAGCTGCTCGTCGGTGCGCGCGCCGATGATCACCGTCGCCACCGTGGGGCGGGTGAGCAGCCAGGCGAGCGCCACCTGGGCCGCCGACACGCCGTGACCGTCGGCGACCTCGACGAGCACGTCGATCGTGTCGTACAGGCCGTCCTCGTCGTAGACCGGTGGCTCGTTCCATTCGGTCAGGTGCCGCGACCCCTCGGGCGCATCCTGCCCGCGGCGGTACTTGCCCGACAGCAGGCCGCCCGCGAGCGGGCTCCAGACGAGCGTCCCCAGGCCCTGGTCGATCGCCAGCGGCAGCAGCTCGTACTCGGCTGAGCGCTCCTGCAGCGAGTAGTAGATCTGCTGGGAGACGAACCGCGGCAGGTGGTCGCGCTCGGCGATCCCGAGTGTCTTCATCAGCTGCCAGCCGGCGTAGTTGGAGACGCCGACGTACCGGACCTTGCCGGCGTCGACGAGTAGCCCAAGCGCCTCGAGCGTCTCCTCCAGCGGCGTCATCCCGTCCCACTCATGCACCTGGTACAGATCGATGTGATCGGTCTGCAGCCGCCGCAGCGACGCCTCGCAGCCCGAGATGATGTGATGGCGGGAGAGCCCCTCGTCGTTCGGGGTCCCGCCCATCGGAAAGCGGACCTTGGTCGCGAGCAGCAGCTCGTCACGCCGGCCCTTGAGCGCCTCGCCCACGATCTCCTCCGAGACGCCGTCGGAGTAGACGTCGGCGGTGTCGATCAGGTTGACGCCGGCGTCGCGGCACATGTCGATCTGCCGGCGTGCGCCGTCGAGATCAGTGGTCCCGACGTTGGCGAACTTGCCGCCGCCGCCGAACGACATCGTCCCGAGCGTCAGCTCGGAGATCTTCAGGCCGGAGCTGCCCAGCTGGCGGTAGTCCATCGGGTCCTTTCGCTGATTGAGAGCATCGTGTTGTGGAGACCTCTACCCCATGACCAGCGAGTTCAAGAAGGGCGACCGCGTCCGCTGGGACGCCGGCAACCAGAGCTCGGTCGGCACGATCGAGCGCAAGATCACCTCTGACACAGAGGCCGGCGGACGCACCGTCAGAGCCTCTCCCGACGATCCGCAGTACCTCGTGCGCTCCGAGAAGACCGGCCGCACCGCCGTCCACCGTCCGGAGTCGATCCACCCGGCCTGATCCGCCCGTCCCAGAGCCGACGGACGCCGGTACAGTCTGGTACCAGACGCTGCGCCATCATGACGACACGCGGCTCAAAGACGATCAGAGGAGAACCAGATGGCCAAGACGCCGACATCGCTGGCCGGCAAGGTGGTTGCGATCACCGGAGGCGGCAGGGGAATCGGGCGGGCGACCGCAGCCGCGCTGATCACGCAGGGCGCACGGGTCGCGATCGGCGACATCGAGGCCGAGCTGGCCGCCCAGACGGCCTCCGAGCTCGGCGCCGGGACGCTCGGACTGCCGCTCGACGTGACTGACCGTGACAGCTTTGACACCTTCCTGGACCGAGTCGAGGCCGACCTCGGTCCGCTCGACGTGCTGATCAACAACGCGGGGATCATGCCACTGGGCGCCTTCGTCGCCGAGACCGACGTGACCGCTCACCGGCTCATCGACATCAATCTGCACGGCGTGATCCTCGGCTCAAAGCTCGCCCTGGAGCGCTTCCTGCCCCGCAACCGCGGCCATCTGGTCAACATCGCCTCGATGGCGGGCAAGGGCGGCTACCCCGGCGGCGCCACCTACTGCGCGACCAAGCACGCCGTCGTCGGTCTGTCGCAGACGATCCGCGCCGAGGTGCGCCGCAGCGGGATCGACGTCTCGATCGTCATGCCGACGGTGGTCAAGACCGAGCTCGGCTCCGGGCTGCCCAAGACGCGTGGTTTTGCCTTCGCCGAGCCCTCCGACGTGGCCGACGCGATCGTCGAGGCCCTGCAGACCCGTCGCGTCAACGTCTACGTGCCGCGCTCGATGCGGATCGTCGCGGCCGGCTCGATTCTGCCCCCACGGCTCCAGGACGCCATCAACCACTTCTTCAAGGCCGACCAGGTGCTCTCCAACCCCGACCATGCCGCCCGGGCCGCCTACGAGAGCCGCACCTCCGACGAGAGCTCGCCCGCGCCCACGCCCTCCGGCTCCGCGCTGGAGTCCGAGCGGGAGCCTCAGACCGTCTGAAGGTATCGCCAAGCTCACCGCGCAACCGAGCAGGAAGCCGCCTGCGCGAGGGGTCGCCC
>CAZZYU010000234.1:0-2381 GCA_964658375.1 uncultured Acetobacteraceae bacterium | reverse complement strand
GCCGCCGCGCTCGTGGTCGAGCGTCCGCTTGAGCTTCCGATCCCGCAGCTGCTGGTGGACAGCGTCCGCGTCGCGATGGCCGCCGCCGCAGCCGCCTTCTACGACGACCCGACGGCCGCGCTCGACGTCGTCGGCGTGACCGGCACCAACGGCAAGACGACGACCGCCTTCCTGGTCCGCGCGTTGCTGGAGGCCGCCGGTCGCCCGACCGGGCTGCTGGGTACGGTCAAGAGCATCATCGCCGGGGCCGAGCACGACGTGCAGCGCACGACGCCGGAGGCGATCGATCTTCAGCGCACGTTTCGCGCGATGCGCGACGGCGGCGACGAGGCGTGCGTCATCGAGGTCTCCTCTCACGCGCTGGAGCTGCACCGCGCCGACGCGATCCACTTCGCGGTCGCGATCTTCACCAACCTGACCCAGGATCACCTCGACTTTCATCCCACGATGGAGGACTACTTCCACGCCAAGCGCCGGCTGTTCGTCTCCGACGAGCCGCCGCGCACCTCGATCGTCAACGTCGACGACCCCTACGGCGCCCGGCTGGCCGCCGAGCTGCCCGAGGCGACGACGTTCGCGCTGCACGCCGACGCCGACTATCGGGGGCACGACGTGCAGACGGGCCTGCACGGCTCGCACTTCACCGTCGACACGCCGGACGGCCGCCTCGAGCTGCGCTCGCCGCTGCGCGGCGAGTTCAACGTCTACAACGTGCTCGGCGCGCTGGCCGCGGCGCGCGCGCTCGGTGTGCCCGCCGACACGTGCGTGGCGGCGATCGCCACCGCCGGCCAGGTGCCCGGCCGGTTTGAGACCGTCGACGAGGGTCAGCCGTTCGCGGTGCTTGTCGACTACGCGCACACGCCCGACTCGCTGGAGAATGTCCTGCGCGCCGCCCGGGGCCTCACGGACAGGCGACTGCGCGTCGTCTTTGGCTGCGGAGGGGATCGCGACCGCGGCAAGCGGCCGCAGATGGGGGAGATCGCCCGCCGGCTGGCCGATGACGTCGTCGTCACCTCCGATAACCCGCGCTCGGAGGATCCCGAGGCGATCATCGCCGAGATTCTCGAGGGGTCCGGGCCCGACGTCGTCAGCGACGTCGACCGCCAAGCGGCGATTGCTCGCGCGCTGCGCGACGCCGAGCCGGGCGACGTGGTCGTGATCGCGGGCAAGGGCCATGAGCAGGGCCAGGAGTTCGCCGACGGACACACGATCGCGTTCGACGACGTCACCGTCGCGCGGGAGATCCTGCGCGAAGCTGCATCTGCGGCGCGCGCGGTCGACGCCCGATGAGGACCGGCTCGGCCTCGGGCCCGATCCTGATCGCGGGCACCGCCTCGCTGGTCATGTGCCTGTTTCTCAGCCCTCGCTTCATCGAGTTCCTACGCGCGCGTGAGTTCGGCCAGAACATCCGCGAGGAGGGACCGGAGGGGCATAAGACCAAGGCGGGCACCCCGACGATGGGCGGCGTGATCATCTTCGCCGCGATCATCGTGCCCTACCTGGCCCTGTCGCGGCGCGACTGGTCGTCGCTGGGGGTGTTCGTGGTCGCGATCGCCTGCGCGCTGCTCGGTTTCGCCGACGACTACACGAAGATCATCCGGCGCCGCTCGCTGGGACTGCGCGCGCGCAGCAAGTTGGTGATCACGATCCTGATCTCGGTCGGGCTGTGGTGGATCGCCACCCAGAAGGCGAACATCAGCTCCTCGGTTCCGCTGCGCTTCGTCGACGTGTCGATCAATTTCGGCCCGTTCTTCGTGGTCTTCATCTACCTGGTCGTCGCCGGCACGACGACCGCGGTCAACTTCACCGACGGTCTGGACGGGCTGGCTGCCGGCTGCACCGCAATCACCCTGGTCGCCTATATCGGGATCACGTTCATCTCGACCGGCGAGCACGGCCTGACCCTGCTCGCCGCCTGCCTGGTGGGGTCCTGCGTCGGCTTCCTGTGGTTCAACAGCTTTCCCGCCTCGATCTTCATGGGCGACACCGGCTCCCTGGGCCTGGGCGGCGCGATCGCCGGATTGGCGGTGATGAGCCGCACCGAGTTCCTGCTCATCCTGCTCGGCGGCATCTTCGTCATCGAGGTGCTGTCGGTCGTCATCCAGGTGTTCTCGTTTCAGACGTTTCGCAAGCGCGTCTTCCTGATGGCGCCGATCCATCACCACTTCGAGCTCAAGGCGTGGTCGGAGACCAAGATCATCCTGCGCTTCTGGATCGTCGCCGTCGCCTGCGGGGCGATCGGGTTCGTCGTCTACCAGCTGAGCGTGCGCAGCTGAAACGGACGGGCGGGCATCGTGTCTGACCGTCGCCGTCCGCCGCTGCCGCCCGGCCCGTTCCTGGTCGTCGGGCTGGCCCGCTCGGGCATCGCCGCCGCGCTGGCG
>CAZZYU010000233.1:0-2388 GCA_964658375.1 uncultured Acetobacteraceae bacterium | reverse complement strand
GCCGGCCAGGACCGGGGCGAGGGCATCTACTGCGTCGTCGACCTGCACGCGCTGACCGTGCCCTACGAGCCTGAGCGGCTGCGCGCCAACGTCTATGACACCGCGGCGATCCTGCTCGCCTCCGGCCTGGATACCGAGCGCTGCATCTTCTTCCGGCAGTCCGACGTGATCGAGCATCCCGAGCTGAGCTGGCTGCTGTCGGGCGTCACCGGCTACGGAGAGCTGACCCGGATGACCCAGTTCAAGGACAAGGCGGGCAGCCAGCGCGAGCTGTCCTCGGCGGGGCTGTTCACCTACCCGGTGCTGATGGCCGCCGACGTGCTCGCCTACCGCGCCCACGAGGTGCCCGTCGGCGAGGACCAGCGCCAGCACGTCGAGCTGATGCGCGGCATCGCCGAGCGCTTCAACAGCCGCTTCGGCGAAACGCTCGTCGTCCCCGAGGCGCGGATCCCCGAGGTCGGCGCGCGGATCATGGACCTGAAGTCTCCTGACCGCAAGATGTCGACGACCGGAGGCACGCCGGCGGGGACCGTGTACGTCACCGACGAGCCCGACGCGATCGCCAAGAAGTTCCGCTCGGCGGTCACCGACACCGGCTCCGAGGTCCGCCGCGGGCCCGACAAGCCCGGGATCGGCAATCTGATCGACATCCTCGCGGTCGTGCGCGGGGTCTCACCCGAGGCGATCGAGGCGGAGTTCGACGGTTCGCAGTACGGCCCGTTCAAGACCGCGGTCGCCGAGGCGGTCATCGACTACCTGGCGCCCGTACGGGAGCGCTACACCGCGCTGCGTGACGACGAGGCCGAGCTCGAGCGGGTGCTGGCGCTCGGCGCCGACCGCGCCCGGTCGATCGCCGCCGACACGCTGGCCGACGTCCGCGAGGCGATGGGTTTCCGTCCGGTGCCGGCCGGCACCGCCACCGCGCTTCATGACTGATCGCCCCGCGGCGGGGTGGCGAGCGGTCCGGGTCCGCGGATACTGTTGGGCCGGTGAGCCTGACCTACCTCGATCTCGATCTCGACGTCTTCGCGGGTCCGTTTGACCTGCTGCTGACGCTCATTCTGCGTGAGGAGGTCGACCTGATGGAGGTCGACCTCGCCGAGGTCGTGATCGCCTACATCGACCACCTGGAGCGCCGCGGCGAGCTGGACCTGGAGGCCGCCACGGAGTTCCTCGTGCTGATCGCGGCGCTGCTGGAGCTCAAGTCACGGCTGCTGTTGCCCGGCGAGGAGATCGAGGAGCTCGAGCTCGACCCGGGGGAGGCCGCCGAGGAGCTCGTCGCGCGGCTGCTGGCGGCCCAGCGCTACCGCGCCGCCGCCGAGTACCTGTCGACGCGCCTGGAGCGCGAGACGGGCTACCGGTTCCGCAGCGCGCCGCTGCCTCAGGGGCTGCGCACGGCGCCGCTGGAGGAGGCGGGTGCCGTCTATGACCCCGCGCGCCTGGCCAACGCGATCGGGGACCTGCTCCAGGTTCCGCCGCCGGTCGACGTGCGCCATATGACCGCCGCGCGGGTGACCGTCGCCGAGCGTCTGGCGCATCTGCGGGCGCTGCTGTCGCACGGGCGCTTCACCTTCTCCGAGGCCGTCGCGCGCAGCGACCGGGTCACGGTGGCGGTGACGCTGTATGCGCTGCTTGAGCTCTACAAGCAGGGCGAGGCGACCTGGGAGCAGGACGAGCCGTTCGCCGAGATCACGATCAGCGCGACGCGGCCGGCCACGGTCGCGTCCGAGACCCCGGCGACCCGTGTCACGCCGCCCAACCCGGTCACCCCGGCCGCGCCGGTGCGGCGCCTGATCGCATGAGCCTGGTGGCCGTGCCCGAACCGACCGTGGGCCTCGACGAGCTGGAGCGGATCCTCGAGTCGCTGCTGTTCCTCAGCGCCGATCCGGTCACCGCGCCCGCCCTCGCCGACGCGACCGACGCCGAGGTCGACGAGGTCACCGCGGCCCTGGAGCAGCTGCGCGCCCATTACGAGCGCCAGGGCCACGGCCTCGTCCTGCGCGAGCTGGCCGGCGGGTACGTGCTCTCCAGCCATCCCGACTCCGAGCGGGCCGCTCGGCGGCTGCTGGCGCGACCCCGCACGCCACCGCTCACCTCCGCCCAGGCCGAGACGCTGGCGATCGTCGCCTACCTGCAGCCGGTGTCACGTCCGGAGATCGCCCGCATCCGCGGGGTGAGCGCCGAGTCGGCGGCGATCACCCTGCTCGAGCGGGGCCTGATCGAGGAGGCCGGCCGGTCGCCGTTCGGCGCGGTGATGTATCGGACGACCGAGCTCTTCCTCAAGCTGTTCGGCCTCGACGAGCTCGGCTCCCTGCCCGAGATCCAGGGCTTTGATCCCTCGCCCGAGCTCGAGCACGAGCTCCGCGAGCGGCTGCTGCGCGCCGGCGA
>CAZZYU010000232.1:0-2393 GCA_964658375.1 uncultured Acetobacteraceae bacterium | reverse complement strand
GGCGGAGCGGTGGCCGGCGGAAGCGCGCTGGCAGCGGCCGGCGCGGGCCACGTCGTCACGATCATCGCCGCCACGGTGGTCGCCGCCGGTGGCGCGATCGGGATCAAGAGCGAGGTCGCCTCCCCGGGCTCCCATCACGCGCACCGCCACCACGTCACCCGCGTCGCCGCGGCCCCCGTGGCGGCGCCACGGCCGGCGGTGACCGCCCCGCAGACCGGCGACGTCGCGGCCGCCCCGGTGAGGACCGCGACCCCGTCGGCGCCGAGCACGCAGGCGGCGGCGCGGCGCCTCGCGACAGCCGGCATCCGTGCCGAGAACACCGAGGCGCAGCGTCTCAGCAAGCTGCGTGACCCCGATGACGCCGGCTACCCGATTCGCGGCACGACGACCGATCCGACGGTGACCACGCCGGGCACGACGACCGCGCCGGGCACCACCACCCCGGTCTCAACCGATCCGACGAGCACGGCGCCGGGGACGACGACCGAACCCACGACCTGGAACGACCCGACGAGCACCACGCCGGGGACGACCGTCCCGGGCACGACCACGGCGCCGGGCGCGGTCACCACGACTCCGGTCACGACGACCGCGCCGACACCGATCACCGGCTCTCCGACGACGACCACGCCCGCCACCACGACCTCCCCCACCGCCTCCGGCGGCGCGACCGGGATCGCGCCGACGGTGACCCCGGCCTCGACCGGAACCGGCTCAGGCGGCGCGTCGGAGAAGGTCCGCGCCAAGACGAAGCGGATCGTCAAGCGCGCGGGCGCCGCGGACTCGTCGACGGTCCAGTGAGCCCGGGCAGCTCCGGGCGCTGAACGCCCGCGGGCAGCCGGCCCTCGCCGCCGAGCTTGTCCAGATGGGCGGCGAGCGTCACCGCGGCGGCAAGCCGCAGCTGAGCCGGGACCTCGCTCCAGGCCGCGTCGAGCAGCTCATCGACGGTCCGCGCGCCGCCGTCCAGCGCTTCGGTCAGCCGGCGCTCACGATCCAGGCGGTGCGCGATGTATTCGTCGATCCTGGCCGCGGGATCGGCCACGACGGGGCCGTGGCCGGGCAGCAGCAGCTGCGGCTCGTGCGCGCGCAGCCGGCGCAGGCCCTCCAGGTAGCCGACGAGCGCGCCCGGGTCAGGAGCGATGAACACGCTGCCCTCGCCCAGCACCGCATCGCCGGTCAGCGCCACCCGGCCGGTGAGGTAGGTGAGGTGGTCAGGCGCGTGGCCGGGCGTGGCGAGCGCCGTCAGGAGCCCGAAGCGATCGCCATCCCCGAGAACGACGTCGACCGGGCCACGAGCGGCAGCGAGAGGCGCCGCCGGGAAACGCTCCCGGATCGCCGGGACCGCCTCGGCATGGTCGAGATGATCGTGGGTCAGCACCACCCCGCCGAGGCCGCCGCGACGCTGCAGCTCGTCGGCGAGCGCGTCGAGATGGCCGGCGAGTGCGGGGCCCGGGTCGACGAGCCACGCGGGCCCCGAGCCGACGATCCACGAGTTGGTCCCGTCCAGTGACAGCGGACCGGGATTGTCGGCGCGGATCCCCACGATGCCGTGCGCGGGCAGCTCGATCCGGTTCACGCCCGCACAGGCTAAAGCCCGGAGCCGGACCTGCCGATACAGACCTCAGCTGGCCCCCCATCCAGCTCCTCTCCATCATCCTCCCCTCGAAGCTCCCGGTCACTGACCGGGAGCTTCGTCGTTAAGCAGGTGGTGGGCCTTGGGAGATAAGGTCGGTGTCGATTCTCGGGGTGCCGAATGTCAAGCCGGGCGGCTGCGATGCCGAAAAGGTGGCATGCGACCTTTTCTGGACGCCCTCCGGCGCCAGCTGCAGACCGCCGGTTACGTCATCACCCGTCTGAGCTGCGAGCGCGGACAGACGATGGCGGAATACGGAATCCTGATCGGCGTCATCGCGATCATCGTGGTGGCCGCCGCCGTGTTCCTGGGCAGCAGCATCACCTCCCTGTTCCGTAACACCGGCAGCCACCTCTAGCTCCGGTCGACCGCAGAGGTTCGGCCCTCTGCGACGCAACGAGGCGCGCCCCGCGCCACCATTGCGATATTTGGTGGCCCCAGGACCCCAAATGTCGCACTGAGATGATCGGGCTGCGGGGTCTGCCGTGGCGGCAGACCCCGCGTTTGCCCGGTTACGTGTGTGCTCCGCGCGCCCCCGCAGAGCGGCGCCCATGCGACAGAAGGTCGTGACTCGGGGAAGAGAGAACCTTTCGGGCTTGCCTATTAGAACGCCCGGCGCGCGAAAAGGTTGGTTCAGCCCTCCGAAAAGCTGAAAGCCCCCGTGTTGATCGACGGGGGCTTTGAGATATCGGGGCGCCCGGATTTGAACCGGGGACCTCACCGACCCGAACGGTGCGCGCTACCAGGCTGCGCCACGCCC
>CAZZYU010000231.1:0-2425 GCA_964658375.1 uncultured Acetobacteraceae bacterium | reverse complement strand
CTGACCGAGCCGCAGGCCGGCACCGACCTGTCGGCGATCCGGACGATCGCCCGGGATCAGGCGGACGGGACCTGGGCGGTCAGCGGACAGAAGATCTTCATCAGCTGGGGCGACCACGATCTGGCCGAGAACATCGTCCACCTCGTGCTCGCCCGGACCCCGGACGCGCCCGCCGGCCTCGCCGGCCTGTCGCTCTTCCTCGTCCCGAAGTTCCTCGTGTCCGAGACCGGCGAGCTCGGGGACCGCAACGCGATCGAGACCGTGTCGCTGGAGCACAAGCTCGGGATCCGCGCCAGTCCGACCTGTGTCCTTGACTACGCGAACGCGACCGGCTACCTGCTCGGCGAGCTGCACCGCGGCCTTGAGGGGATGTTCGTGATGATGAACGCCGAGCGACTCGGGATCGGCGTCCAGGCGGTCGGGATCGCCGACCGGGCCTACCAGAAGGCGCTCGCCTACGCCGGAACGCGGATCCAGGGCAAGGTCGTCCAACGTCCCACCCCGACGCCGATCGCCGAGCACCCCGACGTCCGCCGCCTGCTGCTCTCGATGCGCAGCACGATCTCGGCGATGCGCGCGCTCTGTCTGCAGGTCAGCACCTGGCTCGATCGCGGTGAGATGGCCGGCTTCGCATCAGAGCTCGCCCTCGCGGAGTTCTTCGTGCCGATCGCCAAGGGCTGGTGCACCGAGACCTGCGTCCAGATCACCTCCGACGCCGTGCAGGTGCACGGCGGCATGGGCTTCATCGAGGACACCGGCGTCGCGCAGCACTACCGAGACGCGCGCATCGCTCCGATCTATGAGGGCACGACCGCCGCTCACGCGAACGACCTCGTCGCCCGCAAGCTCCTGCGCGACCGCGGAGCGGTTGCCGGGGACGTGCTTGACCTGATCGCGGAGTCAGCCGCGCTGCTCCCGGGTGACGACCCCGTGGCGGCGCGGCTCGCCGACCGGCTCGAGGCCGCGGTGGACGGCGCGCGGGAGAGCACCGCGGCCCTGCTGCAGCGACGCGACAGCCCGCGCGACACGCTCGCCGTCGCGGTGCCCTACCTGATGCAGCTGGGCGCCGTCGCGGGCGGGTGGATGCACGCCCGGCTCGTGACCGCGGCGCTCGCCGATCCCGCTGCGGTCGGGGCCGAGCCTGAGCGCCGGCTCATCGACGCCGACTTCTACGGCGCCCATCAGCTCAGCCGGGCGGCGTCGCTGACCGAGGTCGTGGCGGCGGGGGAGATCGGGGGAGACCTGCTCGCGGCGTCCGGCGGCGCGCTGCGCTGAGCGCGCGGCCCGCTGCAATGCGCTGACCGCGGCGCGTTGTGCTGACCGCGGCGTGACGTGAGCTGAGGCCGTTCTCGCTGCGGCCGGGCACATGTGAGGGGTCCACCGACGGTCGTCAGGTGCGACCTGCGAAAGGTCCCGCATACCGGGCTCGATCGAGGGGCGCATCGATCGTCGTGGGATGGGACCCCAGGTATGTCCCGCCGCGGCTGCCATCCGCGGTTTGCGCGATCCGCTCACTGCGGCGGTCTCCCGCCGGCGTCACGCGATTCCCCCCAAGCGCGCCGAAGTCTGTTACTCTGCCCGCAGTCTAAAATTTCAGATGCGGCTGTGCGACATTTGAGGAGAGTGTTGACATGTCTCTAACGGACCAGCAGGCGATCCTGGCGGCGCAGTGGCCTGGGTCGATTCACTTCGACGGGTTCTTCGCGCCCGTGCGCGCGGAGGCTGACGTGTTCGAGCTCGAGGTCGAGGGCACGATCCCGGCCGAGCTCGACGGCGCCTTCTACCGGATCGGGGCCGACAACCAGTTCCCGCCGAGCCGTGGGGATGACATCTACATCAACGGCGACGGCATGGTGACGATGATCCGGTTCCGCGACGGGCACGCCGACCTGCGCAGCCGCTATGTCCGCACCCGACGCTGGCAGCTTGAGCGAGCGGCTCGGCGGGCACTGTTCAGCGCGTATCGCAACCCTTTCTTCTATGACCCGAGCGTCGCCGACGAGGCCGACGACGGGAACGCCAACACCGCCCTGGTCTGGCATGGCGGCCGGCTGCTGGCGCTCAAGGAGGGCGCACGGCCCTACGAGCTTGATCCGGTCACGCTCGAGACGCGCGGCCCGTGGGATTTCCACGGCGAGCTGGACAGCCACACGTTCACCGCCCATCCCAAGCTCGATCCCGACACCGGACAGCTGCTGGCGTTCGCCTACAACTCCAGCGGCCGGCCCGACGAGGAGGTGGTCCTGTTCGAGATCGATCCCGACGGACACATCACCCGGACGCAGCGCTTCGCCGCGCCGTACTCGTCGATGATCCACGATTGGCTGGTCACGCGCGATCACATCGTCATTCACTTCTCGCCGATGATCAGCGACTACGAGCGGATGAAGACCGAGCCCCAGTACTTCATCTGGGATGCCGCGCT
>CAZZYU010000230.1:0-2431 GCA_964658375.1 uncultured Acetobacteraceae bacterium | reverse complement strand
GCGCACCCGGCATGGCTGTGGGGCTTCGCGCGCGCCGGCCGGCTTCCAACCCTGACGACGCCCAACATGGTCCCCCGCGGCGAGACGGGGCCGACGTTCTTCGGCGCCTACGGCCAGTGGATGGCCACCCCGCCGCCCACCTGGGAGGACGTCGCATGGCTGCGCGAGGCCTGGGGCGGTCCGTTCATGCTCAAGGGCGTGACCCGCGTCGACGACGCGCGGCGCGCCGTCGAGGTGGGGGCGAGTGCGCTGTCGGTCTCCAACCACGGCGGCAACAACCTCGACGGGACGCCGGCGACGATCCGCGTGCTGCCGGCGATCGCGCGGGCGGTCGGCGATGAGATCGAGGTCGTCCTCGACGGCGGCGTGCGCCGCGGCGGAGATGTCGTCAAGGCGGTCGCGCTCGGCGCCCGCGCGGTGATGATCGGCCGCGCCTACCTGTGGGGCCTGGCCGCCGCCGGCCAGGCCGGAGTGGAGAACGTGCTCGACATCATGCGCGGCGGGATCGACTCGGCGCTGACCGGCCTGGGCAAGGGCTCGGTGCACGACCTCGTGCCGGGGGACATCGTCATCCCCGACGGCTTCGAGCGGGTGTTCGGCGCGGCATCGGCCACGACGGCGTGAGCCGGCTGGCGGCGCTCGCCTCGCCGGACCTGCGCGATGGCGAGCAGCTGCTCCTCGTGCCCCTGGGCGCCACCGAGCAGCACGGACCCCACCTCCCGCTGGGCACCGACACCGTGATCGCGATCGGCCTGGCCGACGCGCTGGCCGACCGCGCACCCGGCCTCATCTGCGCCCCGCCGCTGGCCTATGGATCGAGCGGAGAGCATCAGTCCTTCGCGGGGACCGTGTCGATCGGGGGCGAGGCGCTGGAGGCGGTGCTCGTCGAGCTCGTGCGCTCGGCGACCGAGACATTTGACCGGGTGCTCCTGCTGTGCGCCCACGGCGGCAACGCGATGCCGTTGACCCGCGCCGTCGGCCGCCTGCGCGGAGAGGGACGCGATGTCGCCGCCTGGTCGCCGGCCGCCGTATGGGCGGGCGACGCTCACGCGGGACGTATCGAGACCTCGGTGATGCTGGCGCTCGCGCCCGACGAGGTGCGCCTGCGCCGGTCGGCCGCCGGCAACCGCGCGCCGCTGGCCCAGCTGATGCCTGCGCTCGCGCGCGGCGGCGTGGCGGCGGTCAGTCGCAACGGCGTGCTCGGCGATCCGGCGGGGGCGAGCGCCGACGAGGGCCGGCGCCTGCTGCGCGACGCCGGGGAGGCGATGGCCGACGCCGTCGCCCGCTGGTCGCCTGACGGGGCGGGGTGGCTGTGAGCCGCGTCGCGCTGGTCACCGGTGCCGCCCGGGGGATCGGCGCCGCGACCGTCGCCCGCCTGGACGCCGAGGGATGGTCGATCGCCGCCATCGACCGTGCCGCCGACGATCCGCGGCTGCCCTACCCGCTGGCCAGCGCCACCCAGCTGGAGGCGGTCGCCGGCGGCGCGCGTGACGCGATCGCGATCGCCGCCGACGTCACCGACGTCGACGCCATGCGCCGGGCGGTGCAGGCGGCCGAGGATCGCTTCGGTGGCCTGGATGCGGTGATCGCCGCCGCCGGGGTGATCGCGGGCGGGGTCCCGGCCTGGGAGCTGGCGCGCGAGCAGGAGCAGGCGGTGCTCGACGTCGACCTCGGCGGGGTGATGAACGCGGCCCGGGTCGGCATTCCCGCGCTGCTGCGCCGGCCCGAACCCCGCAGCGGCCGGTTCGTCGCCGTCGCGTCGGCGGCGGCCACCCGCGGCCTGCCGATGCTCGCCGCCTACTGCGCGGCCAAGGCCGGCGTCGTCGGGCTCGTCCACGCGCTCGCCGTCGAGCTGCGGGGGACCGGGGTGACCGCCAACGCGGTGGCGCCCGGCTCGACCGACACGCCGATCCTCGCCGAGAGCGCGCGCCTCTACGGTCTGCCCGGCGCCGCCGCCTTCGCCGGCCAGCAGCCGATCGAGCGGCTACTGGACTCCGATGAGGTCGCGGCGATGCTCGTCTGGCTGGTCGGGGAGGGCGCGGGAGGCGTGACCGGCGCGCTGATCCCCGTCGACGGCGGGCTCGCCGTGTGATCGACTCGATCGTCCTGGACCGCTCGGCGCGGCTGCTGGACGGGGGCCGGGCGATCGTGGGCGGCGATCCGCCGCGCGCGATCCGCCTGACCGGCGCGGGTGCGCGGGCGTTGGCGCGGCTGCTCGACGATGCCGCCGCGCCATACGGCCATTGCAATGCCGGCGGGAATGCCGACCAGCAACGCCACCGCCAAGGCACCGCCCGCCAGCGCCAGCGTGTAGGGAATGCGTGCGCCCAGGATGAGCGACACCGGCGCCCGCTGCACCAGCGATTCCCCCAGGTCGAAGCGCGCCAGGTCGGCCACATAGGCGAGGTACTGGACGGGCAATGGGCGGTCG
>CAZZYU010000229.1:0-2448 GCA_964658375.1 uncultured Acetobacteraceae bacterium | reverse complement strand
CCCCGGTGCTGTGCGGCTCCAGCTTCAAGAACAAGGGCGTGCAGCCGCTGCTGGATGCGGTCATCGACTACCTGCCCAGCCCGCTCGACGTGCCCCCCGTCGAGGGACTGGAGCCCGAGAAGGGCGCGGACGCCGAGAGCGCCCACGCGGTCCGTCATGCCTCTGACGAGGAGCCGTTCGCGGCGCTGGCGTTCAAGATCATGGCCGACCCCTTCGTCGGCAAGCTCACCTACTTCCGCGTCTACTCCGGCACGCTGGAGGCGGGCGGTCGCGTGCTCAACGCCACGACCGGCAAGACCGAGCGCGTCGGGCGCATCCTGATGATGCACGCCAACGATCGCGAGGAGGTCGAGGCGGTCTACTCCGGCGATATCGCGGCCGGCGTCGGCATCAAGCAGGTCAAGACCGGCGACACGCTGTGCGCCGTCGACAAGCCGATCGAGCTGGAGAACATCACCTTCCCCGAGCCGGTCATCAAGGTGGCCGTCGAGCCCAAGACCAAGGCCGACCAGGAGAAGATGTCGGTCGCGCTCGGCCGCCTGGCCGAGGAGGACCCCACCTTCCAGGTGCAGACCAACGAGGAGACCGGTCAGACCGAGATCTCCGGGATGGGCGAGCTGCACCTGGAGATCCTCGTCGACCGCATGAAGCGCGAGTTCAAGGTCGAGGCCAACGTCGGCCGTCCCCAGGTCTCCTACCGCGAGACGATCCGGGGAACCGCCCAGAAGGTCGAGGGCCGCTTCGTGCGCCAGACCGGCGGCTCGGGCCAGTACGGGATCGTCTACATCGACATCGAGCCGGCGCCTGGCGAGGGCTTTGAGTTCGTCAACAAGATCAAGGGCGGCTCGGTTCCCACCGAGTACATCCCCGCGGTCGAGAAGGGCGTGGAGGACGCGATGGACAACGGCCCGCGGATGGGCTTCCCCGTCGTCGACGTCCGCGTCACCCTCACCGACGGCAAGTACCACGACACCGACTCCTCGGAGATCGCCTTCCGGGTCGCCGGGGGACTCGCCGCCAAGGCCGCCCTGCAGCGCGCCAAGCCGGTGTTGCTGGAGCCGGTGTTCGCCGTCGAGGTCGTCACCCCCGAGGAGTTCATGGGCGACGTGATCGGCGATCTGAACCGCCGGCGCGGCCAGGTCAACGGCATGGAGCAGCGCGGCAACGCGCAGGTCGTGTCCGCGCATGTGCCGCTGTCGGAGATGTTCGGATATGCCACCGACGTGCGGTCCAACACCCAGGGCCGGGCGACGTACACGATGCAGTTCGATCGGTACGAGGAAGTGCCTCCTAACATCGCTGACAAGCTCGGCGGCGACGAGCAGAAGGCCGCCTAGCGGCCCGCAGGATCACGGCGCGTTGGCTTAGCAGCAGCGCCGGACGGAAACCTTTACCCTGAATGGGTTCGCCGTCTGCGGCGAACTGAAAACACTGAATTGAGAAGGAGCAAGCCACAGTGGCGAAGGCCAATTTTGAGCGGGATAAACCGCACGTGAACGTCGGCACCATCGGTCACATCGACCATGGCAAGACGACCCTGACCGCGGCCATCACCAAGGTGCTCCACGACAAGTTCGGCGACGGCACCGAGGTGCGGTCGTTTGACTCGATTGACAACGCCCCGGAGGAGAAGGCTCGCGGCATCACGATCGCGACCTCGCACGTCGAGTACGAGACGGCCAACCGTCACTACGCGCACGTGGACTGCCCCGGTCACGCCGACTACGTCAAGAACATGATCACCGGCGCGGCCCAGATGGACGGGGCGATCCTCGTCGTCTCCGCGGCGGATGGCGCGATGCCCCAGACCCGTGAGCACATCCTGCTCGCCCGTCAGGTCGGCGTGCCCTACATCGTCGTGTTCCTCAACAAGGCCGACATGGTCGACGATCCCGAGCTCCTCGAGCTCGTCGAGGTCGAGATCCGCGAGCTGCTGTCCGAGTACGAGTTCCCGGGCGACGACATCCCGTTCGTCACCGGCTCGGCGCTGAAGGCGCTCGAGGGCGACGCCGAGTACGAGGCGAAGATCCTCGAGCTCGCCGAGGCCCTGGACACCTACATCCCCGAGCCCGTGCGTGACCTGGACAAGCCGTTCCTGATGCCGGTCGAGGACGTCTTCTCGATCACCGGCCGCGGCACGGTCGCCACCGGCAGGATCGAGTCGGGCGTGGTCAAGGTCGGCGAGACCGTCGAGATCGTCGGCATCAAGCCGACCGTCACGACCGTCGTCACCGGCGTCGAGATGTTCAAGAAGAACCTCGACCAGGGTCAGGCGGGCGACAACGCCGGCTGTCTGCTGCGCGGCACCAAGCGCGAGGACATCGAGCGCGGCCAGGTGCTGTGCAAGCCGGGTTCGATCACGCCGCACACGAAGTACAAGGCCGAGGTCTACATCCTCAAGAAGGAGGAGGGCGGCCGTCACACGCCGTTCTTCACCGGCTACCGGCC
>CAZZYU010000228.1:0-2467 GCA_964658375.1 uncultured Acetobacteraceae bacterium | reverse complement strand
GGTTAAGCGGTGACGTAGGACCGCTGCCCGGCCGCGTAGGCCGGATGGGCGACATCGAGGTAGTGGTTGAACGACCAGTCGACGAACCGCTTGGCGCTCATCGCCTGCACGGCGGGAGCCAGCAGCCGCGGCGCGACGCGGGGGATCAGCCGCTGGACGCGCAGCATCCAGCGAAACGGGCCCGCGTGGTCGGCGGAGAACTGGTGATACCGGGCCAGCGCCTGGGCGCGCGTCTGCGTGCCCTCGATGACGCGCCGAAGCTCGCGGCCGCAGGCGATGCCGAAGTACAGCGCCGGACGGATGCCCTCCGCGGTCAACGGGAAGCAGTGACCGGCCGAATCGCCGGAGAAGAAGATCCCGTCCTCGGTCGCGGGTCGTAGCGCATGCGGGATCCAGTTGCCCTGGTAGCCGACGGTGTCGACGCCGAGATCGTCGGCCAGGCGGACCGTCGGCTGCTTGACGTGAAACCGCGGATCAAACGAGCCGACGCCGACGCGGACCTCCCCGTCGGCGGGGAACGACCAGCCGTAGCCCGCAGGCACGTAGGAGCGGTCGATCCAGATCTCAAGATCGGCGCTGCGGCCCGCCGGATGGACCTCCAGACCGCGGGAGAGCAGGGCGTCGGGCGGCTGCACGTTGTCGCCGTCGGCGAGCACCCGCCGCCAGCCGAGCGCGTCGACGATCAACGGCGCCCGGATCTCGCCCCGGTCGGTGAGGACCGTGTCACCCCGGCGCTCGCTCACCGTCGCGGTGTCGAACTCGAAGCTGCCCTGGTCGGCGAGCAATCCGCACAGCATCCGATAGTCGAAGGTGGAGAACGTCCACGGGAGGTCGTAGCGGACGGTCACGTGGGGGGTGTGGATGACGAGCTCGTCGAAGGTCTGCTGCAGTGACTCGGTGACCGCCAGCGCCTCCAGCCAGCCGGTCGGGATCCCGCACGCCGAGGTCTGGCGCTCGCCGATCTCGTAGCGATCGATCATCAGCACATCGGCGCCACAGCCGGCCAGCTCGCGGGCGATCGCCAACCCGGCGAAGCTCGCTCCGCAGATGAGCACGTCGCAGTCGCGGTCCAGGGGTGTGCGCTCGTCCCCGCGCTTGGTGGCCCGGTGTGGCATCGACCGACGATGATAGGTCTCAGGCCACGCGGTGGACCCCCACCAGCCGGCCCGGGACGGCTATCCTCCGGGGACTCATGTCATCAACTGCAACCCTGACCCCACCCACCGAGATCCCGAACGCGAAGGTCGTGGAGGGCTCCGACGGCCTGCTGCTGGAGATCGACGGGCGGATCGTCCCCAACTACGACGCGACACTGCATCCCTTCACCGAGGGAGACGTCGTCACCGGCCATGTCGTCCGGATCGACAACGACGAGGTCCTGGTCGACATCGGCTACAAGTCCGAGGGCGTCATTCCCGTCGGAGAGCTGTCGATCCGCAAGTCGGTGGATCCCGCCGACGAGGTGTCGCTCGGCGAAGAGGTCGACGCGCTGGTCCTCACCAAGGAGGACCAGGACGGCCGGCTGATCCTCTCCAAGAAGCGCGCCCGCTTCGAGAAGGCCTGGCGCCGCATCGAGGCCGCCGCCGAGTCCGGTGAGCCGGTCGAGGGCGCCGTCATCGAGGTCGTCAAGGGCGGCCTGATCATCGACCTCGGCGTGCGCGGCTTCCTGCCCGCGTCACTGGTCGACATCCGCCGGGTGCCGAACCTCGACGAGTACATGGGCACCACGATCGAGTGCAAGGTCATCGAGCTCAACCGCAGCCGCAACAACGTGGTGCTGTCGCGCCGTGCGGTGCTGGAGGAGCAGCGCAAGGAGGACCGCGAGCGGATCCTCGACCGCCTGCAGCCCGGCCTGGTCGTCGAGGGCACGATCTCCAACATCGTCGACTTCGGGGCGTTCGTCGACCTCGACGGCATCGATGGCCTGATCCACATCTCCGAGCTGTCGTGGTCCCACGTCAACCACCCCTCCGAGATCCTGTCGATCGGTGACACGGTGAGCGTCAAGGTCCTGGACATCGATCGCCAGCGCCAGCGCATCTCACTGGGCCTCAAGCAGACCCAGGAAGATCCGTGGCAGCGCGTGGTCGACACCTACAGCATCGGCGACGAGCTGGAGGGCAACGTCACCAAGGTCGTCACCTTCGGCGCGTTCGTGGAGATCCTCGACGGCGTCGAGGGCCTGGTCCACATCTCCGAGCTCGCGCAGCATCACGTCGAGAACCCACGGGAGATCATCCAGCCGGGCGACCCCGTGCGCGTGAAGATCCTGGAGATCGATTCCGAGCGCCGGCGCCTGTCGCTGTCGATCAAGCGCGTCGAGGGTCAGGTGCTGCCGGTGCGCCCGATCGAGCCCGCGACGGAGACCGACACGCTCGATGACGTGCCCGAGCTCGGACTCTCCGAGGACGTCTTCTCCGCCGAGATCACCGAGCCTGAATCGGCCGTCGAGACCGCCGAGCCCGAA
>CAZZYU010000227.1:0-2476 GCA_964658375.1 uncultured Acetobacteraceae bacterium | reverse complement strand
AGATCGAGCCGTCGGAGCCGCTGCCCCGCGGCATCGACGAGGTCGGTCTGCTCGATCACGAGGACCTGGCGGCAGAGCTCGGCCTCACCGACGGTGAGGCGCTGTCGGGCTTCGGCGGCGGCATCGAGCCCGATCTCTCCGACCTGGAGAACATCGGTAACGGGTCGTCACTGGGCTTCGCCGAGGAGCTCGCCGATCTCGACCTGCCCGGCAGCGACGCCGAACCCGCCCGCCCCTCGGACTCCGAGGAGTAAGCGCCCGCGGCTCCGGCCGCCGGCGTGACGCGAGACCTGGGCATCAAACGTGCGCGACGGTCACGTTTGATGCCCACCATCGCGCTCACCACGTGCGACGTGACACGATGGACGGGTGAGCCGCCGAGTCCGATACGGCGCCCCGAGCGCGCTGATCATCGTCGGCTTCATCTGCGCGGCGGTCTCCACCGGGACGATCGGCGGGGCGCTGGCCACCGTGCTCGTCGGGGTCGGGCTGGTGCTGCTGCTCGTGTTCCTGTTCCGTGACCTGGGATTGAGCGTCGAGGGCAAGCCCCGTCGCACGGTTCCTCCGATCCCACCCGCGCCCGCGGACGCAGACGAGCTGGGCGACGGGTAGTCACCGGGACCGCCGAGGCCCGGCGGGCGCCGCAGCGCGCCGCCGATCAGGCCCGCGCGTCCGGACGGCCGTCTCGCGCGGAGGTCAGGTCCGCGCGGCCGGACGGCGGTCTCGCACGGCGCGCGCGAGCGGGGCCACCCGACGGCGGCCGCGCTCGAGGCCGCGGACCGCCGACCCGGCAGCTCCGTGCGCCAGCGCGTGGGCGTCACGGCCAAAGGCGGTCGGCCGGGCCCGACGATCGCGTAGTGCGGCGAGGACGGTCGTCTCGGTGACCGGGCCGTCGAGCTCGAGCTCCATGGCCAGCGGGTGAAACTGGCGGGCCGTATGGAAATCGAGGGAGACGAAAGCGGTCAGCGCCGGGTGGGAGGCGAGGACCGCGGCGGCGGCTCGGTTGGGCGCGATCCCGTCGTATTTGCGGTTCCACAGCTCAATCCCGTACAGCCACTCCAGGCAGGCGTGGTCAAGATTGGCGAGCGCGCCCCGGCGACCGGGATGGGCCAGCACGGCGACGCCGTCGTGCCGCCGCACGTCGGTGAGCAGCTCCGCAGTCGGCCGCCCGGCGCCGAGGAACCGCTCCACGCCCCACACCGGCACATGGACGGCGTTGCCGGGATCGCTGTACTCGACCCCCGGGATGAGCACCGTGCCGGGCAGGCTCGCACGCGCACAGGCGACCCGGTGCGCGGCGCAACGGGCCGCGTCGAAGGTCCGGTCGTGCTCGGCGAGCAGCACCGCGTCGTAGCCGCGTCGGCCGAACTCAGCGGCGATGCGCGCCAGCGGGAAGGTTCCGTCGTAGGACCAGTCCGAGTGGACATGGGCGGCGACCCGAACGGTTCTCATGACCGTCTGCGCAGCGGGGCGAGAACCGTCTGCGCGGTGTCGACCATGAACACTCGCCGCTCGCCGGCGCGCCAGTTGTACCACTGCTCGCCGCGGCGGACGCGCAGCACCTCCGAGAGCGCCCGGCGCCGCGACGGCCATTCGGTGAGCGCCACCGAGCGCGGGCCGCGCATGACCGTCAGCAGGTGAATGAGCTCGCGGCCGAGGTGGCGGCAGACGAGACCCTCGCGGCCCGCGGTCGCACCCGAGCCCGCGCCCGCGCCCGTGCCCGCGCCCGCGCCCGCGGCAGGCTCGTGTCCGGGGACGGCGAGCTGCGCGAGTGCCCACGCGGGGTACTCCAGCCCCTGGCGGCGGGCGAGCGCCATCGAGCCCCACGTTCGCCCGTTGAGCTCCATGAACCAGGGGACGCCGTCGGCGTCGCGGAGGAACTCGAGCATGAACAGGCCGCGCCAGCCGATCGCGCCGAGCATCCGCTGGGCGCCGGCGGCGAGCGCGGGGTCGACCGCGATCGATCGGCATGCGCTTGAGCCCGATCCCTGCGGGTTGGCCATCCTCACCCGGCGGTGGGCGCTGAGGGCGCGGATTCCGTCGGGCCCGGCGAGTCCGAACAGGCCCTCGCCGACGCCGGCGATGAGCGGCTGCGCGAGCAGCGGCTCGGACTCGTTCCAGGCGCGGCCCGCCGCCTCCAGCTCAGGACGGGTGCCGCACATCCAGCCGCTGCCGCGCCGCAGGCGCCCGGCGTCCCGGCGCGCGGCGAGTGCGGGCTTGAGCGCGAGCGGCAGCTCCGTGAGCGCCCGCAGCTGGGCGAGGCTCTCCACGATCTCGGTCGGGGGGACGGCGAGGCCGGCCGCGCGCGCGGCGGCGAGCTGCTCACGCTTGTCCAGCGCGAGCGCGGCACCCGACCCTGTCGGCCCGGCGACCAGGACGCCTGGCGCCTGTCGGGCAAGCGCGTCGCACAGCCAGACCGCGGCGTCGTCGAGCGGCATCAGCGCATCCGCGCCGCCGCCGGCCGGGCCGCCGCCGG
>CAZZYU010000226.1:0-2479 GCA_964658375.1 uncultured Acetobacteraceae bacterium | reverse complement strand
CGCGTGGCTGTGCCCGCGTCTCCGACGTCGTCTGCGGCCGGGGGTCTCGGCCGAGACGGGCACAACTGCAGGTCGCATCACCGCTCCGCACAACAGGTGGGTGATTTGTCCCTCTGGGCGGGCCCGAGTGACGGGTGCGTCTGTGGGGGCGAGATGCGCACGCCGAATGTTCCCGCCCTTCGGCGGCCGACGTGGAACCGTCAGCCCAGGCCGGCGGCGGCGAGCGCCCGGGCGACGCCGGCGGCCATCGCGTCGTAGGTGTATGCGCCCGCGATCTCGGCGCGGCCCGCCTCGCCCAGCCGGGCCCGCAGCGCGGGGTCGGCGAGCAGCCGGTCGACCGCGGACGCCAGGGCTGCGGGATCGCCCGGGGCGACCACCAACCCCGTCTCGCCGTCACGGACCAGGCCGCCGGCGGCCGCGCCGACGGCGGTGGTGGCGACCACCGGCCGCGCCTGGGACATCGCCTCGTTGACGACCAGTCCCCACGGCTCGGTGAAGCGGGGGGTGGGGACCGAGGGCACGACGGTCAGCTGCGCGGCGGCGTAGGCGACCGCCAGCTCGGCGCGGGGCAGCGGCCCGAGCGCTCGCGCTCCCGGCACCCGGTCGGCGAGGCCCCGCAGCTCGCCGTCGCCGACGAGCACGAGCGTCGCACCCGCACCGACGCCCGATGCCGCGCCCGCCCCGGCGCTCACGCCCGCGCCTGCTCCCCCCGAGACCCGCGGCCACGCCTCCGCGAGGACCTCGATGCCCTTGGTGTGATCCAGGCGGCCGGTGTAGAGCACCAGCGGCCCCGCGCCCAGCCCGAAGCGCTCCCGGAAGGCGCGCACCTCATCGTCGCCGACCGCTCGCGCGAACAGCTCGGGCTCGACCGCCTGGGGGGCGACGAACACGTCGTCGTCGCGGCCGCGGATCTCGGCGACGAACCGGCGCACGTGCTCCCCGTAGGCGATCACCGCGTCGGCATCCCGATAGATGTGGCGGGTGACCGGCAGGGCGAGCGCGTGGGTCAGCGAGCGCGGTTGGCGCCAGACCGACGCCCACAGCACGAACGGCCGACCGAACCGTCGAGCGCCGGCGTAGGCGGCGGGCAGCATCGTGCCGCCGGCAAACGGCGCGATCACCCCGTCGAAGTCGCGGCCGAGCGCCAACGCCTCGCGCGCGCCACCGCTCAGGCGCCGGGCCGGGAAGTCGGCGGCGGCCAGCTGGGCGTCGAGATCGGCAAACCACGGCGGCACGTACCGCGCGCCGCGCCCGTAGCAGAGCACCTCCACACCGTGGCGGGCCGCCAGTCGCCGATACAGCGGCAGCCGGTAGTCGCTCAGATAGGTGGTGACGAGCGCGATCCGCATCGCGCCACACGATGACGGACCGCCCCCGCGGGCCGTACTCAGCCGATCCGCGAGCCGGGCTCGGCGCCGCGGTCGGGGCGCAGCAGCACCACGCCGCGCTCGTCATCCAGCGCCCCGAGCACGAGCACTTCGGATTGGAACGGCCCGATCTGCCGGGGTGGGAAGTTGACGACCGCGGTGACGAGCGAGTCCTGCAGCTCGTCGCGCGAGTAGTGGGTGATCTGGGCCGAGGAGCGCTTGATCCCGATCTCAGGCCCGAAGTCGATCGTCAGCTTCCACGCCGGTCGGCGCGCCTGCGGAAAGTCGTCGACCGCGATCACCCGGCCGATCCGGATGTCGACCTCCAGGAAGTGATCGAAGTCGATCACCGGCCGGTCAGGGCTGAGGCAGCGGGTCCGGGAGGGCCGGCGGCGCCGTGATGATCGCCGGCGGCGTCGCGCTGGTCGACGTCGTCGACGTCGTGCCGGTCGTCGAGTTCGTCGGCGTCGTCGGCGTGGTGACGATGGAGGTCGTCGGAGTGGTCGACGTTCCCGGCGTGGTGACGATGGACGTCGTCGGCGTGGTCAGCGGCGTCGAGGTGGCGGCCGCCGGCGTCGTTGTCGCGGTCGGCGCCGGCGACGCGGTCGTGACCGGGGCCGTCGTCGCGTCCGCGGGAGCCGTCTGGGTCACCGTCGGCGCGGTCTGGACCGGGGTGGTGGTCACCGGCTCGGGCTCGGTCGTCGTCGGGGTCACCACCGGCGGTGCGGTCGCGGTCGGCGGCAGCACGGTCGGGTCGGTCTGGGTCTGGACTCGGCCGGGGCTCGTGGCCGGCGTCGTGTCGGTCGTCGTCGCCGCCGTCGTCGGTGTGGTGGACGTCGCGGTGGCCGGCGTCGTCACCACCGGCGTCGTGGTGGTCGTCGTGGCGGTCACGTCCGAGGTGTGACGGGCCACGTGCCGGGTGTCGCTGGCCACCGTCGAGGGCCGCTCCGCGTAGGACTGGGTGGGGGCGATCGCCGACGCCGCGGGTGCGGGCAGCGCGGCCACCGGCGCGGCCGGCTGGCGCACGGTCTGGTGATGGTCGACCTCGACGGCGCCGGCGGTCACGATCGCGGCCGCGGCCAGACCGGCCGCCGCCTTGGTGGCGACCGCGC
>CAZZYU010000225.1:0-2483 GCA_964658375.1 uncultured Acetobacteraceae bacterium | reverse complement strand
CGCGCCCACAGCAGGCGCAGGTAGTCATAGATCTCGGTGACCGTGCCGACCGTCGAGCGGGGGTTGCGCGACGTCGTCTTCTGGTCGATGGAGATCGCCGGTGACAGACCCTCGATCGAATCGACGTCGGGCTTGTCCATCTGCCCGAGGAACTGGCGGGCGTAGGACGACAGCGATTCGACGTACCGACGCTGACCCTCGGCATAGATCGTGTCGAAGGCCAGCGAGGACTTCCCCGAGCCCGAGAGGCCGGTGATGACGGTCAGCGAGTCGCGCGGAATCGCGACGTCGATGTCCTTGAGGTTGTGCTCCCGGGCGCCCGAGACGACGATCTGAGCCACGCAGCTCGAGTCTAGAGCACCGAACAGACGTTCGCCCCGGGTTCACGGGGCGGTTTCCCGCAACGAGCGAGGACTACCGCTGGCGCGGCTCCGGCGTCGCCCGGCTTTCAGCGGTGCCGGGCCCGACGTCAGCCGTCGACGCTGGCGTACACCTCGTCGAGCAGCCCATCGACGTTGGAGAGTGCGAAGTTCTCCGCCAGGTATCGCTCGGTCTCGTCGCGGGGAGTTCCGTTCAGCGCCATGTTGAGCGCGATCAGGCGCGCACCCTCGGCGTCCTCGCTCTCCTCGTCGACCGCGGCGGAGAGTCCGTCTGCGGCCGACCCGTCCAGCGGGGCCTCCGGCACGTCGTCGACGGCCCAGGCCGCGGCCGGCTCGGGCTGCTCGGGCTCGAACTGCGGGCGCGGAGCGACCACGCTGCTGACGTCGGTCAGGTTGGTCTGCAGCAGCTTGAGGTCGGCGCCGAGCCGGCCGGATCCGCTGCGCAGCGACTCGATCAACTGATCGAGCTCGCCCTGCATCGAATCCAGGCGCTTGAGCATCGTGTCGGTCGACTCCGAGACCGCCCCGATGTACTCACGGGCCTGCTCGGTCGCCTGCTCACGGGTGGCCTGGGCCTCGTTGCTGGCCTCCTCGCGGATCTCCTTGGCGTCGGCCTCGGCGTCGCGCTGGATGTCGGCGGCACTCGTCTCGGCCGCCTCCACGATCGCTCGCACCTGCTCGGATGCCGAGGAGGCCAGGGTGTCGCTGCGCTGTCGGGCCGAGCGCTTGAGCTCGGCGACCTCGTCGGCAAGCACGCTCAGGTGGGCGTCGACCGCCTCGGGGTCGTAGCCCCGGCGTCCGACCGGGAAGTCCTTTTTCTCGATGCTCTGCCTGTCCAGCGCCACGTAGTCCTACCTCCGAGTATCAACCGGTTTTCAGTAAGGGCAGGCGGAGAGTACCGGACGATCGGCACAATCGGCAGAACTGCACGGATATGTGTGAGCCTCAGCCGGCGGGCACCACCTGGTCGCGTTGGCGTTTGAGATCGCGGATCTCGTCGCGCAGCTTGGCCGCGTACTCAAAGCGCAGCTCCTCGGCGGCGGCGAGCATCTCCTCCTCGAGCTCGACGATCGTGCGCTCGAGCTCGGCGGGGTCCATGCCGGCAGCCGCGGCGGCCGCCCGTTGGCGCCGGCGGCGTGACTTGGGCACCTTGGAGTCCGACATCAGGAACTCGGCGATGTCGGAGATTCCCTTGACGATCGTCTCCGGGGTGATGCCGTGCTCGGCGTTGTAGGCGCGCTGGATCTCCCGCCGCCGGTCGGTCTCCCCGATCGCGGCCTTCATCGCCGCGGTCTCCTTGTCGGCGTACATGAGCACGGTCCCGCCGATGTTGCGCGCGGCGCGTCCGATCGTCTGGATCAGGGAGGTCTCGCCACGGAGGAACCCCTCCTTGTCGGCGTCGAGGATCGCCACCAACGTCACCTCCGGGAGATCGAGGCCCTCGCGCAGCAGGTTGACGCCGACGAGCACGTCGTATTCACCCAGCCGCAGCTCGCGGATGATCTGGATCCGCTCCAGGGTGTCGATCTCGGAGTGCAGATACCGGACTTTGAACCCCATCTCCAGCAGGTAGTCGGTGAGGTCCTCCGACATCTTCTTGGTCAGCGTGGTCACCAGCGTGCGCTCGTCGCGGTCGACGCGGACCCGGATCTCGTTCATCAGGTCATCGATCTGGTTGCGCGTCTCCCGCACCTCGATCTCGGGGTCGACGATCCCCGTCGGGCGGACGATCTGCTCGACGATCCGCGGCGAGTGCGTGCGCTCGTACTCGCCGGGGGTCGCGGACACGAACACCATCTGCGGGGTGATCGACAGGAACTCGGCGAACGTCTGCGGACGGTTGTCCAGCGCGGAGGGCAGGCGGAACCCGTAGTCGACGAGCGTCTGCTTGCGCGACCGGTCGCCCTCGTACATGCCGCCGATCTGGGGCACGGTCTGGTGGGATTCATCGAGGAAGCAGACGAAGTCGTCGGGAAAGTAGTCGAGCAGGCAGTAGGGCCGGTCGCCGGGCGCCCGGCCGTCGAGGATCCGCGAGTAGTTCTCGATCCCGCTGCAGAACCCCAGCTCGCGCAGCATCTCCATGTCGTACTGGGTGCGCTGGCG
>CAZZYU010000224.1:0-2556 GCA_964658375.1 uncultured Acetobacteraceae bacterium | reverse complement strand
CGCTGCAGAAGTACCACTGGGTCGAGAAGATCGACCACGTCCACACGCCGGGCAACTCGTCGGGCATCGTCGACGGCGCGTCGCTGGTGGCGATCGGCAACGAGCAGACCGGCGCCGACCTGGGACTGCGCGCACGGGCCAAGATCCTCGCCACCGCTGTCTCGGGCTCGGAGCCGACGATCATGCTCACCGGACCCGCGCCCGCGTCCAAGAAGGCGCTGGCCAAGGCGGGGCTGTCGATCGACGACATCGACCTGGTCGAGATGAACGAGGCGTTCGCCGCGGTGGTGCTGCGCTTCGTCAAGGACATGGGCGTCGACATCGACAAGGTCAACGTCAACGGCGGGGCGATCGCGATGGGCCACCCGCTCGGGGCCACCGGGGCGATGATCCTGGGCACGCTGGTCGACGAGCTCGAGCGTCAGGACAAGCGCTACGGCCTGGCCACGCTGTGCATCGGCGGCGGCATGGGCATCGCCACCGTCATCGAGCGGATCTAGGCCCACCCAGCTCCATTTCCCTTCACCTGCGAACACAAGAGAGACCACGCGCATGAGCGAGAGCACGATCCGCTGGGACAAGGACGACGACGGCGTCGTCATCCTCACCCTCGACGATCCCAACCAGTCGGCCAACACGATGAACGCCGCCTACGGTGAGTCGATCGCGGCGATCGTCGACCGGCTGGAGGCCGAGCGCGACGAGATCACCGGCGTCGTCATCACCTCGGCCAAGAAGACCTTCTTCGCGGGCGGCGACCTCAACGACCTGAAGACCGCGACCCCCGAGAACGCCGAGCAGGTCGGGACCTGGGTGCGTGAGAACAAGGCGACGCTGCGCCGGCTGGAGACGCTCGGCAAGCCCGTCGTGGCCGCCATCAACGGCGCCGCGCTCGGCGGCGGACTGGAGATCTGTCTCGCCTGCCACCACCGCGTCGCCGTCGATGACCCGAAGGTCCAGCTCGGCTTCCCGGAGGTCCAGCTGGGGCTGCTGCCGGGGGCCGGCGGCGTCACGCGGACGGTGCGCATGTTCGGCATCGCCACCGCGCTCATGGGCCTGCTGCTGCAGGGTCAGCGCCTGCGTCCGGCCAAGGCGCTGGAGATGGGACTGATCGACGAGATCGTCCCCACGCGCGACGATCTGATCCCCGCCGCCAAGCGCTGGATCGCCGCCCAGGACGAGGAGTTCGCCGGTCAGCCATGGGACGCAAAGGGCTACAAGATCCCCGGCGGGACCCCGAGCACGCCCTCGCTGGCGGCCAACCTGCCGGCGTTCCCGGCCAACCTGCGCAAGCAGATCAAGGGCGCCAACTTCCCCGCCCCGCACCACATCATGGCCGCCGCCGTCGAGGGCGCGCAGGTCGACTTCGACAACGCCTCGGAGATCGAGGGCCGGTACTTCGTGGACCTCGTCTGCGGCCAGGTGTCCAAGAACATGATCCAGGCGTTCTTCTTCGACCTCAACCGGGCCACCGGCTCGCGTGGGCGTCCTGACGACGTCGAGGCCTTCACCCCGCGCAAGCTGGTCGTGCTCGGCGCCGGGATGATGGGCGCCGCGATCGCCTACGTGTCGGCCAAGGCCGGCATCGAGGTGGTGCTCAAGGACGTCTCCCAGGAGGCGGCCGACCGTGGCAAGGCCTACTCGGAGAAGCTGCTGGCCAAGGCGGTGGAGCGCGGCCGCTCCTCTCAGGAGGACGCCGACGCGCTGCTCTCGCGGATCACCGCGACGACCGATCCGGCGGCCGCCGAGGGTGCCGATCTGGTGATCGAGGCCGTGTTCGAGGATCCCGCGGTCAAGGCGCAGGTGATGGCCGAGATCGAGCCTCACCTCGCCCCCGACGCGTTGCTGGGATCCAACACCTCGACGCTGCCGATCACCTCGCTCGCCGAGGACGTCAGCCGCCCGGAGGACTTCATCGGGCTGCACTTCTTCAGCCCCGTGGACAAGATGCCGCTGCTGGAGATCATCCGCGGCGAGAAGACCAGCGACGAGACGCTCTACCGCGCGCTCGACGTGGCCAAGCTGATCAAGAAGACCCCGATCGTCGTCAACGACAGCCGCGGGTTCTTCACCAGCCGGGTGATCGGGACCTTCATCAACGAGGGGATCTCGATGCTCACCGAGGGGATTCCCGCCGCGACGATCGAGCAGGCCTCCTCCCAGGCCGGCTACCCCGCACCGGTGCTCCAGCTCTCCGACGAGCTGAACCTGAAGCTGATGCGCAAGATCCGCATCGCCGCCGAGCAGGCGGCCGCGGCGGCCTCCGAGGACTGGCAGACGCATCCCTCCGAGGTCGTCATCGATCGCATGCTCGACGAGTACGACCGTCCCGGCCGGCTGGAGGGCAAGGGCTTCTACGAGTACGCGGACGGCCGCCGCGCGGGCCTGTGGCCGGGCCTCCGTGAGGCGTTCCCACCAGTGGCGGACCCCTCCACGCTGTCGCTGAAGGACCTCGAGGAGCGGATGATGTTCATCGAGTCCCTGGAGACGGTCAAGTGCCTGGACGAGGGCGTCATCGAGTCGGTGGCCGACGCCAACATCGGGTCGATCATGGGC
>CAZZYU010000223.1:0-2559 GCA_964658375.1 uncultured Acetobacteraceae bacterium | reverse complement strand
CAGGTAGCGCACGTTGCCGCCGAGGTGGTCGTTGTTGTTATGAGCGAGCAGCACCTCGATCCCCGCGTCCTTCATGCCGGCGCGAATCGCCGTCCGACGACGGTCGAGCTCCGCGGTGGAGATCGGGGTGTTGATTCGCTCGGGCGCTAGCAGGGGCATGCGTTCTCCCTCAGTTGGTCGTTGACGATCATTGACGCGGCCGGGTGTCACTCACTCACACGCAGAACAACGTGTCGATGTCGAGCGGTGCGGTCAGGATGCGCTGCTCGCGGCCGAGGCGGATCAGCTCCTCGAAGCTGCGCCGGTTCGCGTCCAGGCCCAGCGGCACGGGGTCTGAGTCGACGACCGCGAGCACCGTCGGGTCGGGCTCCAGCCCGTGCTCCCGGGCTTCGCAGAAGCCCTCGTAGAGCGCCTCGGCCAGCCACGGCCGTGACTCGCGCACCCGGTCATGGATCACGATCGTGGTGAACGCGGGGATGATGCCGGTGCGCTCGTACTCCCGGCGGTCGAGCTCGGTGGCGTCGGGAAACAGCGCCGTGACGCTCGCTGACTGCTTGCGTCCGACGTTGACCCCGGCGATGCCCGCGTCGATCACGCCGCTGGCCAGGGCATCGAACAGATCGATCCCCGGGGACGGGACCGTGTTGTCGGGCAGCCGAGCCTCGGTCTCGCGCAGATGCTCTTCGCCGGCCAGGACCCACGTGATCGACTCCAGGTCGATCCCGTACTCATCGACCAGGATCCCTCGATCCAGGACGCCGGGGGTCAGCGTCCAGCTGCGGGTTCCCACCCGCCTGCCCTCCAGGTCTGACGGCTCGGAGATGCCGGCGTCGGTGCGCACCTGGAAGTCACCGTGGTGAAACGCGTGACGCGGCACCACGGGGATCGCCGAGATCGGCAGCGCGTGCTCACGAGCGAGGAAATAGGTCATCAGGCTGAGCTCGCAGACGTCGAACTCCAGGCCCCGCCCCATGCGCGCGAAGATGTCAGGCAGGCGCGGGACATCGACCCAGTCAAAGCTCACCCCGGGGATCGTGACCGTCCCGTCGCGCAGGGCCTGATGATGGGCCAGCGGACTCAGCGCGGTCCGCAACCGCACCGAGTCAGCCATCGCGGCGCCCCGCCCCACGATCCAGCGGACCCGAGGCGGCGAAGGCGAGCAGTCGCCACTCATCGCCGTCGCAGCGCCACACCCGCAGCGCGTGCAGCTCGCTGGTCCTCGTGGAGCCGTCGGCGGCCGTGAACGAGTTGGTGAGCGTGCCCGTGAGAATCGCCACCTCGCCGTGCCGGCGCACGTCGATCGGACCGGCACGCGTGATCCGCGGACGGTCCGGCAGCGCCGCGAGGTAGGCATCCCGGCCCTGGGTCATCCCGGTGACGTGGGTATGGCTCAGGTCGGCGTCGAGCAGGTGACGCAGCGCAGCGATGTCGAGCTCGGAGATGGCCCGGCACCGCTCGTGTTCGAGGGCGCGCAGCTCATCGGCGACCTCATCCGCCTCCGACCGATCGACCGCCGCGTGCGTCTGCGCACGCGTCATGGCGCGGTTGCGGGCTCGATGCGCGACGCGCCAGCGAAGTCGCTCCGGGGCACTTCATTCATCGGTGGTTCCCGTCGGTTGAATGACAACACGGCAGCCGTGCGTCGGACTCTCATTCCTCCGTGGACACGCTACTGTTGCAATTTCAGATTGTCAAGGCTGAAATAACGTCAACCCTGCGGCTCACGACGTCTTAGTGGGCGGTCTTTATGAAATGTCAGCGTTGACTTCCTGACATTGAGCCGGTAGCGTCGTCGCAGTCTGAAGCCGACAGCGCCCGAGTGAGGAGAGGGCCGGCGTCACGACCGCCGAAGGCCTGCCGGGCGTCAGTGGCCTTCCGTGATCCTGAAAGAGAATTCACGACCAGAGGAGAGCAGGTCGCAGATGCGCGTGAGGATGGCAACGCCGTGCACGAGGCCCGCGACCACGTGGTGGGTGACGGCGAGCTGGCGGCGGGGCGCCGCGTCCAACTCGAGGTCGGGACGAGCGCGACCGCTACCCTGCTCACCGCCGGCGGAGCCGGTGCGACGGCCCCGCCGCTGACGCCCGGCGTCGCCGGGACCGACTGACCCTCATTGCATCCGTGATCGACCCGGCACCCTCCTCGTGATCATCGAGGTCGATCTGCGCCAGGTCCCCCCGGCCCTGTCGCTGCGTGAGCCCGACGACTTCACGTCGTTCACGCTCCGCGCCCGTGGCCAGCACGCCTTCGTCGACCGGGAGACGCTCCTCGCGCTGGCCGGTGACCGAGCGCTGGATCCCGGCTGGGTGGCCCAGCTCGACGCGATGCTCGCCTACGCCGCGTCCCGGGGATGGGTCGACGACGCCGGAGCCACCCGGGCGCATATCGAGTACGCCGGCGATCACGGCGAGTAGCGTGTCGGAGGGCTCCCGCCGGCACCTCGCCCTCGTCCTGCTGGCGGTCAACAGCGGAGCCACCGACGCGATCGGCATCGTCAGCCTGGGCGGCGCGTTCACCAGCGTCATGACGGGCAACATGGTGCTCCTCGGCCTGTCGGCA
>CAZZYU010000222.1:0-2581 GCA_964658375.1 uncultured Acetobacteraceae bacterium | reverse complement strand
CGGGCTTCCGATTTGTGCCGGGGATGGACCGAAGCGGCAGTCCTCGACCAGATCCGCTCGGGCGACGAGCCCGAGTTTGCTGTGGTGTCCTGAGTGGCTGGGTGCTGCGTCGGTGGCGACGTGGTCGTACTCCGTAGCTACCTCGAGAACAATCCGGGGTCGTTCGGCAATAAGTAGGCATGGAACGAATTCCAAGCGATGCGGAGCTGCTGGCGCGCTCGGTTCAGGATCCCTCCGCTTTCGCGGCCCTCTATGAGCGTCACGGCCAGCCGCTGCGTCGGTACGTGGTCCGGAGGGTTGGATCGGAAGCGGGCGAGGACCTCGCCGCCGACGTGTTCGTGCGCGCGTTCCGGATGCGAGAGCGTTACCGGCCTGACCGCGAGAGTGCGCTGCCGTGGCTGTTCGGGGTCGCTAACCACGTCATCGAGGATTACCGACGCGCCGAGCGGCGGCGATTGAAGGCCTTGCAACGGCTTGCCGGGATCGCACCACGGTTGATTGAGCACGAGGACCGCGAACTGGGTGCCGAGCTCGTCCACCAGCTCCGACGGCTCTCATCCCAGGATCGCGACGTCTTCCTACTCATCGTGTGGGGCGAGCTGACCTACGAAGAGGCCTCCGAGGCTTTGGGGGTGCCGATCGGAACGGTCAAATCGCGCGTCGCTCGCGCCCGTCGGACGCTTGCGTCGGCGATCGCTCCGTTAGACCGCGTCGTAACGGTCAAAACGCCCAACCCGAACACCACTGTCTGAGAGGACGACACGCATGGATCTTCTGTATGTGATGCGCGACCTCGGGGTCGTGCCTCCTGTCGCCGGCGACGCTGGCGACGACCGCATCCGGGCTGCCCTCGCCTCTGAGATTGAACGCGCGGAACGCGGAGCGTCGGCTAATGACCTTTGGCCCCTTGCGCGGAGGCACACGAGTCAGGCCTGGCTCAAGGGCCGTCGGCGGGTCGCGGGCATCACCGGGATCGCGGCGCTGGTCGCGACCACCGGGGTCGCCGCAGCGGCTGGGTTTGCACCATGGTCGCTGCTGTCGACGGGCTCGGCAGGCAACCTATTCAAAGCCAATCCGTCCCAGGTCTGGTCTCAGAGCGGCATGGCTCCGATCGCCTCAAGCGTCATCAACCTCGGCTCGATCTCTGTGCCTGGCGTCGGCGCCTTCCAGTACTGGGGTGGCCAGACGCAGAACGGCGAATGGTGTATGGCGCTCAAAGCGCCTGACGGTCTCTGGGCGGGAGTCGCAGCCGACGCCACGGGCCAGGCAGACTCGCACTACAACTTCAACGGCTCTGTCCCCGGCTGCGGGGCGTACTCCAACGAGCCGCAAGGCGACGGGTTTCACTGGAGCGTGGACGAGATCGGCCCGACGATCCCCGGGAACCGGACCGCAACGATTAACAGCCTCTCCGCCGTGATCTTCGGAGCAATCGACAATCCCGGCGCCGCGAGCAGCGTCATCAACGCGACCACCGGCACCAGCGCACCGATCCTCAACGGACACTACTTCGCCCTCGTCGAGCCCCGATCCTCGTTGGGCACCATCCAACTCAAAGCTGTCGATACCACCGGCGACGTGATCGCCCGAGCCGACCCATCCAGCCCCTGAACCAACACAGGCGTCGGGGCGTTCCAAGCGAACGCCCCGACATGCTGGTACCCGACACAAGAATCCCGCCTGCCACACGGGCGCAAACACAGCTGGATTTACGAACCTTGAGACGTCTGTCCTGGCTTCTCCTTCGAGGCGGCCGGCGCCGAGAGCAGCAGCGCCACCGAGACAACCGGTCCGCGACGGAGCAGAACCGTCTACGCCGTCTCACATCAGACTGATGTGTACCATTCTGGATATCTGAGGTGTATGCTCTGGCGGTGAGCGAAGCGACGATCAGACGAACCAACATCAACCTCGACAGCGGACTGGTCGATGCCGCTGCCGCTGTACTCGGGACCGTCCGAACCACTGACACGGTGCACGCCGCCCTACGCGATGTCGTCGCTCGCGCGGCTCGCGAGCGCCTGACGCGCCGCGACTACGCCGATCTCACCCCTGGCGCGCTGGACCAGCTACGCCAGCCGCGCCAGCCCGCGTAGGTGCAGCTGGCAGATACCAGCGCGTGGGTATGGACCCGAGCCGTCGGCGGACAGCTGCGCGCAGATTTCGACAAAGCCGTGATCGACGGTGACATCGCGACATGCGCGATGGTCCGACTCGAGCTGCTCTACAGCACCCGCAACGGCGACGAGTTCGCGCAGTTGCGCGCAGATCTCGCGGCGCTGCCCGAGCTGGCGATCGACCAAGCTCAATGGGATCGCGCCGTGGACGTGTACGCGGGTCTTGCCCGACAGGGTGGCCTGCATCATCGCGCTGTCAAACATCCCGACCTGGTGATCGCTGCCGCAGCCGAGGCTGGCGGCGTCGAGATCCTGCATTACGACGAGGACTATGACCGCATCGCCGCAGTCACCGGTCAGGCGGTCCGCTGGCTGGCACCACGCGGTTCGTTATGAGCCAGCGTTTCGCGACACACGGCACCGCGAACGCCGGCCCGTCAGCCGCGACGCGTGATCACCCACGC
>CAZZYU010000221.1:0-2596 GCA_964658375.1 uncultured Acetobacteraceae bacterium | reverse complement strand
TGGGATCCAGGGTGGAGCAGTTCGAGCAGATCAGACGGGACCGTGATCGGGAGGGCCTCTCGATCCGTGGTTTCGCGGTCCGGCATGGGGTTCATCGCCGGACGGTGAAGCAGGCGTTGGCGTCGCCGATGCCGCCGGCGAAGCGCGCGCCGGTGGGTCGGCCGGCGCCGAAGCTCGGCGCGTATCGGTCAGTGATCGACGGGTGGCTTGAGGCCGATCGGGAGGCGCCGCGCAAGCAGCGGCATACCGCGAGGCGGATCCATCGGCGTCTTGTCGATGAGCACGGCGCGGATGTCGCGGAGTCGACGGTCCGTCAGTACGTCCGGGCGCGCAAGCGTGCGATGGGGTTCGCGGTCGGGGAGGTGTTCGTCCCGCAGGTCCACGCGCCCGGCGTGGAGGCGGAGGTCGACTGGGGCGAGGCGCTCGTGGTCCTCGGCGGCGTGTCGGTCAAGGCGCATCTGTTCGTGATGCGCGCGTCGTTCTCCGGGGCGGCGTTCTGCCAGGCGTCGCTGGTCGAGACCCAGCAGGCGTTCCTCGAACTGCACGTTCAGGCGTTCGAATGGTTCGGCGGGGTGTTCCCGGAGATCCGGTTCGACAACCTGAAGTCGGCGGTGAAGAAGGTGCTGAAGGGCCGCCGACGGATCGAGTCTGACCGGTTCGTCGCGTTGCGCTCGCACTACCTGTTCGCGTCGCAGTTCATGACCCCGGGCCTGGAGGGGGCTCATCAGAAGGGTGGCGTTGAGGGCGAGGTCGGCCGCTACCGACGGAACCACCTGGTGCCGGTCCCGCAGCTGCGCGACCTCGCCGAGCTGAACGGACTGCTGCTCGCGGGCTGCGAACAGGACCTCAGCCGCCGGATCGATGGGCGGGCGGTCACGGTCGGTCAGGCGTGGGCGGTGGAGCGACCGTTGCTGCTCGCGCTGCCAGCCGACCGGTTCGACGCGTGCGAGACCGCGACGCCGCGGGTCGATGCCAAGTCGCTGGTCACGATCCGCCAGAACCGCTACTCGGTCCCGGTCAGGCTGGCCGGGTTGAAGGTCTCAGCCCGGATCGGTGCCATGGAGATCACGATCCACCACGGCGGCCGCGAGGTCGCTCGCCATGAGCGGTTGCATGGCAAGTTCGGGACCAGCGCCCAGCTCGACCACTATTTGGAGCTGCTGGCGCGCAAGCCTGGCGGGCTGGAGCACTCCGTTGCGCTCAGCCAAGAGCGCGATCGCGGCTGCTGGCCGGAGTGCTTTGACCGGCTGTGGGGCGGGCTGATCGAGCGCTACGGACGCTCGGACGCCGCCCGGCAGATGGTCGACGTCGTGCTGCTCTGCCGCGAGCACGGCCCCGCCCGGGTCGAGCTCGCCGTCCGCGGCGCATTGGCCGCAGGCGCGATCGACGGACGCGCCGTCCAAGTTCTCGCCCGTCGCACATCGAGCACCACGCACGCCACGCCAGCGCCGCTGACCGGCCTCGACGCGCGCCTTCAGGCGCACGAGCGTCCCGCGCCGGACCTGTCTGATTACGACCAACTCCTCGGAGGCGCATCATGACCAGCACTCCCGCCCGCAATGCGCAGACCGCCGCGCTCGAAGCGCTGATCGAGGCGCACGCGATCGAGCTGAAGCTCCCGACCGTCCGCCGCCGGTTCAAAGCGCTCGCCGCCGAAGCGCTCCGCGAGCAGCAGACCCCGGTCGCATATTTGGGCGCGCTGCTTGAAGCGGAGATGGCCGAGCGCGCCGAGCGTCGCGAGAAGCGCCGGCTCATCGACGCCCGGTTCCCGCAGATCAAGCGCTTGGAGGACTTCCGGTTCGCCGACAACCCGAAGGTCCCCCAAGCCACGATCGCCGCGCTGGCCGAAGGGTCGTGGATCGATGACCGCGAGTCGGTGATCTTCATCGGCGACAGCGGAACCGGCAAAACGATGCTGGCCACAGCCCTCGCGGTCTGCGCCTGTCACCAAGGACGGCGTGTCCGGTTCACCACGTTGGCCGCACTCGCAAACGAGCTCCAAGAGGCGCAGGGCAACCGCGAGCTCGAACGGGTCATCGGCCGCTACGCCCGGACGGAGCTTCTTGTGTGTGACGAGCTTGGATATTTGGCGTTGCCTGACGGCGCCGCCGAGCTCGTATTCCAGGTTCTCTCCGAACGCCACGAACGCGGGAGCCTGATCCTCACCACCAACCTCCCGTTCGGAGAATGGACCAAGGTGTTCCCCGACCCCAGGCTCGCGAAGGCCGTCGTCGACCGGCTCACCCACCGCGCGCACATCATCGACACCGGCAACGAGAGCTGGCGCTTCCGACACGGCCTCGAACGCCAAGCCAAGAAAGGAGCCTGACCCCGACGACGATCGGACACGCGCCGATCGCCGCGGCCCGTCGCGCTACGCGCGCCGGCCCACGACGACCGGCGCGTCTGGCGCTCTACCAACCGATCAGGCAACATCAACACCAACAACAACCCGACGCCAGGCGGGGCCACTTCAAGCCATCGCGCCGGGGCCAGTGCAGGCCATCACTTCCAGCTCACCGTCTGACCGAACGTCTCATCGGCTTTCGCTTCGAGCCCAACCACGACGCGCCCGCCGCCGGCCTCCCCTCGGATC
>CAZZYU010000220.1:0-2603 GCA_964658375.1 uncultured Acetobacteraceae bacterium | reverse complement strand
CCGGGCGATCGCACCGGGGCTCACCATGCTGAGCAACGCGGAGCGCGAGCTCTTAGACGATTGGCTCGCTCGCGTCGTCAGCGCCCTGTAGGCGTCCGGCCTGCGTTCCGGCCCGCCGAGCCCGGCGTCACCCTCACGGACTACCTGCACCGCGTCAAGATCCCCCGCGCGGCTGACGACAGCGCCGTGCCCGTCCAGGAGTCTGCTCGTCATGAGCACCTGGAACACGTCGACGGTCATCGCCGCTGCGCCCGATGAGGTCATCGACCTTCTCACCGACCCGGCCGCCGCGTCGCAGTGGTCTCCCGTTCCGTTCGAGGTGGAGAATCTGGAGGGCACGCGGCTGTCGGCCGGCGAGCGGGCTCGACTGACGGGCTCGCTTGCCGGGCTGCGGGTCGCCTTCGACCTCGAGGTCCACGCCGCCGATGGCGAGCGCCTGTCGCTCTCCGCCCGCGGTCCGATCGGGATGGACGTGCTTTACGAGTTGAGTGCCGAGGGCACCGGGGCCCGCGTCGACGCCTCCGTCACGGTCTATCCCGGTCGCGGCATCACCGGGCGCGTGCTCGCCCGCGCCACCGACGCGCTGCTCGCCGGAGGCGCCCTGCGCGCCGCGGTCACCCGGATCGCCGCTCAGGTCGTCCCCGCCGAGCCCTGCTTGAACTAACCGACGACCACCGTTGATCAGCAACCAGCGGAAAGGCACGGGGAGAATGCCTTCCCGCATTGGCCCCTCCGCGCTCCGTTATCGGTGCTTGGCGGAGATGTGCACGACGCCGCTATTGCAGACGTCGCCCTTCTCGATCTCCTGGATGGTGCCCGAAAGCGTGCCATTGGTGCGCACGACGATGTGCGCGATCTCCCGGTCGCCGAATCCGTTGACGGTGTTTCGGCTGTAGACGCCGTGCTTGAGCACAGCCACGGTCGGCTGGAAATACGCGACGCTCGACGACGTCGTCCCTTTGCATGGCTCCTTGATCCGGAGGCCGATCCCAGGCGTGGCGATCAGGTAGTAGCCGGCGTCCGCGCGCTGGACATCGATCGTCGCCTTGATCCCCTGAGAGGTCGTGCCCTTGTAGGCACCGAGCTTGAGAGTCGGTTCCGTCGCAAGGGTCGAAGATGCGAGTGCGGTCGCGGTGAGCGACAGCGCTGCAATCGCCGTGGCGACGGCGGCACGGATGAATGTGGCAACGGATATCTGCATCTGCCCTCCGTGAGACGACGCCCGTTGATGCGGTGCCTGGCGGTCGTCTCGTCGACTCTGCTGGCGGGATCATAAACGCGAGCGCTGGGTCCGAGGCGACTGGGCCTGCCGCCGCGAGCGCGGCCATATTTGCCCAGAGCACCAAGGCCGCACCATCATTGGCACGAGTCCGGAAGCGATGGCCGCGGGTCCTCACTACGGGATGGGGCGGGGGCGGGCTCAGGCGCGAGCGCCGCACTCGGTGAACGACGGCCGTTGCCGCCGCTTTGAACAAGACGTGCGGTCGTTGGGAGCGTCTCTGTTCAGCGGCAGGGGGCGCTGCCGCGCGCCGACCAGGTCTCCATCACCGCGGGGCTCTTGGCGAGGTTGTTCGCGCCCCCGCTCATGCGATGAACCGTCACCGTGCCGAAGTAGTGCCCGAGATTTCGGCTCCCATCGATCGTCGACCTCTCCCAGCGCACCACCAAGTCGATGTGATTGGCCTTGACGGTGCCCGTCACTGTGCCCTTGGAGTAGCCAAGCGATGCCGCCGCACCCGGGGCGATCGTCGCCGTGCCGGTGAGTTTGGTGCCGCGCTGCCGCAGCTGAAAGATCGCGCCCGGGGCGAAATTCGACTGCGTCTCACGCCATTTGCCCGTCACGTTGCGAGAACACCTGGCCGTGCGTGGCGATGGCGAAACCGCGCTGCTGTCGGCTGCCGAGACCCCAAGCCATGAGGACGCCACGACAGCGATGATGGCCGGAATTCTTAGTCGTGCCTGCATCGAATATTCCTTTCTTGATCGCGCTCATCGCCTTGCTGACGTGAGCGTTGTGGTTTCGGCGACCCGTCCGGCTTGGGCTGGATCGTGAGCTTGGTGCAGGACACTGACCTCCCCTTGGGGCGAGCAAGTGGTCGCGACCGCGCAGAAAATACCCCCGGGGAGCAGAAGTTGGAGTCCGACAGCGCACAGTCGCGGAGTTCCCCCGGCCATCGACCCGCCGACGATCCGGCGGCTCTAGGCGTCCTGCACCGCGACGAGGTACAGCCAGCCCTCCCGGTCCGCAGATACGTGAGTCAGCGAGCCAGAGCACATTGGGCGCCTCGGGACAGAACTGGCGGCCGACGCCTCGCGCATCAGGATGGGAGGGTTTCACCTGGCCGGTGCCCATCGTGAGCGACCATGACCGCCGCGACCAAACAGTCACCATCGGCACTGACGAGCACGACCGAGGCCGGCCCGTCCAGGGCTCGCCGCAGATCCGCCTACGGGTCATTCCATGGTCAGGATCAGCGCGACCGAAAGCGTTTCTGGACGGGTCAGGTGCGGTTTGGTAGGTTCGCGTCAAGGCCGGCGCCACCGGGGCGCCGGGAGAGTCAAGCCGCTGGGGCGCGGCGAGAAAGAGGGACCATGTCTGACGA
>CAZZYU010000219.1:0-2615 GCA_964658375.1 uncultured Acetobacteraceae bacterium | reverse complement strand
TGTGGACGCGTTTTACCGTTTGCTCGTGGTCGTCGTTCTGAGACGTGACCACTGTCTGAGTCGAGAGGTACTGTCATTCGGCCCGCCGGGCGGGCCCGTCAAGGATGAGGGGTTCACATGGGCTTGCTATGGCGTGTGCGCGTTGCGCTGTCGGTTTGCGTGATGGTGGCAGTGACCGGATGGCTGGTCACGGGGGCCGGTTCTGCCTCGGCGGGCACGTCTGGCACGAGGGCGGTGGGTGGAGGCACTGGTCGGCACGTCCCGGCGGGCATCTTCGCCGGCGGACGGCCGGCGTTCTCGCCGACCGTCAAGGAGGTCGGCGGCAGTGCGCTGCGGACGCGGCATGCGACTCGGTCAGCGCTGCCCAGCGCGGCGGGCGCGAAGCTGCCGTGGTTGAGCCACGCCAACTCGGACACCTATCAGGCGGGGTCCGGGCGTCTGGTGACGAAGATCTTCCCGTCGGCGGTGAACTACCGGACGGCGTCGGGCACGTTTGCGCCGATCAAGACCGCGCTGGTGGCGTCCGGGTCGGGGTATGCGCAGCGCGCCAACGATCTCGGCGTGCGGCTGCCGAAATCCGCAGCGGATCCCGCACGGGTCGGCACGGCCGCGGGGAGTCTGGCGTTCGGACTGGAAGGCGTCTCGGGCACAGGCACCGTCGCGGGGGAGGTGGACTCGTTTGCCGCGGGCACGTCCGGGATCGCGCTGGCGTATCGGTCTGAGGACTCCGGGATCGCGTGGCAGGCGTCGGTGTCGCCGTCGGCGGCGAGCCAGGGGTTGAGCTGGCTGCTGTCACCCTCGAGCGGGTTGACGGCGAAGCTGGTCGCCGGCGGGGTCGCGTTTCGCAACCGGGCGGGGAAGGTCGTGTGGGTGTTCACCGCGCCGACCGCGCAGGTCGCGGGCTCGAGCACCCCGGAGACGACGCGGCTGTCGGTGCGCCACACGGCGCGGGGGACGGTGATCCATGTCGCGGCACTCGACGCGTCGTCACACGGGGCCCGCGGCTCGCGGCGCTTCGCCAGCTTTGACCCCGCGACGGCAGGCGCGACCGCGGTTGATGCGGGGCTGGTCAACCCGAGCCCGACGGTGTGGGATGGACAGGTCGTCCCCGGCACCAACACGGCGCTGGGCTATGAGCAGCAGACCGGCGACTGCTACGTCGACAGCGGGAGCCCGGACACGTCGCTGTGTGACGGGGACACCAACTATGTGGGACCGGATGACCACACGCTGATCAACTTCGACATCGCCGACAACCTGCCCACCAATGTCCAGATCCTGCAGTCCTATGTCGCGATGGGGTTGACGTCGGCGAGCACCGGCAGCGCGGACACCGTCGGGGTATGGGCGGCGGGGGACGCGTGGTCTGACTTCGCGACCTGGGACACCTACGACGGGACCGATGACTGGACCACCCCGGGCGGGGACACCAGCGGGACCGAGGACGACTCCGAGACGGTCGGCTCCAGCGGGGACGTCGGCAACGACTTCTATTGGGACATCACCTCGACGGTCCAGGGCTGGGTTGATGGGACCACCCCGGAGGACGGGCTGATCTTCGAGGCGACCGCGGGATCGAACACGTTGGGGTTCGCGACCGAGACGACGCCGGATGATGCGCCCTACATCGAGGTGTATTCCGAGCCGCGGATGGGCGACTATCCCAACGCCAAGTACGACACCCAGCAGCTGACCGACCGCTCCAGCGAGGGCGTCAACGTCGCCAACGGCAACCTGCTGGTCTCCAACACCGACCTCAGTCTCGCCGGGGTCAACGGCCTGGGCGTCTCGGTTGCGCGTGACTACAACAACCTGTCCAGCGACCAGGACGCGTTCGGGGTCGGGTGGTCGATGAGCACCGGCGCGGACACCTACCTGACGGATCCGTGCGCGAGCAACGAGATCGAATACTTCGACGGGACCGGCGCCGGCCAGGATTTCAACGCCACCACCGACGCGGCGCCGCCAGGCCTGGATATGGCGCTGTCGATGAACGCCGACAACGCCTACGACGCCTCCCAGTTCACGCTGCTGGAGCGCCACGCCGGGATCACCGAGACGTTCACCACCTCAGCAGATACGTGCGACAAGGTCGCGCGGCTGAGCTCGGTCACCGACCGCAACGGCAACACCATCCACTACGACTACAACGATTCGGGGCAGCTGACGTCGATCGTGGACAGCTACGGGAACACGACGACGATCGACTGGTCATCAGACGGGTATATCGATGAGATCATCGACCCGACCGGCCGCGAGTACCACTACTACCAGAACTACTACGGGCAGCTGTATCGCTATGAGGATCCGGCGGGCAACAGCACCTACTACACCTACGACAGCTACGGCAACCTGACCCAGATCTCCACGCCCGACGGCCGCGTCGTCAACTTCACCTACGACGCCGGGAACACCAACGAGGTCGAATCCGTGGAGCGCCTCGTCAATCCGAGCGACAGCACCGGCCCGACCACGACCTATCAGCTCGCGACACCGAGCGGGACGTGCCCGGAGAACGCCGGCTGGTCCCAGGACACGGTGTCTGACCCCAACCGGCACACCACGACCTACTGCACCGACGACATGGGCCGCCTCGCCGAGGTCATCGACGCCAA
>CAZZYU010000218.1:0-2622 GCA_964658375.1 uncultured Acetobacteraceae bacterium | reverse complement strand
CTAGCTTCGCCCTTGCGCGTGGGGTGGAGGGCGAGGCCCCGCACCCCAGCGCTTTGCGATCAGCCGAGACGGTGCCGCAGCTGCTCAAGCGCGACGACCGGCAGACCGTCGGCGAGCGGCTCGATGCGGTCGCGGACTTCGCTGACCTGGCGGTAGCGACCGTCCCGCGGGTCACGGTGCACGATGGCCGCGACGCGAGCGATGTCGATCACCCACAACTCGGGGATTCCGGCCGCGGCGTAGATCTCCGCCTTCGTTGTGAGATCGGAGGAGAGCGAGCTGTCAGAGACCTCAAGGACGAGCTCGGCGCAGGCGGGATGGGCATCGGCGTAGGTGCCCGCGGGAACCACGGCGATGTCGGGTTCGGGCAGCGACTCGGCGACCGCCAGGCGTATGGGCAACTGGACCCGGACATCGAACCGAACGGGGTCGGCTCCGCGGATCAGCTCCTGGGCGAGCCACTGCAACGCCGCGGCGTGTCGCGCACCGTGGGGCGCCATCGCGGCAAGCATGCCATGGAGGAGCTCGACCCGGTCCTCCGGGCCGAGGATGCCCTGCTCGACCATCCGCTCGTAACGCTCGAGCGAGAGCGGATAGATCGCCACATCGGCGGGGACGACGCCGGTCATCCTGGATGATCCTACGGGACCGTCAGAGGACGGCACGAGTCGCGAGAAACACGGCGCGGAGGAGATCACCGACAGATCTTCGCCGCAACCGCCGCTCCTCCGGTGCGGTCCCGGTCTCCACGTGTGAGCGTTCACAACCGCTTGACACGTGGGTGTAGGCTGGCGCGGTTGGAGGTTCGCCGGCGCGTCCAACGCCGGCCCGAACACAAGGAGAGGTTGTGATGACGCAGGAACCACGCGCCGGCGGCGCGACGCTCGTGTGCGCCCGGATGGGCATGATGCTCGCGACCGTTGTGGCACTCGTGACGCTGGGCGCAGCCACCGCCTCGGCGGCCGTGCATCGGGCCACGACAACGACGACGAAACCGCGGGTGACGGAGGTGCCCTGGGGCACCGCCAACGGTCAACCCGTCGCGCTCTACACGCTGCACGGGGCCGGCGGCATGAAGGTCAACATCTCGGCCTTCGGCTCCGATGTCCAGTCGATCGACGTCCCTGACAAACAGGGCAAGCTCACCGACGTCGTGCTCGGCTTCCCGACGCTCGCCGACTACGTCGCGGACTTCGAGCAGGGCTATGACCGGGTCGATTGGCCGATCTCCGGCTCGACCTCCGGGTCGGGCGACACCTACTTCGGCGCCACGATCGGGCAGTACGCCAACCGGATCGCCAATGGGCGGTTCCCGCTCAACGGCACGACCTACCAGCTGGACACCAACAACGGGCCCAACGACCTGCACGGCGGGTACCTGGGCTGGAACACGACGGTGTGGACCGGCACCCCGTCGACGTCGGGGAGCACCGCCAAGCTGGTGATGTCGGCGAGCTTCCCGGTCGGGACGGGCTGCGACGTGACGCTCACCCCGGGCTGCACCGGCTTCCCGACCGCGGTGAACGCGACCGTCACCTTCGAGGTGCTGAAGAACAACACGCTGGGGATCTACTACTCGGCGACCAACGAGTCCCCGACGCTGGCGACCGTCATCAACCTGACCAACCACAGCTACTTCAACCTGGGCGGGCAGGCGAGCGGCGGTGTCGAGGACCAGCAGCTCGCGCTCAACGCCGACCGGTACACGCCGGCCGATCCCACCCAGATCCCGGAGCCGCCGTACTTCGTCAACGTCAAGGGCACGGCCTTCGATTTCCGCTCGATGCACACGATCGGCAAGTACCTGCATGACACGCGACTGCCCGACGGAACCGCGGGGCCGATCCGGCAGCTGCAGTACGCCCACGGCTACGACCACAACTGGGTGCTCAACGACCAGAACCGCTATCGCCTCGACGCGGTCGCCCAGGACACGACGACGGGCATCACGATGTGGCAGTACACCGACCAGCCCGGCGTCCAGCTCTACACCGCCAACTACCTGGTCGGTGACCTGGTCGGCGTCACCGGGGCCACCTATCGCCAGGGCGGCGCGTTCACCCTGGAGACCCAGCACTACCCCGACAGCCCCAACCACATCGGTCAGGCCGGATGGCCGTCGGTGGTGCTCAACGCCGGGCAGACGTTCACCTCCCACACGGCGATGAGGTTCGGCATCGAAGGGGCCGACTTCGCCAGGACGGTGCACTTCAAGTAACCGATCGGTCGTCAGGGTCGGGCCACGGCCCCGCACCCCGCATCTGCGTGCTGCGCTGAACTGCGGAGCGCCGTTGAGGCGCGAAGCGTCCGCGAGCAGATGCGGGTGCGCGGGGCCTGTCCCACCCCTCGGCGCGCTGCCGAGCCCCCGCGCAGGTCGGTGGGATGCATTCTGGTAACGCCAGACGTTACGGGGATACTTCCGAGCACCGGGGATGGGCTCGGGACGTGCCGCTCCGAGGTCGCGGACGAGGATCACGCACTGGCCTGTATACCTCGGTGGGCTTTCGCACCGGTGTCGATCGAGGACGAAGACGCGCTCGTGCTCACCCCAAGTTGAGGCTGTGCCCCATGGCAACCAACCACATCCATATCGCCGCGTCGCCTGATCACGTGTTCGCGGTG
>CAZZYU010000217.1:0-2647 GCA_964658375.1 uncultured Acetobacteraceae bacterium | reverse complement strand
CCCGCTTCTACCGGCGCCGGCTCAAGAGCGGCCACCTTGGCCGGGCCGCCGGAGCAGCGGCAACGCGGCCACCGTCCGCGTACACGCTCGCTTTGCCTGTCGGAGGCGGTCAACGAAGCGGTGACCCGCTCATACGTGCTCGCGGCGTCGTTTAGCGTTGTCGACAGGCAGCGAGGTTGGCGTGCTAGTTGCTGAGCATGAAGTCGGCCATGAGGTCTTGCTCGGCTTTGACCATGTGTACGCCGGTGGCGACGGAGCACCCGGCGTCTCTGGCGGCTTTGATGAACGGGGTTTCCCCGTGTCCGGCGATGACGTCGCCGACGAACATGGATGCGGTTAGCAGAGCGGTGTTGATCGGGACGGGGTCTCCGCTCTGCATGCCCATGGGTGTGGCGTTGAACACGAGATCAGAACCGGCTGGGTCCGGGGACCCAGCGGACACCCGGGTGGCGGCGAGGCCAGTGAGCCGCTCGACAAGGGTGGACACACTCAGGGGATTGGCGTCGTGGATGACGAGTTCGCGCACACCCGCCTCGACGAGCGCGAGTGCGATTTGGCTGCCGGCGCTACCCCGCGCCGATGAGGAGCGCCCGTGCGCCGTTAACGTGAGCGCCGTGGTCTACTTGGGCTTTGACGAAGGCGAGTCCGTCGAGCATGTCGCCGTGCCAGGTGCCGTCGGATTTTCGGCGCATCACGCTCACGACCCCGAGCAGTCCGGCTACCTCAGAGCTCGTGCTGCAGTAGGCAAACGCGGCGGATTTGTGAGGCATCGTGACGAGGATCCCGTCGACGTTGGCGGTGGTGCTGAGGGCCGACATGACGACATTGAGGTCGCCCTCGGGGACCTGCATCGGGATGCAAAGGCCGTTGTGGCCACGGTCGCTGAGAGCGGCGGTCAGACGGGCCGGAGATTCGGCGTATTTGACGGGGTCACCGATGATTGGGAACAGTCGGGTCCCCATTGGGCTGCTGGGACATGAGGGGTTCGTCTCTTCGGTCGGACCGGTGAGGGTGACGCGAGTTTGCGCCACCCTCCGTGTAGGGCTCAGGCGGTGGTCTCGGCGTTGTACTGCTCGTCGCTGACGTGGTCGCCCCAGGTCACCTGGGTGCCGGTGTCGTCGGTTTCCTGCATGGCGGTGTGAAGCATGAACCGGGCGGGTGCCGCGCCGTGCCAGTGATTCTCGTTCGGCTCGAAGTAGACGCTGTCGCCGGGGCGGATCGTCTCGACCGGGCCGCCTTCGCGCTGGCAGCGACCGACGCCCTCGACGACGTAGATGGTCTGCCCAAGCGGATGGGTGTGCCAGGTCGTGCGGGCGCCAGGGGTGAAGTGCACGTTCGCGGCCCCGATGTGGGACGGCGCGGAGGTGGCGGGGATCATGTCGATGTAGACGTCGCCGGTGAACCAGTCAGCCGGGCCCTTCATCGTGTCGTTGCTGCTGCGAACAATGTTCATGGTGTGTTCCTTGGTAGCTGTCGATGGTGCTCAGGCGGCGACGGGGGCGTCGTCGTGGGCAAGGTTGGTTGAGAGTTCGCGGTAGGCGTCAATCTGGGCGAGTAGGTCGTTGGCCTTCTGCTCGGCGGCAGCAACGGCGTCAGCGCCCGCGACCCAGCGCCGCGGTGGCTCGTTCTCCTGGGTGAGGGTGATGAGCGCTTCAGCGAGCTTTGCGGGGTCTCCGGGCTGTTGCCCGTTCATGCCCTGCCAGGCTGTCTGCGTTTCGCTGCTGCGCTGCTGGTAGTCGGCGATTGACAGCTCGGCGTAAGTGGTCGATTCGGGTGTCAACAGGTCGGTGCGAAAGAACCCGGGCTCGACGACTGTGGTGTGGATGCCAAAGGGTGCGAGCTCTGGCGTGATCGCTTCCATCCAGCCCTCGATCCCGAACTTTGCCGCTGAGTAGGCGGAGCAGAACTCCATGCCGATCAGGCCCGCGAGTGAGGAGATAGTGATCACATGCCCGGAACGCTGGGCGCGCATCACCGGCAGGGCCGCACGGGTCACCGTCATCGGACCGGTCAGATTGGTCTGGATCTGGATGGCGACCTGCTCGGGTGAGAGTTCCTCAAAGAACCCGGCGTAGAAGTTCGCCGCGTTGTTGACGAGCACGTCGATCCGTCCGAACCGCTCCACCGCAGCCTGCACGGCATGCTCAGCGTCGGACGAGTCGGTGATGTCGAGCCGGGCGACCAGCAGATTCTCATGTGCGCCAACGGCCTCGGTCACCCCCTCAGGGTTGCGTCCGGTTGCGACGACGTTGTGACCGGCAGCCAGAGCGGCTTGGGCGAAGTTGACGCCCATGCCGCGGCCGGCGCCGGTGATGAAGAAGGTTTTCTCAGAGGGCATGCATTTCAGATAAGCACCGGTTCGGGACTTCTGAGAGACCCTGTGTGGGGGTCACTGGCAGTGACTCCCAGGCGCTGGCGCCCCGATCTACGCTGTGTCCGTGGACAGCAAGAAAGAGATCCAGGAGTTCCTCACCTCGCGACGTTCACGGATCACTCCCGAGCAGGCAGGTCTGCCCTCCTACGGCAGCCGGCGCGTCCCCGGACTGCGCCGCGAAGAGGCAGCCGTCCTCGCCGGCGTCAGCGTCTCCTACTACACGCGCCTGGAGCGCGGTGACATGAACGGCGTCTCAGACAGCGTCCTCGACGC
>CAZZYU010000216.1:0-2720 GCA_964658375.1 uncultured Acetobacteraceae bacterium | reverse complement strand
CCCGGACCCGCGCGCCCGGATCGGCCTGCTCCCGCCGGCGGTGCCCCCGCCGGCTTCCGCCTGCTCGACGCGCTGCTCGGGATCGAGGAGCTGGCGGGTTTCGCGCTCTCCAACCGGCCGGACCGCGCCCCACCGCCGGGTGCCTCCGGTCCCGTCGAGGTCGTGCTCGTCGCCGACCGCTTCCCGGCACCCGGCGATCCGCTCGTCGACTACGCGCTGTCGCTGGCCGGCGTGCGCGTCGAGGCCGTCGCCCGGCCGGAGGCGCTGGACGTCGGGGTCGCCCGCCGCCTGCGGATCGACTACCGGGAGGACGACGGCGCGGCCGCCCGGCTGCTGGCCGCCGCGCGGCTGACCGCCGCCCATCCGCTGCGGGCCGTCGCCGACCTCGTCCGCCGGCCGGCCGGCTCTCCCCCCCTGCGCGCGATCGCACCCGCCGCCCGGCGCCTCGCCCACGACGAGCAGGCCTCGGTGCATCCGCTCCAGGGCCCTGCGGCGACCGTCGCCGCGGGCCGGCTGGCGGCGCTCGTCGGACGGCCGCTGCGATGACGGCCCCGCGCGTCGCAGACCCCGCCCCTGCGATGACCGCACCGCGCGTCGCCGTCGTCGACCCCTCGGCCTACACGCCGGCCTATGACCACGCGCTGTGCGCGGCCCTGGCCCGGGCGGGCGCGCACGTGCAGCTGGTCACCAGTCGCTTTGCCTACGGCGACGTCGCCGCCCCCGACGGGTACGCGCTGGCGCGCCTGTTCTATCGCCGCACGCGCGGCGCGCCCGGCTCTCGCGTCCGGCGCGCGGGCAAGCTCGCCACCCACGTCGCCGACATGCGCGCGCTGCGCCGACTGGCGGCCGCCGGCGCCGACATCGTCCACTTCCAGTGGCTGGCGATCCCGGGGCTCGATCTGCACCTGCTGCCCGATCGCCCGCGCGTGCTCACCGCTCATGATCTGCTCCCCCGCGAGCCCCGGCCCGGTCAGGCCCGCGCGCAGCGCCGGCTGCTGGATCGCATGGACGCGGTCATCGTGCACTCCGAATACGGCCGCGCGCAGATCGTCGATCGCCTCGGCCTGCCGGCCGAGTCGGTGCACGTCATCCACCACGGCGCGTTTGCCCACCTTGCCGCCCCGTCGCCCGCCGAGCCGCCTGCGGCGCTGCCCCCCGAGCTGGCCGGCGCCGACGGCGGAGAGCCGGTCGTCCTGTTCTTCGGCCTGCTGCGTCCCTATAAGGGGCTGGACACGCTGCTGGAGGCCTGGCGGGCGATCACCGGCGCGCGGCTGTGGATCGTCGGGCGCCCGATGCTCGAGCTCGCTCCGTTGCGGTCGCGCGTGACCGCCAGCGTTCGGTTCGTGCCGCGCTACGTCTCGGAGTCCGAGGCCCGGGCGTGCGCAGCGCGCGCCGACATCGTCGTGCTGCCCTACGCGCGCACCGAGCGCTTTGACCAGTCGGGCGTGCTCGCGACCGCGTTGGCCTTCGGGACGCCCACCGTGCTGTCGGACATCGGCGGCTTTCCCGAGGTGGCGGCCACCGGCGCGGCGCGCCTGGTCCCCGCCGAGGACCCGGGGGCGCTGCGCGACGCCCTCCAGGCGCTGATCGACGATCCCGCGCAGCGTGCCCGGCTCGGCGCTGCCGCCCTCGCTGCGGCCGCCGGCCCGTACTCGTGGGAGACGGCGGCCACGCGCACCCTGGAGCTCTACGCGTCGCTGCGGCGCTGATCGCCGATCCCCATCGCCCCACCAGGTCCCGCCCGCTGGGCGGTCAGCCGGTCAGTGCGATCCGCAGCGAGTCCGTCAGCTGCGCCAGTCGCGTCGCCGGCAGGTGGCGGCCGTGGCCGCGTCGCGCCAGCCCGACCGCGGCGGCGACGGCGTCCGGGGCGTCGCTGGTGCCGAGCACGTGCAGACAGTCCAGCGCGCCGGCCGCCGACGCCGGATCCTCGCCGGCGGTGTGCAGTGCGTCGGAGAGCAGCAGCGCGGTGCGCCCGCCCGCCGGCACGGGCGCCAGCAGGTCCGCGGCGACCCGCAGGGCCGCCGCCACGTCGGTCGTCCCGTGCCCGCGCAGCGACAGCAGATCGTCGACGACCCCACCGGCGGGGCGCGGCGAGCCGTCCGCGAGCAGCACCAGCGGCTGCGCGGCGAACGCCACCACGGTGCAACGCAGTCGATCCGAGCGCGCCCCGAGGACGGCCGCGGCGGCGACCGCGGCCCGCGCGACGGCGTGGCCGCTCATCGACCCGCTGCGATCGACGAGCAGGCAGACGGCGCGGGGCGCGGCGGCGAATCGGCGCACGACGAGCTCCCGCGGGTCTGACGGCCGCCGTCCGTCGCTGCGCTGCAGGGTGCGGTCCAGATCGAGATCGCCGCCCTCCCGGCCATCGGCGCGGCTGACCATCCGCCGCGTGCCGGGCCGTCGTGCCTGCCCGACGCGCGCCAACTGGGGCAGGAGGCGGCCGGCCAGCCGCCGCGCCTGACGGCGCAGCTGCGGATCGGTGGCCACCGCCAGGTCGGCGAGCAGCGCGAGCGCGTCGTCGTCCGCGCGCTCCAGCTGCGCGCGCAGTGCGCTCTCGTCGAGCCGGCCGACGGCCGGCGAGACCGCGGCAAAGCCGGCGTGGGTCGCGGCGAGCTGGTCGCGACTGAGCGTGCGCCGCGCCTGGGCCTCGACCTCCCGGCGGATCGCGCCGGGGCTCGGAGTGAGACCGCGGCGTGGGCTCAGGCCGGGGCGTGGAGTCA
>CAZZYU010000215.1:0-2722 GCA_964658375.1 uncultured Acetobacteraceae bacterium | reverse complement strand
GACCAGCCGCACCCCCGCCCGGGCGGCGGTCGTCAGGCCGGTGGGACGGTACGGGGTGGCCAGGAACACGCGGGCGAGCTGCGCCAGGGCGGCCCTTGCCTCCCGCTCCACCTCGGCCGGCTCAGCCGCGACCGGGCCACCCTCAACGGCGACCGGGCCGCTCTCAGCAGTGACCGGGCCACCCTCAGCCCAGTGGTCCCGACCGCCATCGACGCGCAGCGCGGCGCCCAGCGCCCGGCAGGCGGCGATCGCGGCGTCACGCAGCGGGTCGACGACCGGCGCCGGCCACAGCAGCCCGACCGCGATCACCGACAGCCCGCCGGCGATTCCCCAGCCCGCCAGACGGTCGGGGATCTGCGACGCCGGACCGATCAGGGAGACCGGGAGGATGAACGCCAGCAGCAGCGAGGTGGTGGCCCCGGCGAGCACCGAGCTGACGACGCCCGAGAAGATGATCGCGACCCCGAGCAGCGCCATCGCGACGACCGCGGCCACGTCGGAGCGTGAGCACAGCGTGCCGAGGCCCACGAGCGCGACGCCGACGATCACGAGCGCCGCCTGAGACTGCACGCGGTCGCGGATCGTGCCCCGGAAGTCGACCAGCAGCAGCGACGCGATCGAGCCGAAGGCGGCGAACGTCGCCATCACCGGGTTGTCGATCACCTTCAGGCACAGCGCGAAGCAACCGGGCATCAGGATCGCCGTGCGCACGGCCCGGCGCAGCGCGCCGTAGCCGGGATCGTGGGCGGCGAGCCAGCCGCGCCGGTGGGGCCATGGATCAGGCGTGGCGGCAATATACCGACCGGGGGCTGGCGGAAACCGGCGTGGGCCCCGGTAACGTGGCGGCCGATGCGACCCCGTGCGCCGTCGGTCACCCGTCGCGGCCGCGGAGTCGCCGCCGGCGCGCTGCTCGCGCTCGTCGCGGCGCTCGCGCTGGCCGGCTGCGGCGCCACCACGCGCCCGAGCTCCGCGCCGACGACCGTCACCGTCGGCGTTCCCGCGCAGACGCCGCAGGCCGCCCAGAAGCTCGGCTTCCCCGGGGTCGCGACCAAGAACACGACACGCGTGGCCGGCAGCGATCCGGCGGCCGACGCGGCGGGCGTGGCGCTGGCCGTCTACCCCTCCCAGGCGCCGGGGACTCATCCCGCGGCGGTGACGATCGCGCCCACCGACGACTGGGAGGCCGCGATCGCCTCCGCCGTCCTGATGGCCGCCCCGATCCGCGCCCCGGTCCTGCTGTCGGGCTCCGCGGCGCTGCCCGCGGCGAGCGCCGACGCGCTGCGCAGCCTCGCTCCGACCGGATCGGGCGCCGCGGACGGCGCGCAGGTGATCCGCGTGGGCGCGGTTCCGGCGCCCGCCGACATCACGCGCCGCGCGACGATCTCCGGCGCCGATCCGTACTCCCTGGCGGCGGCGATCGACCGCTTCCAGTCCGCCGCGGCCGGCACGCCCAGCGCCGATGTCGTGGTCGCCTCCACGACCGACCCCGCGTACGCGATGCCCGCCGCGGGCTGGGCCGCCGAGAGCGGGGACCCCGTGCTGTTCGTCAGCGCCACGAGCATCCCGCCGGCGACCCGCCAGGCGCTGCGGTCCCACCGCCACCCCCACATCTACGTGCTCGGACCGACGAGCGTGATCAGCGACGCCATGCTCAGCCAACTGCGCCGCTACGGGACGGTCAAGCGCGTCGGGGCGCAGGGCGCGGCGGCCAACTCGGTCGCCTTCGCGGTGTACCGCGACCCCCCGTGTCCGTTCGAGCAGCCGTGCGCCCACGTGCCCGGCTCCTTTGGCTGGGCGATGCGCAGCCCCGGCCACGGCTACACCCTGCTCAGCGCCTCACGCCCGCTCGACGCCGCCGCGTCGGCGGCGCTCTCGGGCAGCGGCGACTATGGTCCGCAGCTGCTGGTCGACAATCCCTCTACGCTTCCCAAGTCCGTGCTCAACTTCTTCCTCGACTACGCCACGCCGGGCTACACCCAGGAGGGGCCCACGGCCGCGGTGTACAACCACGGCTGGGTGATCGGCGACCAGAGCGCCGTCTCGATCCAGGTCCAGGCCGAGATGGACAGCCTGCTGCAGGCCGTCCCCGCCTCCTCCCGATGAGCTCCGCCGAACATCCCGATCGCACCGCGCCCGAGCACGAAGCGACGGTCGAGGACGTCCGCCAGCTGATGGGGGCCTCCACCCCGCACTTCGCGCTGCAGCTGCGTGACCGGATCTGGCGGCTGATCCGCGGCCTGCCCGACGGCCATCCGGCCCGCGTGGAGGGCGAGCGGGAGATCGCGCGCCTGGACACGATCGCCTTCGTCGGCGAGGTGCGCGGCCACCACGCCGAACCGGGACTGACGCCGATGCGCAGCGTCGGCCACGACGACCCCAACCGCGGCTGACAGCGGGAGCCCTTCGCGCCGGCGATCCGACCGCGCGGAGGACGACACTGCGGGATGACGAGCCGGGCTAGGTTAAGGCGAGAGCAGCGGTGAGCGACGAACGACACATTTCGGTGATCGGGCTGGGCCGCGTCGGCCTGCCGCTGGCGCTGTGCTTCGCCGACCGCGGCCTGCAGGTGCTCGGGATCGACCACGACACGGCGGTGCTGGACGCGCTGCACGCCGGCCGGATGCCGTTCGAGGAGCCGGGCACGCAGGCGATGCTCGACCGGGTGCTGGCGAGTGGGCGCCTGGAGCTCGCCGACCGCGCCGCCGACGCCGCCCGCGCCGAC
>CAZZYU010000214.1:0-2734 GCA_964658375.1 uncultured Acetobacteraceae bacterium | reverse complement strand
AGCGCCGCTTGCATGCCAGGTGTTGCTCTAGTCTTACCGGCCCGGTGTCCCCGACCTCCGATCGCTCCGCGGGACACCCCGGCCGACCGCGACGCGATCGTCCCGTGTCGGCCGCCACGACCGCCTACCGGTTCGCCAAGGAGCGGCTGCTCGACGGCCGGTTCGCGGCGGGCGTGCTGCTCAGCGAGAACGAGCTGGCCCGGGAGCTGGGGATCAGTCGCACCCCGGTCAGAGAGGCGTTCCTGCTGCTGGAGGCCGAGGGCCTGCTGGAGCTCTATCCGCGCCGCGGCGCGCTGGTCACACCGGTCTCGCCGACCGAGTCAGACGACGTGCTGGAGGCGCGCCAGCTGATCGAGGGCTTCTGCGCGGCTCATGTCGACGGGCGCGACGGGCGCCTGCAGACGGCGCTGGCGGAGGCGATCGCCGCCCAGGAGCGCACCGTGAGCGACGACGGCGCCCCGGAGGGGCACCTGTTCGCCGCGGCCGACCGCGCGTTTCACCGCGCGATCGTCGCCGCCCACGGCAACGACATCCTCACCCGCGGCTATGACTCGCTGCACGACCGTCAGCAGCGGATCGCGGCGACGGCGGCGGCGCGCGACCGCGAACGCATCGTCACCTTCATCGCCGAGCATCGGGAGATCGCCGCCGCGCTGGCCGGCGGCGACGGCGAGCACGCCGTGCTGCTGATCCACGCCCACATGCTCCGCGCCCATGAGCTCGCGCGCCGCCCGCGGACCTGAGAGCGCACCGGCTCCCGTCACCCCACCGAGATCGCGACGTCGGAGGACTCGCCCGCGCCGCCTGATGACGTCTCGCGCAGCGCGCCTCGCGCGACGGGCGCCAGCACCGCGGCGGTCGCCGCGATCACCACGAGCACCAGCCACGTCTTGACGTGCCCCCACTCGCCGAGCAGCAGCAGGTATCCGGGGATCGTGCACGTGGTGAACGACAGGATCAGGGTCAGCCAGCCCGCGAACGCGGTCAGGCGCGTCATGCCCAGGCCCAGCACCAGGAAGAACAGTCCCCACAGCACCGACCACTGCAGCCACAGCAGCCCGATCGTCGGATCGTGGAACTTGACGATCTCGGTGATCCCGAACGCGGCGGCCATGATCGCCACCCACGCCGAGTACCAGCCCAGTCCCGCCGGGTCCTGCCCGGCGAGGTTGCTGATCCCCACGTACAGGTAGGTGAACCCGAACAGGAAGGCCCCTGAGTCGAGCAGGATGTCGTCGGGGGTGTGGGCGGTGGCGATCAGGTAGAACGGGATCGCGACCTGCAGGGCGCCGACGAACAGGTTGAAGGTGGCGGCGGCCTTGGGGTCGATCTTGCCGAGGAACAGCAGGCCGTTGACGAACAGCACGGCCCCCACGAACATCAGTCCGACATCAGACATGAGTCCTCCTCCTCAGTTGTAGGAATCGACCGGGGGCATCCGGTCGTTGAGCAGGAAGTCGCCCGCGTGCATCGACTTGAAATCCAGCGGGTTGTGCAGCGACAGCGTGCGGGCGTTGCGCCAGTGGCGATCGAAGCCGTACTTCTCCAGCACGCTGCCGGCCCCGCAGACCTGAAACAGGGTGGAGCCGGCGAACATCGCCGCCTCGGCTGCGGCCCGGCGCGCCTCGCCGGTGACCACCGAGGCCTCGCCCCGACGCCGGCCATCGGTGGGATGGTCCGCCGCGTCGTCGCAGAGCTCGGCCGCCCGCAGCGACAGCAGCTCGGCGGACTCCACGGCGGTCTTCATCTCACCGACCCGCAGCTGGATGTAGGGGTCCTCGGTCGGGCCCGTGGCGCCACTCTCATACCAGAGCCGGGCCTTGGTCCGGACGAACTCCACGGCATCGTCCAGTGCGTTGCGAGCGATGCCGACGAACACGCCGGTGTGCACGGCCTGGTAGTTGAGCGAGGTCACCGCGCCGCCGCCGCCGCCATCGGAGTCCGGGCTGGCCAGGCACAGCTCGTCGGGGACCCAGACGTTGTCGAACTCGGTCGTGCCGCTGGCCGTGGTGCGCTGGCCGAAGCCGCTCCAGTCCTCGTGAATCGTCACGCCGTCGGCATTGGTCGGCGCGAAGAACACCCGCACCTCGTCGGAGTCCGCGATCCGGCAGGGACCGAAGGTGATGTCGCCGGCCAGGCTTCCGGTGCAGTAGAACTTCCGGCCGTTCAGACGCCAGCCGTCCCCGTCGCGGGTGACGGTCGTGTTGAAGTCGTTGACCGTCTTGGTGCCGACCTCTGAGTAGGCGTTGGTGATCCACAGCTCGCCACTGGCGAAGCGTGGCAGCCACTTCGCCTGCACCTCTGGCGAGGCGAACTCCTGCAGCAGGCGGATCCCGCCGGTGTGCAGCTGGTACATCTGCCCGATGTTGGAGTCTCCGGCGGAGATCGTGATCACGACCTTCATCAGGTCGACGAACGAGCCGCCGTAGCCGCCGTGCTCACGCGGGACCATCAGGCCCAGCAGGCCGGAGGCGCGAAACGCGTCGCACTGCTCGTAGGGGAACCGGCGCTCGCGGTCGCGCTCGACGGCGCCGACGCGGAACTCGTCACGCAGCTGCCGGGCGACCGCCTGCGGGTCGTCGAGGTCGATGCCCGCGCGCGGGGTCGCGGATGGGAGTGTGGTGGTCAACGAGCCGTCCTTTGTGAGGGGGAGACGCTGTCGTCGGCATGGTGTGGTGCGGGGGCACGAGGTCTGGGCGCCCGCGCACAACACCATAAATCCGATCAGGATTGT
>CAZZYU010000213.1:0-2762 GCA_964658375.1 uncultured Acetobacteraceae bacterium | reverse complement strand
CGACCTTGGGATTAAGAGTCCCCTGCTCTACCAGCTGAGCTAACGGCCCGGGGGGCGATGATGTTAGCCGCCCGCCGGCGCCGCGCGGGGCTGCGGGCGGCGCGGGTCAGCAGTCCTCGCTCGCCGTCGAGGGAGTGGTCTTGGCCTCGAGCAGCTCGGTCTTGACGGTCTTGCGCTGCGCCTTGGGGACCTTGGCCAGCACCTGAGCCTGGGCCAGCTGGGCGACGCGGTCGTTCTTGGCGGCGTAGGACATGAGGGTGACGCACTCCAGACCCCGGAGGTTGCCGGGCTCGGACTGCAGGACGGTCTGCCAGGTGGCGGCGGCGCTGGCGTACTGGGCGAGCTGGCCGTAGGCGCGGGCGGCGAGCGTCGCGGTGTCGGCGTCGGGCTTGCTGGTGAGCTTGGCGTAGCGCGTGTAGGCCGCGGTGACCAGGCCGAGCTGCTTCTTGCCCGAGGCGGTGTAGGTGTTGGTGGAGGAGTCATAGCCGATCGAGTTGGCGGCCGAGAAGCGGGCGGTGACCAACGACGACCAGGCGGCCGCGCTGTCGGGGTGGGTCTGGGTCTGCTTGATCGCGGCCTTGGTCTGGGAATTGACCGCGGAGTCCTGAGGGTTTGAGGAGCTGCTGCCGGTGAGGGCGCCGAACAGGCCACCGCCGCCACCGCCCGTGCCGACGCCGAACAGGATCAGGCCGGACGCGATCAGCACGGCGAGGCCGATGTAGATCACCTGGACGGTGCGGCGACGGCCGCGGCTGCGCAGATCAAAGAGCATCGGACAATCGAACCTAGGGACCGGAGAGGCCGCCGACCTCGTGCTGACCCAGGTCATCCTCGGCGTCCGCGCGCTTGGCGGCGCGGCGATCGGCGACCTTCAGCAACACGATACTGACGAGGAAGAGGACGACCAACGGCGCCGTCTCGAACGCCGTCGTCACCGGATCCGCACCCGGCAGCGCGGCCGCGATCACGGCGATGATCACCGTCGCATAGCGCCAGTGCTTGGTCAGGGTGTTGCCGTCGATCACCCCGGCCGCGCGCAGGCCGAGCAGGATCAGCGGCATCTCGAAGGCGAGGCCGATCCCGGCCATCGTCAGCACCTCGAACGAATACAGCGGCTGGGCCTGGACGAGCGAGTTGAACTGCGAGGAGTTATAGCCCTGCAGGAACTTGATCGCCGCCGGGAGCACGATCAGGTAGGTGAACACCGCGCCGCCGAAGAACAGCACCGGGGCGGTGACCACGATCGGCAGCGCGGCTCGCTTCTCCTGCGGCCGCAGCGCCGGAACGATGAAGGCGAATAACTCGTAGAGCAGGATCGGCAGCGAGATCAGCAGCGCGAAGTAGAAGCTGACCGTCAGCGAGACGATGAACGGCTCGCCGACGCCGATCGTGAGCGGCACGACGCCGGGCGTCTTGCTCGGAAACGACTTCGCCGCGGTGGCGATCTGCTGGGCGGCGGCGGCGATCAGCAGGCTCTGGCCGGCCGTCTGGCCCGGCTGGCGCGAGAGCAGCGACAGGTCGCCGGACGCGTTGAGCAGGCCTTTGCGTGCGCCGACCTCGTCGCCGGCCGTCCCGCTGATGTGGTCGCGCGCGGTCTTCGAGAGGTGCTTGAGCGGGCTGTTGAGCAGCGTCAGCAGGTGTGAGTTCTGCCAGAAGCACAGCCCGAAGGCGACGATCAGCACCGAGGCGCAGACGATCAGGCGGCTGCGCAGCTCGTCGAGATGGTCGACGACGCTCAGCCGCTCCTCATGGCCGATCGGCCTCAGTCGCTTCGGCATCGGGTACTACCAAGCGGCGCTATGCGCGCGGCTCGGAACCTGCCTCGCGGCGAGGCGCGGCGGCGGTCTGCGTCGAACGATCATCCTCAGCGGCCGCGGGCGGCATCGCGTTCGCCGACGTCAGCGACGCCCGGTCTGGGTCGTCGCCGTCGGGCTTGCCCCTGCCGGTGATCCCGTCCTTGAACTCGCGCATCCCGTCCCCGAGGCCCCGGCCGATCTGGGGCAGCTTCTTGGGGCCCACGATGAGCAGGAGAACGACGAGGACAAGAAGGGTGTCGGTGAGTGGACTGCGAAACATGGAGGTGGCCTCCGCGGTGGGGCTTCTCAGTGTACGGGCCCCGGGAGTCCAGATGTGTCCAGTGGGATCTCAAGCTGACCCGCGACGACGCCGATACCTCAGGCGAACAGCCATGAACCCACACTCCGATCATCACTCCATCCGCCGCATCGTGCTCCCCAGCGGGCGCTCGATCGAGGTCGTGCGCTTCTACCACGACGAGTCCTCTGACCAGGGGCTGCACGTCTGCCCGCAGTGCGGCTCCCATCTCGTCCAGCCGATCAGCTGGGAGGAGGCGCCGCAGGGCTTCTGGGAGCTCATCCTGCACTGCCCAAACTGCGACTGGCTTGACGAGGGCGTCTACGACCAGGAGCAGGTCGACGCGCTCGAGGAGCGGCTCGACCAGGGCGTGACGGACCTGCTCTCGGATCTGCGCCGTCTCACGCAGTCCAACATGTCCGAGGAGATCGAGCGCTTCACCGCCGCGCTGCAGGGCGATCTCGTCCTGCCCGAGGACTTCTGAGGGTCGCGACGGCGCCCGGCGCAGAGCCCGGCGGCGGTCAGGCGTAGCGCTCGACGACCCCGTCGGCGACGAGGTCCAGCGCGGCCCGCTGGAGGTCGGGCAGGCCGACGAGCAGCTGCTTGGCCGCCGTGACGAGGCCCATCGCCTCGGCGCGCGCCTCCTCCAGGGCGTCGGTGTCGGCGAT
>CAZZYU010000212.1:0-2765 GCA_964658375.1 uncultured Acetobacteraceae bacterium | reverse complement strand
CAGCGGGGGCTGCGAGGCGGCGCTGCAGAACTTCTACGGCTTGTTCCCACGGGGCGGGCTGCCCGTTGAGTTGCCACCGACGGTGTATGAATTGGATGCCCGCCACGGTGGTCCACCACCGCGTTTCTTGAATGCTGGGCTGCCATCCGCCAGGCACTGTCTGCAGGTATCCGGCGACAGTAGCTCGTGCTCGCGCATCGTGATCTCGTTCCTTGAATCCTGCTGGGCCGGCGCCGAGCCACGCGATGAACGCGAGGCGCGCGAGATCGAGACCCCTTGGCGCGACGTGGGCGTCCTCCCAGTCGATCAGCTTCCCGGTTTGGCCGTCGTCGAGGAAGTTCCCGGGCCCGGGATCGCCGTGGGTGAGGACGAGCGGGTGGTGCCCGGGGATCTCTGCTGATGTGAGTGCCGACCAATCGGGGGTTGCCCGCGCGATCGCATCCAGACAGCTGCCGAGTTCGTTGACGCGGTGCGCGTGTTGGGCGCCGAACTCCTCGCTGTCGAGAGCGGGCAGGCGTATCAGGCCGTCGGTTGGCTCGGCAAGGCGGCCGAGGGCTCGCCCCATCCGCTGCCACCCGTCCCGGCTGGTTGGCGCTTTCCCTTCGCAGCGGTCCATGACAAGGCATGCGACCTGCCGGCCCGCCCAGCGGGCTTGACCGTCGGATCTCAGCCTGGGAACGAGGTCCTCTTGGTCGGCGAGGTGTCGCAGCGCGATCGCTTCGCGCTCGAGTGCGTCAGGTATCCGTTCGATCTTGATGACGACCTCTTCGCCGGTATCGCGCAGCGTTCCGAAGAGGACCTCGTGTTTCGTTCCCTGCGGCGGCCGGCCCTCGATCGCGATCTGTTCGCCGCCATCGAGAGTGATTTCGCCTGGCATGAGGGGGATGATCAACGGCATCCGGGTGCGGCACAATCGCCCACATGGGGGGACTGGTGAATCTCGAGCGAGACCGGTCGGGGTGGGCCGTCATCCACGCTGCGACTGAGCTGTTCGCGGGTTCCGGCCTGCTTGGGGATCGGCTGCAGTCGGCCTATGCGCTCGGGAGCCTGGCGCATGGCGGGTTTGCACCGGCCGTCAGCGATATCGACCTTGCTGTATTGACTGCCCACCTCGAGGCAGACATCTCGCAGATCATCGCGACGGCGTGCGCCCAGGTGGCGGACAGCCACGAGCTCGGCGAGCGTCTGTCGGTCTTTCACGCTCCCTGGCTTCAGTTCGCAGATCCGCCGGAGGGCGCTCGTTTCCCACCGATCGATCGCTATGACCTGGTGCGGTACGGGGTCCTTGTCCATGGCGCTGACCTGCGCGATGAGTACGGCGTCGCTCCCCAGCCCGACGAGATTCGAGCCCACGCCGTCACCTCGGCGCTCAGACGCCTCACCCCCGAACAACTGCATCTCGATGTCGAGCAGCTCGCTTCGGAGCTCAACGTGCACGATGCGACGAAGCTCGTCTTGTGGCCTGTTCGACTTCAACACGTCTGTGATGCTGGTAAGGCGAGCGGCAATGCTGATGCCGTCCACCACTACGCCGGCCTGCCTGACGCCCAGCACCGATCGCTGGCTGAGGCGGCGCTGGGCTGGCGTGAGCTTTCCGCGATTCCTGAGCCCGAGGCTGCTGTGAGCTGGATCTCCGAGGAGATCTATCCGTTACACGCAGAGGTGCTGCGCCGCGTCGCCGAGCACCCTGAGATCCCTCGCCGCAGCGAGCTCACTGACCGCGCCCGGCTACTGAGCCAGCAGTGAGCCACAAACGAACCGGACGTTGCAACTGCGGAGCGGTCGTCTTTGAGATCACCGGCCCGCTGACCGGCGCGATCTACTGCCACTGCACTCGGTGCCAGAGGCGGACCGGGACCGCCGCCTCAGCCAACGCTCGCGTCGACCAAGACGCCTTCCGGGTGATTCAGGGAGCCGACCGCCTGCGGTCCTGGGCGCCTGCTGAGGGAGCGGAGAAGTTCTTCTGCGGCGACTGCGGCTCGGCGATGTTCAGCAAAGGTACGAACCCTTGGATCGGCGTCCGTCTCGGGGTCATTGATGGGGACCCGGGCATCCGACCCGGCGCCCACCAGTACACCGCGTATGCCGCTCCGTGGGAACCGCTCCCCCTTGACGGCCTTCCCTGTTACGCAGAAAGCGCCCGAAGCGACGCTAACCCAGTCCCCGGGTTCGCGGAGCACAGCATGGCTTCAGCCCAGCCCACCGCCCCAAACCGTTGTCCGCAAGACCAACGATCGCTGGACACGGCTTCGCGAGCGCCCGAGCCGGGTGCTCGAAGCCGGGGGCTGTCCCATTAGACCCGCCCGATGAAGTGCCCGGTCAAGTGGCGACTAGCGGGACGCCCGTCTGAGCGCGGATTCGCGTAGCCCCCCACCCGTCGATATTCATCCCGACCCCCCCGGCGACCAGAGACCGGCCGACTGGACGAGAGCACCCCTTTCACGAACGCGGAGGCGTCTGAGCTCGCTTCCGCTTTCAACTTGCGGCGGTCAAAGGAGGTGACGGACCAGGCCCGGTCCGGCGACAGAACAGCGGTCGGACCGGCGCGTCAGCATCTCGGCATGCCCCCCGTCAGACTGCCCCGAAGCTTCATCCGACGACGGAGCGACCGCACGCCCAGCGCCAGGGCGTCATTGCGTCCGACACCTCCGCCGTCCTTGATGCGCTCCTGGTCTTAAGCGAATCTCCGCGACGGTTCTCGACCCCAGGGGCGACTTACTGCATATGACGATCATCGAGACCGACGTTGAGCTGTTGTCTCGCTC
>CAZZYU010000211.1:0-2795 GCA_964658375.1 uncultured Acetobacteraceae bacterium | reverse complement strand
GGGAGAAGCGCCATCAGCTCAGCCCAGCTGCCGACCCGCGCCAGCGCCGCGGCTGTGCCCGTAGCCACCCAATAATGCTGGTTGATGGCCATCGAATTCTGTAGGTCGATTGGGAGGCTTGGAAGCGGGTCACGCGCGTGATGGGTGAGGAGCCCCGGAGGGGCGAGGAGCCCTTCACGCGCGTGCGCGCTGTCTGTCACCCCGTGGTCGGCTGTTCTGTCTGGGGCGGTCTTGACGCTCGACGGCTTGGTGTCGTCGAGCGTGGAGGTCGTCGTGATCAGCGAGGAGGATTTGATGGACATCAGGGCGCTATCGCGTCAGGGCTACACGTATGCCGAGATCGGCCGGCTCCTCGGCCGGGACTGGCGGACGGTGAAGCGGTACCTGGAGGACGGTGCGCAGCCGGTCTACAACCGGAAGCGGATGCCGTCCAAGCTGGACGCGTTGAAGCCGGTGATTGATCAGTGGCTGGCCGCGCAGCCCCGGCTGCTGGCCACCAGGGTGCATCAGGACCTGGTCCGCGACTACGGGTTCGAGGGCAGCTACAACACGGTCCGACGCTATGTCGAGCGCTCCCGGCCGAAGCCGCCGGCGCGCAGCGAGGTCAGGTTCGAGACCCGGCCCGGGTTCCAGGCGCAGGTCGACTGGTCCCACGAGCAGCCGATCCGCACCAGCTCGGGGCTGGAGCTGCCGCTCTACTGCTTCCACATGGTCCTCGGCCACTCCCGCGACTCGTTCTGCCGGCTGACGGGCTCTCAGGATCTGGTCACGTTCTGGGCGTGTCACCGGGCGGCGTTCACTCACTTCGGTGGCGTGCCGCACGAACTGCTCTACGACCGCACCAAGACGGTCGTGCGCCAGCACGTTGGTCGCGACGTGACGATCGAGGAGCGGATCTTCCATCCCGAAGCGCTCGCCTCAGCGCATCACTACGGGTTCTCGATGCGTCTCTGTCAGGCCTACCGCGCCAAGACGAAGGGCAAGGTCGAGCATGATGTCTCCTGGGTCCGCGAGCGCCTGTTCCGCGGTCACAGCTTCACCAGCTACGAGGACGCGAACATTGGCTGGCTGGCCTGGAACGAGGAGATCGCCCGCCAACGCAAGCACGGCACCCACGGCGAGATCGTCGCCGTTCGCGCCGAACGCGACCACGCGGCGCTGCTGCCGTTGCCGCCGAGCAGCTATCTGGTCGTCGACCGGACCACCCTGGTTGTCGCTCGCGACGGGTTCTTTAGCTTCGAAGGCCGCCGCTACCACGTGCCAGACGCTAAGCCGGGCGAGCGAGTCGAGCTCGTCTTGGGTGCCACCGAGCTTGAGGCACACTCGCTGCTGGATGGCCGGCGGTTGGCGCGGCACGAGCGCGGCCGCCCGGCACGCGTGCTGCCCGACCCGGTCGAAGACTCCGTCTCGCTGGCCCAGGTCCTCTCGGCTCTCCCGGACCCGGAAGTCCATCGCCGGTCGCTTGACCGCTACCAGGAGGCGATCGATGGGTGAGCTGATCTCCGAACGGATCAAGCGCAACGCCCGCGAGCTGAAGCTCTACGGCCTCGCCGACACCGCCGACGAGATGGTCGACAGCGCTGAGGCTGGGAAGCTCGGCTACCGCGAGTTCCTCGACCTCGTCCTCGAGAGCGAAGTCGGTGTTCTCGAAGGTCGACGATATGCGTCCAGGCTCAAGCTCTCCGGGCTGCCGCACCACAAGACCCTGGACGAGTTCGACGCCAGCTTCCAACCTGAGCTCGATCCCAAGCGCCTCGCCGAGCTGCGCTCGCTGCGATTCATCCAGAACAAGGTCTCATCGCTCATCCTGGGCCCTCCGGGCGTTGGGAAAACACATCTGGCTGTGGGGTTGGCGATGGAGGCGCTGCGCGCCGGCTACCTCGTGCGCTACACGACCCTCGATGACGTCGTGCGCGAGCTGCGCCAGGCCGATCAGCTCGGGACGCTGCGCAACAAGCTTGCGCACTACCAGCGCCCGCACGTTCTGATCGTTGACGAGGTTGGCTACATGAGACTGGAGCACGCCGACGCCAACCGGTTCTTTCAGCTGATCAACCGCCGCTACACCCGCTCCTCGATGATCGTGACCAGCAACAAGCGCGTGTCGGAATGGGCCGAGCTGTTCGGCGACGAAGTCCAAGCCGTCGCGATCCTCGACCGCCTCCTGCACGACGCCGAGATCCTCACGATCAACGGCCCCTCCTGGCGGCTGCGCGGCCGCGGTGATCTCCTCGCCAGCAAGCCACCAGAGCCCCAGAACGCTGAAATCAGCCCGACCGATACCCCTCGGGACCCGCGCCAAGGGCCTCAGAAGGGCTTACACGACGCCGACTGATCCACGATCATCGGTCTGGCCCATGACTCACACCCGTCGCGGCGAAATCGAAATGCTTCCAACAGACGCCGGCGGCCTCCGCGAGCCGCTGCCGACGCCCACGCGCCATCTGCTGCTCGTCTTCGCTGCCGACCCTGCCGCCCTCCAGCTCGGCGCGGACATCACGACCACTGGCGACGAGCCCCTCAAGCCCGGCGGAACGTACTCCATCCAACTGACCTTCTGGGCCCCCGAAGCACCGGACGCCTTGGCGCACCGCGAGGCGTTCGACCTATGGGCCGGCAGGACCGTGGGCTCAGGACACCTCTCGCCAGACCAACCCTGACGAGATCCGCGTCGCCGTCGCCCTCCACGACCGACATTTTTCGATGGCGATCCACCGACAATTTTCGGTGGCCCTTGACAGACGCCTGGGATCCCGCGGCGTCGATGATCCCCAAGCCCACCCAGCAGGCGCTGC
>CAZZYU010000210.1:0-2812 GCA_964658375.1 uncultured Acetobacteraceae bacterium | reverse complement strand
GGAACTCGACGAACTTGCCGACGACGCCGCGCTCGCGCAGCATCTCGGTGACGGTCAGCACCAGGTCGGTCGCGGTCGCGCCCTCGGGCAGCTCGCCGGTGAGCTCGAAGCCGAGCACCTGGGGGATGAGCATCGACATCGGCTGGCCGAGCATCGCGGCCTCGGCCTCGATTCCGCCCACGCCCCAGCCCAGCACGCCGAGCCCGTTGATCATCGTCGTGTGGGAGTCGGTGCCGACCAGCGTGTCGGGGTAGGCCTGGGGCGGGCGCGAACCGTCTGCGTCGTTGACGAACACCACGCGCGCCAGATACTCGAGGTTGACCTGGTGCACGATCCCGGTGTCGGGCGGCACCACCTTGAAGTTGTCAAACGCCGTCTGGCCCCAGCGCAGGAACGCATAGCGCTCCTGGTTTCGCTCGAACTCCATCTCGGCGTTGGTGGCAAACGCCGCTGCGGTGCCGAACGCGTCGACCTGAACCGAATGGTCGATCACCAGCTCGGCGGGCACGAGCGGGTTGATCTTCGTCGGATCGCCACCCATCGCCGCCATCGCGTCGCGCATCGCCGCCAGATCGACGATCGCCGGGACGCCGGTGAAATCCTGCATGACCACGCGCGCGGGGGTGAACGCGATCTCCTGCGAGGGCTCGTCGGCCGCGTTCCAGGTCGCCAGCGCCTCGATGTCCGCCGCGCGGATCGCCTCGCCGTCCTCGTTGCGCAGCAGGTTCTCCAGCAGGATCTTCAACGAGAACGGAAGCCGCGCGACGTCGAATCGCGACTGCAGCGCGTCGAGTCGGTAGATCTCATATGACCGGTCGCCGACGCTGAGCGTCCCCCGGGCATCGAAGCTGTTGGCGGTGCTGGACATGGGTGTCAGTGGCTCCTGTGTGTCAAACGCGTGGTCCCTCCTACTCTAGGCCCGCGTGGCTCTCGTGACGCGCCCGCGCGCGTGGGCGGGCGGCCCGCGAGAGCGGCGCCCGCGCGGGTGGGCGGGTGGCCCGCACCCGGGCCCGCGCCGCGGCGTCCCTACGTTGGTCTTACACATGTCTTGCGGATCGCTTCGCCGCACCGCCGATGCTGCCCGCATGCCAATCGCCATCTACACGCTCTCCGGCCTCGCCGCGCTCGCCACGGCGGCGCTGATCGCCGCCGGGGTCTACACCGAGTCCCACCACGCTCCGGACCAGCCGTGATGCGGTCTCTTCGCTTCCTCTCACCTCGCCCGCGCACCCTGTGTCGATGAGCACTGGCTCGACATCCCTCCGCGCGCCGTGGCGCGCCGCCAACCTGCGGGCGCGGTCGCTGCCCCGCGCCGTCGCGGGCCTGCGTGCCCGGCCGGAGCTGCTCGGCGTCGTCACCGTCGCCGCGGTCCTGAACTTCTGGGGCCTGTCCAAGAACGGTTTCGCCAACACCTTCTATTCGGCCGCGGTGCGCTCGATGGCGTCGAGCTGGCATGACTTCCTGTTCGCCTCGCTGGACAAGACGGGGCTGATGACCGTCGACAAGCCGCCGGCCGCGCTGTGGGTCGAGGCGCTGTCGGTGCGCATCTTCGGCTTCCACTCGCTCTCGATCCTCGCCCCCGAGGCGCTGATGGGCGTCGCCGCGGCGGTGCTCACCTACGACCTCGTGCGCCGCCGCTTCGGCCGCGTGGCGGGCTTCGCCGCCGGGCTCACCCTGGCGTTGACCCCGATCACGGTGGCGATGTCGCGCCACAACAACCCCGACGAGCTGCTCATCCTGTCCTGCGTGGCGGCGCTGTGGTTCGCCATGCGCGCCCTGGAGGACGGTCGCACGAAGTGGCTGGTGTGGAGCGGCATCTTCATCGGGCTGGGCTTTGAGACCAAGATGTCGGTCGCGCTGTTCGTCGTGCCCGGCATCTTCCTCGCCTACCTGTGGATGGCCCCGGCCGGCCGCGGCCACCTGCGCGCCTTCGGACAGCTGCTGTGGGGCGGTCTGGCGCTCGCCGTCGTCGGCCTGGCCTGGCCGCTGCTGGTCACGCTCACCCCGGCCGCCGACCGGCCGTGGATCTCGGGCACCTCGGATAACTCGATCTGGTCGCTGATCGTCAACTACAACGGCGTCGGCCGGGTAACCGGCCAGACCGGCGCTCCCAACGCGGCCGGTGGCGGTGGCGGTGGCTTCTCGGGTGGGTCGACGGGTCCGTTGCGGCTGCTGGACTCCGCCCTGGGTGGGCAGGCCGGCTGGCTGATCGGCTTCGCGCTCGTCGCCGGACTCGGCATCCTCGTCGTCTCGCGGTTGCGACGCACCGACGCCCGGACCGGCTGGCTGATCGCCGTCGGCGGCGCGTTCCTGGTCAGCGCCGCGGTGTTCAGCGAGGCCTCGGGGATCTTCCATCCCTACTACGTCTCGTTCCTCGCGCCCTGGGTGGCGATGCTCGTCGGGGCCGGCGTCGGCGAGGCGCTGTCGGATCGGCGCTCGGGCCAGATCATCGGCCCGCTGGCGATCGCCGGCGGTGCCGTCACCGAGCTCGTCGTGCTGCACAACATCGACGGCGCGCTGTCGTGGGCCAAGCCGCTGGTGATCGCGGTCTGCATCGTCTGCGCGCTGGTCCTGGCCGTGCGGCTCTCGGCGCGGGTGCGGGCGATCGCCGCGGCGGTTGCGCTGGCCGCGCTGCTCGCCGCTCCCGCCACCTGGGCGGCCGACACCCTCGGTCACGCGACCAGCTCGACCTTCCCGGCCGGAGGCCCGGCCAGTCAGGGCATGGGCTTCGGCGGCGGTGGCGGCCGGGGTGGATTCCATTTCCGCGGCGGCACCGGTGGCTTTGGCGGCGCCGGTGGAGCCGGTCGCGCCG
>CAZZYU010000209.1:1960-2814 GCA_964658375.1 uncultured Acetobacteraceae bacterium | reverse complement strand
TTCCAGCAGTCCGGGCGCCAGATGCCGGTGGTCGACGACATCGGCAATCAGAAGGGGTCGCTGGGCTACTGGCGCCAGAACGAGAAGAGCTACTCGGGCGTCGGGACCGGGCTGCCCCCCAACGAGCTGGGCGACGCGGTCGGCGACGTCGCGCTGCGCACGCTGGAGGGCCAGGGGCCGAAGGTCAACACGATCACCCAGAAGGTGACGGTGATCACGAGTGCCAACCTCGACCAATGGGCACAGCCGTCCTGGAACCTGCGCACGGTCGGCACCTCGCTCGGGCCCGCGGGGCCGTACATGTCCGACACCTACCTCAACCCACTGTTCAACCACGGTTCAACCCCGAAGTAACCAACGGCCGACACCGATCAATCACAGGAGAGAGTCATGAGCATCAGTACTTCCCGTAAGGCAGCGCTGCTGGGGGTGGCGGCGGCGATGACGGCCGTCGCGATTCCCGTGTCGTCGGCGGTCGCCCACGACGCGGTCGCCGCCAAGACCTACAACTTCAACTACTACGTCGCCAAGGGGCCGATCCCCAAGAACCTGCTGCACCAGACGGGCAAGCTGGTGGGATCTCCGTTCGGCAAGGGGACCTTCACCGCCAGCACCGAGGTTCCGATCACCAAGTACGTGTGGAAGTTCAAGGCCGGAGCGCTCGACGTGACGTTCAACTCCACCCTCAAGGGCGTCATCGCCAGCGGGCCGTGGAAGGTCACCGGCGGCACCGGCAAGTTCAAGCACGCCAAGGGCAGCGGATCGGGCACCGGAGCGATCAACGGCACCAAGCAGTTCCACTTCGTCGGTCACGTCTCCTACTGACAACCACCGCGGCGCGGGGCCCGACATCA
>CAZZYU010000209.1:0-1950 GCA_964658375.1 uncultured Acetobacteraceae bacterium | reverse complement strand
CGGGCCCCGCGGCGCGCCACATCGACAACCTCGACCCGGAGCAACCGGTATGACCGCCTCTCAGCAGCCATCTCGTTTCACGACACCACCGCCTGACGACGTCGAGGGCCAGGTCCAGTGGCTGGTCGACCGAGCCCGCATCAGCGATCTGTTGATCGACTTCGCCCGGCGGGTGGACTCACAGGACCAAGCCGGCTACGCGGCGAACTTCGCGGTCGACGGCGTGCTCGAACTTCCCTTCGGCGTGTTCGAGGGACGGGAGACGATTCTCGCGATGCCGGGGCCCCAGCCGCCGATGGTCACCCACCACATCAGCTCCAACCACATGATCGAGATCGATGGCGACGTCGCTCGATCGCGCTCCTACCTGCAGGCGACGCATGTCGCCGACGGCGCGGTGCCGACCAAGAACTGGAAGGCCGGCGGCTGGTATGACTGCGAGCTGCAGCGCTCCGCCGACGGATGGGAGTTCACCCGCGTCAAGCTCTCCGTGCTCTGGGCCGGCGGCGACGCCGACTCCTCCGCGCCCGTCTAGACCCGGCTGGTCCAACATCCCCTCTCTCAACCCCGTGTAGGAGCCGTCACATGTATCAACAGATCCCGGTGGAGCAGTCGCGCCTGCTGTCCAGCCCCAACCGCTTCAAGCTGGCGTGCTTCGGCTTCAACGCCCAGGGAGGCTGCTCGATCACCGAGGCGCCGGGTGTCGTCTACCCGACGTGGGACGAGCAGGTGCGCATCGCGCAGCTCGCCGAGGGCGCCAACCTCGAGGCGCTGCTGCCCGGGGCGCGCTGGGCCGGTTTCGGCGGGAGCACGAACTTCCAGGGACGCTCGTTCGACACCTTCGCGTGGGCCGCCGGCCTCGCCGCGATCACGAGCAAGATCCAGGTGTTCTGCACCTACCACGTGCCCACGGCGCACCCGGTGCGGGTGGCCAAGACGATTGCGACGATCGACCACATCTCGCGCGGGCGCTTCGGCGTGAACATCGTCGCCGGCTGGAACGCTCATGAGATCGGGATGTTCGGCGCCGCCCAGCGCGAGCACGACGACCGCTACGAGTACGCCGAGGACTTCTTCACGGTCGTCAACGATCTGCTGACCCGCGAGGGCTACTTCGACGTCGACAGCACCTACTTCCACATCGAGGGCGCCTACTCCGAGCCCAAGCCGATCCAGACGCCGCACCCGGTCTACATGGCCGCCGGGATGAGCCCGCGCGGCCGGGACTTCGCGGCACGGTTCGCGGACGTGAGCTTCATCCCGCCGATCGACATGAGCACCGTGGCCGACCTGGTCGCCGACACCAAGCGGCGCGCCCGTGAGGACCACGGGCGGGAGATCATGGTCTTCAGCCAGACCCCGATCGTCTGCGCCGACACCGAGAAGGAGGCGCAGGACTACCTGCGCTACTACGTCGACGAGCGCGGCGACTTCGTCGCGGCGCGCAACCTGCTGTCGACCCTGTTCGGAGCCACGATCGACCAGCACGGGTTTGAGAACAAGCCGCTCGACGACGGTGACAAGGACAATCCGATGCTCCGCGCGATGGTCGCCGGGCACGGGGGCCACGCGCTGGTGGGCTCGCCCGAGCAGGTCGTGGAGGGGTTCGCGCAGCTCGCGGAGGCCGGCTTTGACGGGGCCGCGGTGAGCTGGGTCAACTACGAGGACGGGTTGGAGCAGTTCAGCCGTGACGTGGCGCCGCTGATGATCCAGGCGGGCCTGCGGGTCGACGAGCCCGTGCCGCCGACGGCCCAGCTGCCCCAGGTCAGTGGCGAGGCCGCGGTCGCCGCGGTCGCCCCCGGCGCCTGATCCCGACCCGACGGCCCAAGGCACGCCGGCGCGGGGCATGCCCGCGGGCCGGGGCATGCCCGCGCGCGGCGCCCAAGGCATGCCGGCGGGCCGATGTTGACAGCACCGCGCGACACCGTTAGCGTTTCCGAACTAGTATTC
>CAZZYU010000208.1:1190-2815 GCA_964658375.1 uncultured Acetobacteraceae bacterium | reverse complement strand
CGGGCGTAGGCGGTGCGCTGGACCATCAGCTCGGCGAGCTCGACGATCCCGCGCGCGCCCAGCCAGCTGAGGTAGATGACGCCGGCCAGCGCGTTGAGGGCCTGGGCGGTGCAGATGTTGGAGGTCGCCTTCTCCCGGCGGATGTGCTGCTCGCGGGTCTGCAGGGTGAGCACGAACCCGCGCTTGCCGTCCTGATCGACGGTCTCGCCGGCGATCCGGCCGGGGATGCGGCGGATCAGCGCCTCGGTCGTGGCAAAGAAGCCGAACGACGGCCCGCCGTAGTCCAGGTTGTTGCCGAGCGTCTGACCCTCGCCGACCGCGATGTCGACCCCGCACTCCCCGGGCGAGCGCAGCAGCGCCAGCGGCAGCGGGTCACAGGCGGCGACGCACAGCGCCCCGGCCGCGTGGGCGGCGCCCGCCAGCGCCTCCAGATCCTCGACGGCGCCCAGGAAGTTGGGCTGGGCGACGACGACCGCGCTGACGGTGTCGTCAAGCTCGGGCAGCACGGTCACCCCGTCGCGCAGCGGTGCCGCCTCGATCTCCATCCCCCAGCCGTGGGCCAGCGTGGCCAGCGCCTCCCGCGCGTGCGGATGAACCCCGTCGGAGACGACGAACCGCCGACGCTGGTTGTGCAGCTTGGCGACATAGCCGGCGGCGGCCACCGCGCTGGGACCCTCGTAGACCGACGCGTTTGAGACCGGCAGCCCGGTGAGCTCGGAGATCGCGGTCTGGTACTCGAACATCGCCTGCAGCCCGCCCTGGGAGACCTCGGGCTGGTAGGGCGTGTACGGGGTCAGGAACTCCGAGCGGCTCGTGATCGAGTCGATCAGCGCCGGCACATAGTGGTCATACATCCCCGCGCCGAGAAACGAGATCTCATCCTCGGTGCTGACGTTGCGGGCGGCCAGCGCGCGCAGCTCCTCATAGACCTCCTGCTCGGCGCGACCGGCGTCGAGCGCCAGTCCGTCGGCGAGCCGCAGGCCGGCGGGCACGTCGGCGAACAGCTCCTCGATCGACGCGACGCCGATCGCGGCCAGCATCTCGGTCCGGTCGGCATCGGTGGCAGACGTGTAGCGACTCATGAGAGCGTCGCCTCATAGGCCGCGGCGTCGAGCAGCGCCTCCTGCTCTGAGGGATCAGACAGCTTGACCCGGACCAGCCAGCCCTCGCCGTAGGGATCCTCGTTGATCTTCTCCGGCGAGTCAGACAGCTCGTCGTTGACGGCGACGACCTCACCCGACAGCGGGCTGATCACATCCGAGACCGCCTTGACGGACTCGACCTCGGTGTAGGGAGAGTCCTTGGTGACCTGCGCGCCGACCTTGGGGGGATCGAAGAACACGACCTCGCCCATCGAGTCCTGCGCGTACCAGGTGATCCCGAACGTCGCCTCGTCGGGGTTGGCCGGATCGATCTTGGCCCAGTCGTGCTCGGCGTGGTAGAGCAGGTCGTCGGGATAGCTGGCGTCGGCCACGTCAGGGCTCCTTGCGGTAGATGGGCTTGGGCACCACGACGGCAGGCCGGACGCTGCCGCGCACGTCGATCTCAATGTTCGTCCCGGCCGCGGCGCGCTGCGCCGGCAGGTAGGCCATGCCGATCCCCCGCTCCAGACACGGCGAGAACGT
>CAZZYU010000208.1:0-1090 GCA_964658375.1 uncultured Acetobacteraceae bacterium | reverse complement strand
GCGGGGTCGACGAGCAGCTCGCAGCCGTCCTCGCCGGTGTAGCCGGTGCCGCAGACGAGCATCGGGACCCCGGCGACGACGCGCTGACAGCAGTGCATCCGCGACGGCATCGACCCGTCGGCAAGTTTGGTGAGCAGCGCCCGCGCGTCCGGGCCCTGGACGGCGAGCATCGCGAAGTACTCCGTCCGGTCGATCACGTCGACGTCGTAGTCGCGCGCCTGGGTGCGGAACCACTCCAGGTCCCGGGCATGGTTGGCGGCGTTGGTCACCGTGAGGAACACGGTGTCGGCCAGCCGGTAGGTGATCAGGTCGTCGAGCACGCCGCCGTCCTCGCGGCACATGACGCTGTACTGAGCGCCCCCTTCGGGCAGCCGGCGCAGATCGTTGGACAGCAGATGCTGCAGGAACTCCGGGGCCTGGCGCCCGCGCGTCTCGATCTGGCCCATGTGGGAGACGTCGAACACGCCGGCGTGGCGGCGGACCGCGAGGTGCTCGGCGCGGATCCCGGCGTACTGGACCGGCATCTCCCAGCCCGCGAACGGGATCAGCTTCGCGCCGGCCGCGACGTGGCGATCATGCAGCGGGCTCTGGCTCAGGGTCTCGGCCACCGGAGGCATCTTCGGGCAGGTTAGTGCACGCCCCCGGCGGCTCTGAATGGCCCGGTGGAGAGTCGCGATCAGTCGCCCAGCGCCGCCAGATCGGCGTCCACCATGCGGCCGACGAGCTCGGCGAAGCTCAGCGACGGCGCCCAGCCGAGGACCTCACGCGCGTGGCTGGGATCGCCGACGGGAGCGACCTGCTCGTGGGCGCGCACGAGGCCCGAGTCGATCTGGACGTGGCGCTCGGGATCAAGCTGCACGTGAGCAAACGCGGCGGTCAGCAGGTCGCCGACCGTGTGGCCGACGCCGCTGGCCAGCACGTAGTCATCGGGCGTGTCGTGCTGCAGGGCCAGCCACGCGCCGTGCATGACGTCGCCGGCAAACGACCAGTCGCGGACCGCCGAGAGGTCGCCGAGCTCGATCTGATCCCGGCGCCCGAGCGCGATCTCCGCCGCCGCGCGGGTGATCTTGCGCGACACGAACCGCTCCGG
>CAZZYU010000207.1:0-2823 GCA_964658375.1 uncultured Acetobacteraceae bacterium | reverse complement strand
CCGACCTTCATCGCGACGCCCTTCATCGTCCCCAGCGCCTCGACGATCTGCTCGGCGGCCTCGATGTGGCGGCGCTCCAGCGCCGCGTTGCGCCCGTCCTCGGTGCGCGCCACGTTGGCGGCGTGCGTCCCGGCCTGACGGATCGCCTGACCGGCGGCCAGCCCCCCGATCTTCGCCGTTCGGCTGACCCGGGAGGTGGGGATCTTGTCCTTGGCCACGGTCTGAGTCTAGGACTGCGTCCTATGTCCGCTCGACCGCTTCAGCGCTGCACGCGCGAGCCCGGGACGATGTCGTCGCGCCCGTCGGGCCAACGGACCCACGCCTTGTGACCGCCGTCGTAGTCGTCGCCGAGCAGGATCAGCGTCGCCGGCTCGCCCAGCGCGGTGCACGGCTCGTCGCCCTCGGGATCCTCGCCGCGCCAGATGCGCACGAAGCGGTTGTGCTCGAGCTCGTCGCCCACCGTCGTCGGGTCGGTGTGCCCGGGGTGGACCCGGGTCGAGCGCGGGAGCGTGAGCAGCGTGTCCATGACCGACGACTTGAGGTCGGCGTAGCTCGTCGATCCTGGAGCGCGGACGCCCCCCACCGAGCCCTTGAACAGCGTGTCGCCCGTGAAGACGTCGGTGCCGTCGATCAGCAGCGACAGCATTCCGGCGGTATGCCCCGGGGTGTGCAGCGGCTCGATCACCAGCGCGCCCGTGCGAATCGTCTCGCCGGGCGCCAGCGTGCCCGTCGCCTGCGGGACCTCGGCGCGCTCGAGCGTGTGGATCAGCACCGGCACGTCGGGGTGGGCGGCGATCACCTCGTCGAGGTCGACGACATGGTCGTGGTGGTGGTGGGTGAGCAGCACATGGGTCAGCGTCAGCTGGCCGCGGCGCAGAAACTGAAGCAGCGGGCCCACGGGTCCGCCGGCGTCGATCATCACCGCATGGCCGCCGGGCTCGTCGGCGACGACGTAGTTGTTGGTGAGAAACCCCTCGCTCATCGAGCGCTCGACGATCATGGCCCGCAGCCTATCGGGGTACCCTTGGGGTCAACGATGAGCCTCATCCACACCTGCTACCGGATTCTCGACATCGACCGCTCGGTCGCCTTCTACGAGGCGCTCGGCTTCCAGGAGGTCCGCCGCGCGCCGATCCGCGACGAGGCGATCAACGTCTTCATGAACCTGCCCGAGGACGGCGACAGCCCGCGCCTGGAGCTGACCTTCAACAAAGGTCGCGACGAGCCGTACGAGATCGGAACCGGCTACGGCCACATCGCGATCACCACCGACGATCTCGACGGCCAGCTGGCCGCGCTGGCCACCCAGGGGATCGAGCCCGAGCGCCCGCCCTACAGCATCCGCGACGGCGGCAACCGCCTGTGCTTCGTGCGTGACCCGGATGGCTACCGCATCGAGATCATCGAGACGAGGGCCTGATCATGGTCGACACCTCGACAATGGCCAAGCTGCTGCAGAGCTTCCAGATCGCCGTCAACGTCCACGACCGGGAGAACCCCGACCACACCAGCTGGGGCATCGGGATGTCGCACTTCGACATCGAGCGCCTCGGTCTGGAGGAGGGCGAGCAGATCCTGCCCGGGATCACGCTCCAGGTCGACGGCGGCACGACCGGCAATTTCCGGGTGCTGTGCGACGGCGAGCACGACAGCGAGAGCGAGACCGAGGATCAGGAGGAGCTCGTCGAGGCGATCGCCTCCGAGGAGCTGGAGCCGGTCTACGCCGACGGGCCCGGGATTCCCGAGCCGGTGCGTCCGCCCGTCTGACGTTCGGCCGGCGCCTGCGCGACGCGCGCGGCGACCCGCTCGGCCAGCCACCGCACCGTCGGGCAGCTCAGGCCGTGACGTGCCCCGGCCCGCAGCACCGCCCCCGCGATCGCGTCCAGCTCCGGCTCCCGCCCGGCGGCGAGATCGCGCTGCATCGAGGAGCCCAGCTGCTCCGGGGCGCCGTGCAGCTCGTCCAGCGTCGCTTGCGCGCTGAGCTGCGCGCCCTCGGCGACCGCCACCGCGATCACCTCGGAGACCGCGTTCTCCAGCGCCGAGCGCCACCGCGGGTCGGCGCGGACGAACCCGATCGGTCGGTCACTCGCGCTCGTGGTCAGCGCCAGGGCGCACAGCCGCGCGAGCTTTGACCAGATCACGTCCGCCTCACGGTCGCCGATCCGGACCGCCAGGCCGGCGGCGCGCAGGGTCTGCGCGAGTCCGGGCAGCGCCGCGGCCAGCTCGCGGCGCTGCGCGGCAAGATCGATTCGCGCCGCCGGGCTCGTCTGCTCGATGACCCCCGGCGCCGGGCGGTCGGACTCGATCCTGATCACCGCAGCCGGCACCCGCTCGGCGCCGAAGCGCTCGCGCAGGACCGCGAAGTGCTCGCAGCCGTTGAGCAGCGCCACGACGATCCCCGGCGTGACCCGGATGCGCGCCAGCGCGTCGCCCAGGCCGGTCGCCTTGGTGGCGATGATGAGCACGTCGACCGGCTCGTCGAGCTCGGTGATCACCCGTGGCCTCGCCGTGAACTCCCCGAGCAGGCGGCTGTGAACGGTGAGGCCGTCGCGCGTCAACGCCGCCGCGGTGTCCGGGCGGGCCACCACCGTGACCGGCACGGTCCCGTCACGGGCCAGGGCGCCGGCGACGAAGCCGCCGACCCCTCCAGGGCCGAGCACCGCGATCCGTGCGGGGGGGTCCACCGGCGCCGTCCGTCAGCCGCGGGCCTGACGGCGCGCCTCGTCGGCGGCCGCGCGGGCTTGACGGCGCGCCTCCTGCGCCGCCGCCCGGGATTGGCGGCGCGCCTCCTGACGCATGTTGGTCATCAGGCCGTCTTAACAG
>CAZZYU010000206.1:0-2826 GCA_964658375.1 uncultured Acetobacteraceae bacterium | reverse complement strand
GGCTCTGAGCGCAGCCGCTCTTGCACACCGTGATCGTCGCCGCATCCGCCGGGGCCGACCAAACGCAGACCAGCGCCGCCGCCACGACCGCAGCCAGCGCGGCCAGACACCGCCCGACAACCGCACGCCCAATCTTCATTCCGGGCCCCACGTGGACCCGAGTCATTGCCGGCCTGCGCTGTCCCACGACTGCCGCGTGTCCCTGGGCAGCGCCCTGGACGATGGTGGCGCTCACGATTGCTGCGCCCAGTGCCGTCAGCCTCAGAATCCTCATCTCCTACGACCTCCACCGTGTGCGTTGACCATGCCGGTCAGCATCACGTCCGGCAGCAGTCGTGTCGTCATCCCGCCAGGTGACCACCCCCGGCCGTGTCACCCCGTCGGATGACGCGTATTGACGCTGCTCATCGTCGGTCTGCAGCACCATCCGCCCGGTCCGGTAGACGCCGAAGACCGCTCGGCGCGGAGAGCGATCGCCAAGAACCCCGCGGCCGACGCTCCCTTCGCATGTCCCCGACGCACGATTTTGGAAGCCTCCTTCGCGACGAACCCGGGTCTCTGCGACCGGCAGATCCGTCGCGCCGGGGTTCGAGCGCTGCACAGCTCAATGAATGACATGGGCTGACCGCCTTGCGCCCGTACGTCTCAGGGCTCCTCAGGCTGGGGTCCGAGCAGACGGCCTGCTGGGTCACTGAGCGGTTCTAGCTCGAGCGCAGCTGGGTCGATCTCGCGCGCGACTACTGTGACGGTCGCCCCGTGGTGGCGCCGGACCGCGACCCACTGGGCCTCGAGCGAGCCGACGGTGAGAAACGGCTCGCGCCGGCCCTCGATGGTGATCTCGGTCTCGCTGACCGCGGCCGCGAACGACGCCGCGGCGCGCCGCCGACGGTGAGCACGAAACCAGAGCGTGAGCGCGGCTTTGGAGAGCCCGTCGGTCACCGCCTCCTCGCGACCGCCGGAAGCGATCCGCGACCCGAAGGTATCGCGGGCGATGGTGAGCGGCTCGGGCTCATGCGGATCGACCGACGTCGTGATCTCAAGCCGCGGACGTGCGATGACAACCGAGTCCGGGAGCGGCCGCGCGTGCGCGATCGTCAGCGAGGCGACATCGTCCCCGTGCGAGCCGCTTCCGCTGATCCGCGCCGGCCACCCCTCGGCGGCATAGACCGCGAACGACAAGCCCAGCAGCGTCATCTTGTCCGCGTACCAGCGCTGCACCATCTGCTCGGCCCGCACTCGCGCCAGGCGCGCCGCCCGGGTCGCTTCGTCCTCATCGGAGTCCTCGCGGCGGTATTGGAAGATTCCCCCGGCGGTCTCCTGATGCCCGCACACCCGGCAGACCACCAGCGGACTCGGCTGATAGTCATCGGTCCCCTTCCGTCCACGCCCCGCGCGCCAGTCTTCGGTCGGGAAGTACACCTCGTACTGGACTGAGTCGCACACCGGGCAGGGCTCCTCGGCATCGTCGACCGGGTGGTGCGGATACAGCGCAGGCATCGGCCGATGCACGAACGCTCCCGCGACGTCACGGAAGCCCACCGCCGGATCGCCGTGCGCGCCGTCCTCAAAGACGACCGCCCACGTCCCGGCACCGACCGCGGCGGTCTTCCGCACGCCGGTCGCCTCGACCGCCTCGACACTCACCGCGCCATCAGGGAGCAACCCACCAAACAGCATCCGATCACCGCTCAGACCCAGCCGCAACGTCTGAAAGCGGTCCCACGGCTGCAGTGGCTGACCGCGCTCGCTCATCACGTCATGGGTGAGCTCAGGCCGACCGTCCGCGCCCAGGATGAAGCCTTCCCCACCGGGCAGTTGAACCAGAATCCTTGCCACCAAACGAGAGTATGACCGCCGCGGACGCCGCTAGAACCACACGATCATCGTGCTGCCAGGCCATCGAGTCAGCCGCCCACGCGCAGGGCCCGCGCCTGCTCTCGCTCTCAAAACCAGCGTTCCTGGACGCTCGCTGCAACACCAGGGATCGCCGCTATCCCTTGCCCCTCAGACCGGATGCCCGTTCTGCGCCATCACCTTCGCAAACTCGTTCCAGTCGAGGTAATAGGCGGTCTTGCTCTTGTTCGCCGGCATCCAATCGATGGCGCCCTTGCTGATCTTGACCTTGCCAAACGCCCGGCCATTCCGACGGACTGGTATTTCGACGTCGACGTTCCCCACCGGGATCGGTCGCGTGATGTTGAGGGAGACTTCGTGGTTTGCCATGGCGCGAAGCTAGAGGACGCCACCGACTGCATGGCCGACCAACCCAACCCGGTCGCGGCCGATCACCCCCACCGCACGCCGCCGCCGACGTAGCAATCGCCGCGGCACGAACCGATCCCCACCCGCGGCGGCCGCACGCGGAGCGTCCTCACCAACCTCCGATCGACATGTCCCCAACCATGTCCCGAACTGAGCAATTCTGACCTCGACGAACCCGCGCCAACTGGAATGAGCAGCGCGTACTTACGGCAAATTTCCTGCAAAGGGGGAACTACGGAACCGAAGGTCGGGAGTTCGAATCTCTCCGGGCGCGCTTTCGAAACCTCGCTTTTACGGGGCTTTCGTCGTGTCGGTAGACCCATTCTCGACTGGTGTGGTGCACATGGGTACCACCCGTGGGTACCACTCTCGCTGATTTCTGCACGGGTGGCTGCGCCGGGCCTCGCGCGCCCATCGTCGCGCTCACTCCCCGACAGAAACACGGGATTTGCAGGTACTCGTCCCAAGCCGTCCTAGAGGCATCCCCAGACGTCCCGATTCCCGGTCGCCCCCGTCGTCGACGCGCGCGTGAGCCATCACCGAGCCGGACGCGAGGTCGTCGCG
>CAZZYU010000205.1:0-2947 GCA_964658375.1 uncultured Acetobacteraceae bacterium | reverse complement strand
CGAGGTCTGAGTCGTGGGGCTCGAGCAACAGGAAGCTCGGGGTACGGCGGGGCCGGTACCACGAGGCGATCCGGGTGATATCCATCGGCTCAAACTGGCCCGCGATCACGACCACCGGGTAGATGTGCAGGCGCATGCGTGAGTCCCAGTCCAGCGCCGCGGCATCCCAGTAGCCGGCATATCCGATTCCGAGGTGGTCGCGTTGCACGACAGCCTGAATCCGGTTTGCCTGGGCGGGCTCGACCTGCCGACGGATCGGCAGAGCCCAGTCGCCACAGGCGAGCGCCACCAGCCCGGCCGCAAGGAACGCGCCACACCCGACGACCAGGCGCCGACGGGAGCGCGCGCTGTCCCACAGGGGCGCAACCGTCGCCACCACTGCGGGGACGGCGATCACCAGGTACCGGTCGGACTTGACCTGCACGGTCAGCACGTACGCGACCACCGAGCACACCAGCGTGGTCGCCCAGTAGACGGCGTGCACCGAGCGCGCCGGCGACCGGCCGTCGCCGGCTGCGGCGATGCCGCGACCAGCCAGCTGCACCGTCGCCGCGATCCCGGCGACCGTCGCCGCGCCGGCGGCCACGACCAAGGGCAGGCGGATGATCAGCTGGCCCGACGTTCTCAGGCCGTTTCCGAGGCGCAGCAAACCACCCGCTACCCAAATCAGCCGTGTCGGGATCGCCCGGAAACCGAGGTGGAGGGGCGGCGCGGGCGTGACGAATCCCAGCGTGTGCGCGCCGTGTCCCACGATGACCGCGACGATCGTCGCCGCCCCGGCCACGACGAGAACCGGTCCCACCGACGCCCGATCCCGTGTCCGCATGGCAATGACGCCCGTCGCGGCCACGAACGGGACGAGGCCGTCGAACAGCAGCATCGTGTCGGAGGCAAGGAACGTGCCGGTCAGCGCACCAGTGGCGAGCGCGACACCGGCAATGAGGTGTCCAGAGCGCGGGGTGGTCGGCAGCCAGACGAGGAACGCGCCGAGGACGGCGACCCCCGTCAGCGTCGTGTTGTGCGTCCAGGGAGCGGCAAACACCACCAGGGCGGCCGGGCTGGCAGCGAGGATCACCAACGTCGCCAGCAGACCGGCGGCGCGCGAGGACACGCGCGTCACCGTCCAGCCCACGAGGCACGCCCACACCACCGTCAACACCATCGGCGAGAGCTCCCAGAGGACGCGATGGAAGGGCAGGCCACGGGTCAGCACGCCGAAGGCGAGCGGCACCCAGGCTCCCTGGTCGCTCATCACCACCTCTCCGGTGTGGCCGTGTCCGACGACGGTGGCCAACAGCCACGCTGAGCTCACGTCCGAATCGGTGTTCAGCCAGCCGACGATCGTCGGAAACCGGATCACCAGCAGGATGAGGTAGGCGCAGGCCAGCCCGACGGGGATCAACAGCACGGGGAGGTCGACGGCCGCGGTGCCGACCGTGACCCGACGTCGGAGCGCGGTCACTCTCAGGTCATCGGCACCGCCGACGATCGGCTTGAGGCGACCTCTCGCGCTCAAGGGACGGCTGCTCGGTGCCGATCTCCCGGGTGGAGCATGTCGGTCACTCACTCAGGTCTGCGCATTGGCGAGCCGGCTCGCCCACGCTTCGGCGTCGCGAGCGTCGTCTTCCCGACGATGATCGTCGCCGGGGTGCTCGGCCTCATCGCCGCCGCTCAGATCGTCCACTATCACGGCAACCTCACCGGCTTCGTCTACTTCGGAGCCGGGTTCGCCCATGCGACTCATCCCCCGGCAGGGTGGATCTCCGGTGGGCCGAACGGCTACGACGGTCAGTTCTTCTATGTCCTCGCCCACGACCCGCTGCTCCTGCACGACGCGACGCTGCGCCAGATGCGGGCCAGCGGCGAGGTGTTCCGGATTCAGCGCCTGGGGTATCCCCTGCTGGCGTTTCTGCTCTCCGGCGGCCGGGCGGGCGCGATACCGGCCGCGCTGGTGGGCGTCAACCTGATCGTGCTGGTGTCGGTGACGGCATGGTTTGCCGCTTACGCCCGCCACCGCGGCTGGTCGACCCTGTGGGCACTGGCCATCGGGCTGATGCCCGGGATGTTGCTCCCGATGCTGCGTGACCTCAGCGATCCGCTGGCCACCACGTGCGTACTGGTCGGGGTGCTCATGTGGCAGGCCCGGCGCCGAGTGCCGGCCGCGCTTGCCCTGACCTGTGCCGTCCTCACCCGCGAGGTGATGATCGTCGTGATCGCCGGGCTCGCGGCCGAGCTGGGGATGCGGATCTGGCGCACCCGTCAGACCCCGGATGCGTGGCGCGCGATCCTTGCCGAGGCATGGCCGGTGGTCGTCGTCCCCGCTGCGGTCTTCGCCGCCTGGCAGGCCTACGTCATGATCCGTGCGGGCGGGCCGCTGGGAACCTCGCAGGCGACGATCCCGTTCCTCAACATGGTCCAGGAGGTCGTGGGCTCGCTGCGCGCGGGCCCAACCACGTTTGCCCTGTGGGACCTGGTCTACGTCGCGCTCATGTTTGTCGCCGTGCTCCTCGCCGTGCGGTCGCTGTGCCGACGAGTCACCGTGCTCAGCGCCGCCGCGTGCGCGCTGTGCGTCGGCGTCGTGATCCCGGTGTTCGGCGACTTCTGGAGTGACACCCGGCTGAGCGCACCGCTCTTCGCGGTGCTGCTGGTCGATGGTCTGCAGCGCCGCGACAGGGCCTCGGTCACGGTCGCCACCGCCGCGAGCGCGATGACCGCCCTCATCCTGCTGGGTATCTGACAGGTCAGGCCAGCGCGGCGGCGAACCGGTCAATGCCGGCGTTGCCGCCAGACAACACGACCCCGACCCGCTGATCGGCCACGGCGACGCGCCCTTGGATGACGGCGGTCAACGCCGTCGCCCCGCTGGGCTCGACCACGAGCTTCAACCGCTCGAAGCAGAACCGCATCGTCTCGAGGATCTCGGCGTCGGTGACGGTCACCACCTCGT
>CAZZYU010000204.1:0-2969 GCA_964658375.1 uncultured Acetobacteraceae bacterium | reverse complement strand
CGCATCAGTTTGTTCTCGCGCCGCTCGAGCTCGCTGAGGAGCACGAACGTCCCGCCAAGATCGACGGCCAACGCGAGGACCGCGGCCCACACGGTCTGAAGCTCCAACAGCATCTCCCCGATGGCTCCACTGATGGCGAAGACGATCAGGAGCCAGAAGCAGCCCAGAAACGCGTCGTAGGCGTCGGTCGGAGCGGGGGATCGCAGCTCATAGAGAGCCGCGAGCCGCGCCCGGTTCGCCAGCACAACCCGGATCGCGCTCCACGTCCTGCAGATCGGTGGCAACGATCTCCGAGCGCTTGTCCGGGCCAACGGCACCGACCGGAGGCTGCGGTAGCGAGACCGAGACGGTCGACGGCTGAGGGTGGTCCTGCGGCGACGTCAACCGTTCCTCGCTGTCGGCGCTGAGCCCGGCTGGGTTGCGCCGCTCCCCCTCGCCCCTGTATTCACCGGCCACGACGGGAAACGACCCGCATCGGCGTCACCTGATCGAGCTGACCTCCGACAGCGCCCTGCCCACCGGCAGAGGAGTACATGACCCCCACCTCATTCAGTCTCCTACCCGCTATCAGGCGCCAGCGGCGCGACCGGAGTCAGCTCCGGCTGAGGCGAAAGACCGGATGATCCGGCGCGATCTTGCGCAGTTCTGCGTCCTCTGAGTCTGGGCCAACGCCGTCAAAGAACACGCCGACCTCGAACTTCCACTTCTTCAGGTACGCCCGCAGCAGCGCAGGCTTCTCGTCGTCGGTGAGCTCGACCGCACTGAACGGTTCGGTGCGCCTGCCGACCCGAAGCCTTCCCTGACCGCTGGCGCGGAGGTTCTTGACCCATTGGGTCTGGCCGCGCGGCGCGACCAGGTATTCGCCGTCCTGGTAGCGCATCAGGTTGACCGGAGTCTGTCGCCACTCTCCCGACGTGCGGCCCTTGACCTCCAGAACGCGCGAGCCGTAGACGCTCAGACCAGACCGGGTGACGCCGGCAACGATCCGGTTGAACACGTTCGTCGTGAACCATCCTGGAGGCTGGTAGTGGTCGGACACGCAGACGATTGTGCCAGCGTGCCGTTGCGCCCGAGCGGGGGCTGACGATGTCGGCGCCTAGCGGTTGCCGCTCGGGGTCACGACGTGGACGGTGATCGCGCCGGGATCCTGGACGCCGAACCCGTCGTCGACGTCCGAGGTGGGAATGCCGGCGGCGTCGATCCGCGCGCGCGCCGCGGCGACGTCGGACTGATCCGGGACGACGATCGTCCACTGGCGCAGACCGACCGTGCCCGGCGCTTGTGGCCCGACGCCGGCGCCGTTCCACAGGTTGAACGCGAGGTGATGGTGATAGCCACCGGCCGACACGAACGCGGCCTGTCCGGGAATCAGCGTCTGGGTGTCAAACCCGACGAGGTCGCGGTAGAACGCCAGGCCGTCGTCGAGGTCTCCGAGGTGCAGGTGCACGTGCCCAACCCGGGTGCCGCTCCGCGCGGCCCCGATGACCGGCTCCTCGGCGGTGAGCGCCAGCAGACCGTGGAGGTCCAGCGGGCGCGGACGGATGCTCTCGACCTTGGCGAGGTCCGGCCAGACCGACCGGTCGCGGTCCACGGCCAGTTCAAGCCCGTTGCCATCCGGGTCCGCGAGGTAGATCGCCTCGTGGGTGCCGTGGTCAGACGCGCCCTGGATCGGGGTTCGGGTCGCGGCCAGGCGACGCGCGACGCGGCCCAGCTCGATCCGGTCCACGTAGTTGAGGGCGACGTGGTACAGGCCCGCGGTTCGTCTCGGCGCCGCGGCCGCCGGATCCTCGTGCAGGGCCAGCAGCGGGGCGTCCCCGGCGCCGATCCAGACCGTGCGGCCGGCGCGGTCACGCTCGAGGAGGCCCAGCGTGTCGCGGTAGAAGGCAACCGAGCGGTCCAGATCACGCACCGTCAGGTGCACGACCCCGAGCCCGGTGGTCGCCGGCAGACCGTCAGGGCGGTGCATGTCGTCAGCAGGTGGTGTGGTCGAGTCGGTGATCGTGTTCATCGGTTCATGATCGATCGCCGGTAGCGTTGCGCGAATGGCAGAACCCGGGGAGCACATGGACTTATCCCCGGATCTCATCTCCTGCGGGACCGACGACGAGCCTCGACCCGAGGGAGAGCTCGCCGGCCCGCGGCGCGAGGCGGTGGCACCGGTGACCGTGCGATGGTGGGACAACGCCGTGATGGGAGCGCAGGACCAGGTCGCGCCGCACCGCCACGACTACCACGAGCTGATCTGGATCCGTGAGGGCTTCGGCCGCCACCTGCTCGACGGCGCGCAGGTCGATTCGCTCGCGGGAACGATCACCGTGATCGGCCGCGGTCAGGTCCATCGCTTCGATGAAGCCCGGTCGGTGACCGGCGCCATCGTCGACTTCTCTGACGAGGCATTGTTCACCGAGCTCACCGCGGCCCAATTCGCACCCGCCTGGCTGGTCAATTCCGCAACCTCTCCGACCGTCACCGTCCCCGCCTCACGAGCCTCCGGGCTTGAAGCCGTGCTGCACTGCCTCGATGACGAGGCGAGACGCCCACCGGATGAGCGCTCCGCCGACCTGCAACGCCATCTGCTCTGCACGCTGCTGCTCTGGATCGACCGCTGGCACGAGGACGCCATTCCCCGACGGGCTGACACCAGCGACGCGCGCCTCCACGTGCGCTTCATTCGCCAGCTCGAGCGCGACTTCGTCCGCCACCACGACGCCGCCTACTACGCCGACACCCTCGCGGTTCCCGCTGCCACGCTGTCACAGGCGCTGCAGGCGATCGTCGGTCAGGGCACCAAAGAGCTCATCCTCGACCGCGTGATGCTCGAAGCCGCCCGCCTGTTGCGTTTCACCGACTTCCCGGTCAGCCAGATCGCCTACCTCTGCGGCTACACCGACCCCCTGTACTTCTCCCGGGCGTTCAAACGCCACCAGGGACAATCACCCGCCCACTACCGAGCAACCGTCCGCGGCTGG
>CAZZYU010000203.1:0-2970 GCA_964658375.1 uncultured Acetobacteraceae bacterium | reverse complement strand
GAGGACGCCGGCTGGGAGACCTACATCCCCTACATCGTCCAGGGCGCCGAGGTGACGCCGGAGATGCGCGTCGGGCTCGACGCGTTCCGCGGGCGCATCATGGCCGAGTTCGACGGTCAGGGGATGGGGCGACGGACCGACGAGGAGGTCTTCGAGGTGCTGCGCGAGGACGTCGACGCGCTCTCCACCTACCTCGGCGACAAGCCGTTCTTCCTCGGCGATCAGCCGCGATCGCTCGACGCGTCGATCTACTCGACGATCCGGCACATCATCGACGTGCCGTTTGACTGGCCGGGCAAGCCGTACACCCGCGGCAAGGAGAACCTCGTCGCCTACGCGGACCGGATGCGCGCCCGCTTCAACGTCTAGATCTCGAGGGGTCCCGATGATCGAGTTCTTCTACTACACCTCGCCGAACGCGCGGAAGGTCCTGATGATGCTGGAGGAAACCGGGACCCCCTACGAGATCCACTGGACCGACATCCTGGCCGGCGATCAGCACACCGCCGAGTACCGGGAGGTCAACCCCAACGGGAAGGTCCCCGCGATCGTCGACCATGACGCCCCCGGAGGACCGCTGCGCGTGTTCGAGTCAGGCGCGATCCTGCAATACCTGGCCGAGAAGACCGGTCAGCTGCTGCCGACGGATCTCGCCCGCCGCACCGAGGCGCTGTGCTGGACGTACTGGCAGATGGGCGGCCAGGGTCCGATGCTCGGCCAGGCCGCCCACTTCGTCAGCCACGCGCCCAACCACGGAACGACGCTCGAGTACGGGATCGACCGGTTCACCCGCGAAGCACGGCGGCTCTACCAGGTGCTCGACGATCGCCTCGCCGACCGCGAATGGATCGCGGACGAGTTCTCGATCGCCGACATCGCGTGCTTCCCGTGGGTGCGCGTCGCCAAGGGCCAGGGCGTCGACGTCAACGAGTTCCCGGCCGTCCGCCGCTGGAGTGATCAGATCGCGCAGCGGCGCTCGGCGAAGGTCAGGCCCGAGAAGTCGCTCGGCGTCAAGGTGCCGAAGTCCGGCCAGTACACCCACGATCAGTGGAAGCTGCTGTTCGAGCACCATCCCGCCGTGATCGATGGCTCACCCGTCGCGGTGAGCGACGCGGCCGACGACCTGGAGGGCGAGGAGGCGGCGTGCCCGATCCCCGCGCGCCGGCCATGAGCCTGCAGACGATCGACGGCGCGAGCATCGACGATGGTGATCTCCCGCTCGCCGCACAGATGACCGTCGGGGGCGAGTCCGTCGTCTCGGAGGCGACGACGGCCGTGATCGACCCCGCCACGGGAGTCCCGTTCGCGGCCGTCCCGGATTGCTCGGTGGAGCAACTCGAGCACGCCGTGGGCAGCGCGCACGACGCGTTCCAGGCCTGGGGTCACTCCCCCGATGAGGAGCGCCGGGCGGCGCTGCGGGCGATCGCCGAGATCATCGAAGCGAACACCGACGTGCTCGCCGAGCTGATCACCCGGGAGCAGGGCAAGCCGCTGGCGAAGGGACGCCAGGAAGTGGCCTCGGCGCTCGTGTGGATCAAGGCCTACGCGGAGATGGGGCTCGCGACCGAGATCGTCCGCGACACGAGCAGCTCCCGCGCCGAGATCCGGCATGTGCCGCTCGGGGTCGTGGCGGCGATCACGGCGTGGAACTACCCGGTGCTGCTGGCGATGTGGAAGATCGCGCCGGCGATCCGGACCGGCAACACGGTCGTGGTCAAGCCCTCGCCGTTCACGCCGGTGGCGACGCTGCGGCTCGGCGAGCTGCTCGCGGATGCGCTGCCCCCCGGCGTTCTGAACGTCATCAGCGGTGGCGACGAGATCGGCCGACGGCTGGTCGAGCACCCATTGGTGCGGAAGGTCAGCTTCACCGGCTCGGTGGCGACCGGCCGCGCGATCATGCAGAGCGCCGGCGCCGGCCTCAAGCGGCTGACGCTCGAGCTCGGCGGCAACGACCCGGGCATCGTGCTGCCGGGCGCCGATCCCGCAGCGCTCGCCGAGGACCTCTTCTGGGCGGCGTTCAGCAACTGCGGACAGGTCTGTGCCGGCCTGAAGCGCCTCTACGTGCCCGAGGACCTCGCCGAGCCGATCGCTCATGCGATCAGCGAGGTCGCCGCGACGGTCGTCGTCGGTCCCGGGGACGACCCACGCTCGCAGATCGGTCCGGTCCAGAACCGCGCCCAGCTTGAGCGGGTCCGCTCTCTGCTGGCCGACGCCGAGAGCCAGGGTGGCGATGCGTTCTTCATCGGCGAGGCGCCGGAGGGGCCCGGGTACTTCCATCCGGTCGTGCTCATCCGCGGAGTGCGGGAAGGGATGGCGCTCGTCGACGAGGAGCAGTTCGGCCCCGTCCTGCCGATCCTCACGTATCAGACCGTCGACGAAGCGGTGACCCGGGCCAACGCGTCCGAGCTCGGGCTGGGCGCCTCGGTGTGGGGTCCGGACCCCGACACGGCGGCCACGGTCGCGCAACGGCTTGAGGCCGGGTCGGTGTTCGTCGGGCAGCACCCGGGCATGGGGCCCGACCTGCCGTTCGGCGGCGTCAAGCAATCCGGTATCGGGGTCGAGAGCTCAGCGCGTGGCCTCGCCGCCTACACCGACATCAAGGTCCTGAACGTCAAGCGCAGTTGACGTGCGATTCACGTTCGTCATCGACCCACTGTGCGGCCTTGACCCGTGCCATGACACGAGCGTGGCCCTCATGGAGGCCGCGCAGCGTCTCGGCATCGAGGTGTGGGTCACCGAGGTACACGAACTCGCGCTCGATCGCGCCGAGACGGTCGCCTGGGCCCGCCCGGTGCGCCTGTACCCCGCCGTGAAGGTTGACGGACGGTGGGCGGCGGGGGACCACTGGTTTGACGCCGGCCCGCCGGAACTGGTCACGCTGGCCGACGTCGACGCGGTTCTGATGCGTGTCGATCCACCGGTGGACGAGTCCTACCTGCAGGCCACGTTCGTCCTCGACGCGGCCGCGCG
>CAZZYU010000202.1:0-2974 GCA_964658375.1 uncultured Acetobacteraceae bacterium | reverse complement strand
ACGAGGTGGTGACCGTCACCGACGCCGAGATCCTCGAGACGATGCGGTTCTGCTTTGAGCGGCTGAAGCTCGTGGTCGAGCCCAGCGGGGCGACGGCGTTGACCGCAGTCCTTCAAGGGCGCGTCGCCGTGACCGGTCAGCGCGTCGGGGTCGTGCTGTCGGGCGGCAACACCGGCGCCGACCGGTTCGCCGCCGCGCTGGCCTGAGCCGGTGCCAGCTCAGATTCCGAGCAGGAACAGCGCGGTCATCGCGCTGGCCGCCGTGCCGACGGCGACGCAGGCGCGGTCACGTCGCTGCAGGCCGTCGACGAGCAGGATCGCGAACAGGGGTCCGCTGAGCCGGGTGTCGCTCCAGAAGTCTCCGAAGACCGGCAGCACGACGCTCGCACACAGCGCGCACGCGCTGACGCTGAGAACGGTGACCCGATGACGCAGCGAGCGCGCCGCGAGCAGGACCCCGGCGAACATCAGCGCGACGTAGGCGGTGTCCCACAGGGCGATCGTGATCGGCCCCGTCCGTAGCGAGCGGACGACCTCCTGGACCATGTTGACGAACGGGAGCGTGACGTCTGAGCTGCCGAGCATGCTCCCCGCGCGCACGGTGATGTAGGTGTGCCAGAGGAGGAACACCAGTGTGGGAATCCCGAGCACGGGCCACGCCTCGGCAAGGATCGGCCGCCACGCGCCCGGCGTCGTGCGCGTCCGCCAGATCCGCACGCCGACCTCCGCGGCCAGGCCGACGATGAGAGCGATCGTCACCTCGCGCGTGAGCACCGCGGCGGTGAGCGCGAGCGCCGCCGGCGCCCGCCGCCGTGCCTGCCACATCAGCACTCCGACGAGCACGCAGGCGGTTGCCAGCGGATCGCTGAGATCACGGAGCATGGGCAGCAGCATCCCCGGCGCCAGGCCGATGGCCAGCGCCCACAGCGTCGGCCAGCCGCGACGGCGCGCATAGGCCGCGAACCAGGCGGTGACGGAGACGAGCACGATGGCGTTAACCGCGAGCAGTGCGGCCGGGATGGCGTTTGGCCGACCGGCGGAGAGCGCGAAGACCAGCAGCGGGTATCCGAGACGCTGGATCCGGAACACCTGGCCGGTCGCCTGCATCTGATGCAGGGTCGAATCGTGCAGGAGCAGCGGGTCGTGCGCGAGGACATAGAAGAACTGACCGTCGTAGCCCTGGGCGCCGCCGGAGATCCACCCGGCCGGTGGATGGGTCGCGTGGGCAAACCCGGCTCCGAAGTGGACAAAACCGGTGAGGTTGCCGTGATAGGTCGCGATCAGAGTCGCGATAAGCAGCCCGAGCACGCCGGCGACGATCACTGCCGGCAGGACGACGCTCGCCGCGCCGAGGCGTTGGCGACCCGACGCGCCGATGCGCAGACCTGAGTGAGTGACCGACATGTCCCAGGGTCGAGATCGGCATGCGATCGCTAACCCTTGAGGCTCGCGCGCTTTTCGCTCAAGCGCGCCGCCGCGCCTGCCGATCAACGGGGAGATGACCGCGCTGCGACGTCGGGTCACGGTTGCGTCCCCGGCCGTCGACCTTCCCGTGCTGTTGATCCCCGTCGGGCTGGCATGTGCCTACCTCGTCCTGCTCCTGGTCCGGCTCCCGACGATCGTCGGCTGGTTGAACACCGACGGGGACGTCACCTCGGCCTGGATGGTGGCCTCCGCCGTCGCGCACGGCCACCCGGGAGAGGTCGTGATGATGGATCAACCGGCATGGGTCCCGCTCGTGTTGGGGGTATTGACCCACGGACTCTCGTTTCACCGCGTCCTCTGGGAGCTGTCGCCGATCGCGCTCACGGTCGCTTTCGCGAGCCTCGTGGGATGGAGCGTGGCCCGCGTCTGCACGCGCACCGCCGGGATCCTGGCGACGCTGCTGATCCTCGCGGCCAGCCCCACTGCCCTCCTCGTCTTCACCGCGCCGTGGTGGCACAACACGACGCTGGCCGGGGTCGCCGTCCTCGCGGCGTTCCTCGTCTGGCTGCCAACGACCCGGCGTGCGCCGCGGATCATCGTCCTGGCCGCTGTGGCCACGGGCGCGGTGATCGGCACGTTGATCGCGTCCGACGCAATGCTGCTGTTCGACGGCGTCTTGCCGTTTGTGGTCGCCCCCGCCCTGATCGCGTGGCGGACGCGCGACCGGACGATGGTGGTGCCGGTCCTAATCGTCGCCATTGTGGCGGCGATCGTCGCCGTCGCCGTCGGAGACGTGGCGCGCGCGCTGGGCGCCATCGCGACCCCACCCCCGCTGCTGATCGGCGTGGGGATGGTCCCGCAACGCCTGGTGTGGGTCGTCGGCGGACTGCTGCGGCTGGGCAACGGACTGGGGACGACCCGGCAGCCGCCGATCCGGCTTGTGTTCACCGTGGCGGCGGGAGCGGCGACCGTGGCGGGGATCGCGGCCACTCTCCACACGGGTGCTCGCGCGGTCGGCCGATCCAGCGGCGGCCGTTCCGGCGATGGCCGTGCGCAGGCACGCTCGGTGAGCGCCGCCTTCTGGGCCGCGGCGGTGGTCTGCTCGGTGCTCACCTACCTGCTGACCGTGCAGGTCGAGTCCGACCGGTATCTGATCATCGCGGTCCCGGCGGTGATCGCGACCATCGCGCCGCTCTGGGAGAGCCCGCGCTGGCGTCGCCGGGTGGCCGCTGGCTCGGCCGCGTTCGTCGCCGCCGGGCTGGTGGCGCTCGCCTGCGGGGATTGGGCGCTGCCGATCCGCCGCCAGGTGGAGCCCGCCCAGGCCAACCGGATCCAGGCTGTCGTGCAGCGCCAGCATCTCGGAGTCGGTTATGCCGGCTACTGGGATGCGGCTCCACTGGATTGGGCCTCCCATCTACGCCTGCACATCTATCCGGTGGTCGTCATCGCACACCAGCTCGAGCCGATGAACTTTTCGCGGGTGAACGCCTGGTATCGGCCCCGCCGTACCCCGAGCTTCCTGTTGCTCGAGCCCCACGACTCAGACCTCG
>CAZZYU010000201.1:0-2988 GCA_964658375.1 uncultured Acetobacteraceae bacterium | reverse complement strand
TGCCGCCGCTCTGCCAGCGGGAGTTTGAGGAGGCTATGCAGCTGCAGAATCCCCTTTACATCCGCGCGTCTAGCCACCGCGTCAATGTCCAGTATTCCGTGCTCCGGGTCCGCAATGGGCGAGGGCCCATGGAGGCCAGGAAGCTGGTCGATGCTCGGCTTGGGAGTCTAGCGCCGGGAGAGAAGGGCGTGATCTACTGCACCAGCCATGCCAAGTGTAAGGCGCTAGCCCGGCAGCTAGGATGCCACTACTACCATGGGAATCCCAAGGACAGCGATGCCCACTTTCTTGCTCAGCGAGAAGTGGGTTTCCAGGCTTGGCTCCAGGGTGAGAGCCCATATATCGTTGCTACGGCAGCCCTTGGGACGGGGATCGACGTGCCCGGCATTACACATGTCGTGCACCTCGAAGCCCCGCATAGCATTATCGACTATGCTCAGGAAGCTGGACGTGCTGGGAGGGCTGGGGAGCGTGTTACGGCTGTGATCATCGTCGAGGACAAGGACTGGCCGGCCGAAGACTCGAAGAAGGACAGTTGCCTCGAGCTAAAAACGCGTGAGGTGAACAGCTTGATCCGGACGACGGGTTGTCGGCGCAGCATCCTCGGCCGGAGCTTGGACAACGACCTCCGGGACTGTAAAGGGATCGATGCCGTCTTGTGTGACAACTGCCAGCGGGAGGAACTGCTCTGGAAAAGCGAGCTCTCCTCCCAAGGCTTGATCATGTCTCAGGCGTACGGACGGAAGGTTGCCCGTGGGCTGGAACGGATAGAGGCCGCGCTCGAGGAGGTTGCGGAGCTGGGGCAGTGGGGATGCCGGATCTGCTGGATGTTCAAGGGGCCAGGCGCCGGCTCCCAGCATACGTGGATGGAATGCTCTGAGATCGAGGAGTGTCTGTCTTTCCAGGGCTGTATGGAATTCCAGCGAGGAATCAACTACTGGCGGGACCGGCAGGCGTAGTTTCTGAGCTGCTTCTATTGCCACGTCTCGCAAGAGCTCTGTCCAGACGGCTACAAGACCAAGGGGACTACCTGCCGGTGGAAGCACGTAGTAATGCCAGTGGCGTTAGCTGCCTGCACGGACAAAGGGCTCTGGAGGCGGGTGCAGGAGCTTGCCGGGCGAGAACTGCCAGGGGAGAAGGAGTATTTGGCGTGGCTCGAGCGGAAGCATAGCAAGCCAGTTTGTGGGCATGAGATGACCAATGCCATGGCCGTGTTTGACCTTGTCGTCAAGTGGCGTATCGAGGCGGGAGAGAGTAAAGTAAGACATGAAAACCCTATTTAAAAGAATTTTTTAATATAACTTTTACTTTTATTAAAAAAAATAAAAAAAAAGGAAAAAAAGAATCAAAAAAGGAAAGGTGAGCTTGTATTATTAATTAAAGCAATAAAAACTTACTTTTAAGAATTTTACTAAAAATCGAATTTAGACTTTAAAGTAAAAATACTTTATATATTAATTATTATATTATAAAACCTTTAAATTTAAAAGATATTCTCTTATTTTACTCTATATAACTTTAAAATAAGAGGTTTTATTAAAAGGGATTAAAAAAGAGAAAAAGATAAATAAAATATTTATTTAATTTAAAATAAATAATTAAAGATAAATAACTTTATTTTTATAAAATTATAAGCTTTATAAATTAAAGTTTAATAAGCGAGACTATTAAATGCGGCTAGATTGATTTAATATAAAGGATTAAAGTAATAAGGGCTTGAGGATATTAAAAACTATTACTTAAATTAAAATATCTATTTAATCCGATATTAAGGATTAAATGACTATTATTAAACAGTATTAAAAGCATATAATAAACTTTAAAAATGGTTAAATTATATAATTTAAAAGATAAGATTTTAAAATTTTAAAAAAAAAATCAAAAAATAATTATATATTTAATATTTCAAATATATTTAATTTAATTAACAAAATGTATTTCATTTTATAACTTTTATAATCCTTTAATAAATATTTAAATTAATTTATATAAATATATAAATATAAATTAATTTTAATTTTAATATATAATAAGTTTTAAATATTTTATATCTTTATTTAAAAAAGAGTATTTAAAACTTTTATAATATTAAAATATACTATAAAATAAAGGGTTTTAAATGTATTTGTTTTTATTATAATTAAATTATTAATTTATATTTAATTACATTTTAAAGAATAAAAAAAAAGATAAAAAGTATTTTATTTAATAGTTATTTAATATAAATAATATAAATTATAATATTATAATTTTTTATATATTCTTGATAATATAAAAAATTTAAAATTAATATATTTATATATTAAATTTATAATAAAGTAATAAATAAATAAAATTAAAATTAAAATTATACTTTAAAATTAAGGTTTTATATAATAAAATAAGAGATTGTTGTTTTAAATTCAAAGGGCCTTGTGGTGTAATGGTAACACAGTTCAAAGGTATCTTTTGTCTTTGAGAAGCCGTGAGTTCGATTCTTAACGAGGCCATTTTTTTTCATTTAATTTTTTTTAATTTATTAAAAAACGAAGCTGATAAAACGGCTTTTTTTAATACAATAAGCCTTATAAGTTAAAATGTAATAAGCGAGATTGTTAAATGCGGCTAGGCGGATTTAATATTAAAGGTCAGAGTAATAAGGGCTTAAAGATATTAAGAGCTAATACTTAAATTAAAATATGTATTTAATTTGATTTTTAAAATCAAACAAGTGTTATTAAATAGTGTGATAATCACGTGATTAACTTTAAAGACGGCCAAACTATATAATTTAAAAGTTGAGATTTTAAAATTATAAAAAAAAATTTAGGAAAAAATAATATATTTAATATATAAAATTTAATAAAAAATAAATATTGTAATTAATATTAATAATGTTTATATCTCTTTAATTTATATTAAGTAAATATTATTAAAGAATAAGCGTTATTAAAAGAGCAGCATAATTAAAAGGTCAGTACTATTAAAGAGTAAGCGCTATTAAAGAGC
>CAZZYU010000200.1:0-3024 GCA_964658375.1 uncultured Acetobacteraceae bacterium | reverse complement strand
CCCCCCGGGCCGTTAGCTCAGCTGGTAGAGCAGGGGACTCTTAATCCCAAGGTCGAAGGTTCGATCCCTTCACGGCCCACTTTAGAAAGCCCCGTCCGTTGGGGCTTTTTCTCTGTCACGAGTTTGTTCCAATCTCGGACATGTCCCCAATATGTCCCGAGATAGGCGCAGATTGGGGGCAGTGCGTGTCGGCGTTGAGTAGAACCGTGTGGAGATGAACGACGCCCGTGACGTGCATCGCGCCATGCTTCGGCACGCTCAGGCGGGAGAGGCTGCCGAGGCGCTGGCTGCGTCTGAGCGCTATCTCGCTCTCGTTCGAGACCTCGACGATCCCGAGTTGCAGTCCCTGACAGCGGGCGCGACCGTGACGTGGCTGTCGTTGAAAGCGAGGCTGGAACCAAGCGGCGAGCTGCTTGCGGACTGCGACGAGATCTTCGAACGCTTCCGGGAGGAGGAGGCACCAGAAGCTGCGGCTGTTGCGGTCACGGCGCTTCGGGTCAAGATCGGCCTGCTGCTCAGGAGCGGCCGGTTCGAAGAGGCCGAAACGGTGGCCGTAGCGCTCGTGTCGTTCTACATCTCGACGCCGGAGAGCTCCAACGACATGGCGGTGGGCAACCAGCTGATCGTGGCCGCGTACAGTCTCGTCGCCGCGCAGCGGCCGGCAGCAGCCATTGGGGTCCTGCGGCCGGTCGTTGACCGTCTCGCGGGCAGACACGACGCGCGCGAGCGGCGTCTCGGTGCCGTCGCTCAGGTGTGGTTGCTGATCGCAACGATGTACCGCGGCGAGCTCATGCCCGGCGGTGAGGTGCCAGGGGATCTCGCGCAGCTTGAGTCCTTGAGCGTGGAGACTCTGCGCAAGATGAGCCCGGTGGTCGAGGAGGCCGAGAAGCTCATGTCGATGGGAGACGACGCAGTCGAGGCGATCGACCTCGTCGTGCGACGTCTGCGTGCCCGCGGTCAATGGGACCGCGCCATGCTCATCGCTCTCGCAACAAAGATCGAGACGCTCAGAGAGCTGGACCGCCTCGACGATGTCCGTGCTGCCAAGCAGGAGTTCATCGACAGCTTCGACGGGCTCGACAAGTGGAACGTCGGATTGATGGTGCAGGAGTACAAGCACGATCTTGAGCAGGACTGACCACCACAGACGATCGAGCACAACACAGCCTCCCGGCTGCTTCATCATCTCGCCGGAGGGGGCGTGATCGATCACTGTCGTTTTGGACCGGCGCCAGCTGAAACCTTAGTTTTAGAAGGGCCTGGGGAGACCGGCAGCGTTCCAGTAGTCGGCGGGAGTGTGGTCGTCCTGGGCGGTTGGTGGGACCGTGACCTGTAGGAGTTGCTCGTTGCCGGCGAGCGGGAGCGTCTCATAGGCGGTGAAGTGCACCCGGGTGACGTCGTTGGGGCTGTCGTAGCCGTAGGTGTCAAGCTCGATCGGCGCGTAGGTTTGAGGATTGACGTAATAGTCGGTTTGTGGTCCGCTCTGCGGGTTGACCGAGGAGATCTCGATCGCCGGCTGCCCGTCGCTGGTGGTGGTTCGGGTCACCTGAGCGTGGCCTGAGTCCAAGAGGCCGGTCAGCTCGGCGACGAAGCTGGTGGACCCGGGGTCGGGCTGCTGGGCCTGGAGCTGCTGGTCCTCCTGAGCTGATGGCACGACGACCGGTTCAACGGTTTGGGTCTGGGTGCCCGCGTCCCAGCCGACTGACCACTGCACGACGTCAGTACCGTCGCGCAGCGCCTGAGCGGTGCTGGCGTCGAGGGTCTCGGTGGAGACGCCACCCTGTGGCAGCGTGACGCTCAACCGATCGCTGCCCGTACTGCCCGTGGGGGTCAGCGTGTATTGCGGTGTGCCGGTGGGAATTTGAGGGGAGGCATACAGAGTGTTGGTGGTCTGGTTGTAGATCTGTCCGGTGCTGTTCTCCTCAAGCACCGGACCGCCGGGGACCTGCACGATCGCACGCTCGCCCCACGGTGAACCCTGCTGGATCCAGGCCTGCTCAGAAAGCGTCGAAACGGTCGTCGCGCGGGCACGCTGCGCGAGCGGGCTGAGGGTCTCGGTGGCGGTGAGGTGCAAGATTGTGTTGGCCGAGCCCGGTGGGATCACGACTGCCGCGGCGCGCTGCAGTGTGTGTTTGGCCCACGCCGACTCTCCCGTTGATGACTGTGCGAGCACGACAACCCCTGCTGCAGCCGCAGCGAGCACGACCGCGCCTGCCGCAACGCCACGCGGTGCGGTCACGCGCCGATGCCTGGCCTGCTCCGCGCGGGCGAGGTCGATGGCGGCGCTGGCGCGTAGCGCGTCGCCAAGCCGGTCCAGGTCGGGATCGAAATCGAGGCGGGTCATGATCGGGTCTCCTCTGAGGGGGTGAGATAGCGTTTGAGTGCGGCCAGTCCGCGGTGGACGCGAACCCGGGCCGCGGCGGGGGTCGTGCCCAGTGCGTGAGCGACGTCGGCGTACTCCATGTCCTCGATCACACGTAGGCGTACGGCTTCGCGCTGATCCGCAGGCAGCGTGTCCAGCAGCTCATCAACTCCGTCGGCCCAGGTGTCGTCGGGCACCTGGTCCTGGACATGCGGCGGGCGGTCGAGTCGCTCCTGCAGTCCGAGTCGCTCAGTGGCCCGTCGCTCAAGCGCACCGCGGCGGATCGACATCAGCAGCACGTTGCGAGCGATGCCGTACACCCACGGTGCTGCCGAGCCTCCGGCCTCGTCGCGGAACCGGGCGCGCACAAACCACACCTGAGCGAACGTCTCGGCCGTGAGGTCGAGCGCTGTCGCCCGACTACCGGTCCGACGCACGAAATACCCGTGCACCGCCTCCGCATAGCGTTCGTACAGCGCCCGGAACGCGTCGGGGTCGTGGCGCGCGGCGGCAAGCAACGAGGCGTCGCTGGACGCGGCCGCCGCGGGAAGAGTCGGTGGGGATCCCATCAAAAGGTTCATTGCACCGGACCGACGAGGTGTTACTGAGTCCGACCGGTCGTCTCGCCGTAGCTGCCGCTCTCGTCGTCACCGGGCTCAAAG
>CAZZYU010000199.1:0-3077 GCA_964658375.1 uncultured Acetobacteraceae bacterium | reverse complement strand
AGACACAACCGCCGAACCGCCGTGGTGTGTTACCCGTTTTCCCGATTCATGGACCCCCCGATCGAGCTCCCGCAGATCCTGGGTTCCGTACTGCATCTCAAACGCCAACTTGCATACAGCTGAGCGTTATGCATATACTTGCGCCGCACGATCTTGGAGAGAGAGGCGGATCGCGTCCGACGACGTGAAGCCGTCCCTGCAGCGGGGACGAGGAGCGTCTTGAAAGAGAGGCTTCCCGCGAATCGACTCGCGAAAGGAGTCCACCCTTGTGGTCGCAACGAAGGCGCGCTCTAAGCGTGCTCGCATCACGACTGGCGCGGATGGCACTTGCGGGCGCATCGGTTGCGTCCGTCTGTCTGATGCTCGGCCTCACGCCTGCCTCGGCCGCGACGAGGCCCGCATGCTCGGGCGTCACCCCGCGCTCCCCAACCACCGTCCCGAGCAACCCGTTCGGTCCGAACGTCACGATCTTCAACGCGTCGGAGCCGGTCGCAACGATCAACGCGGCGCTCAGCGCGGCTGAGACCGCTGCCAACCATGAGTTCTTCTTCCTGCCGGGCACCTACGGCGACGCCTCGGCGACGCCGGCGACCGCGACGACGAGCAACACGATCGACGCGCAGGTCGCCAGCGGCAGCGTCGTCGCCGGGCTCGGGGCGAGCCCGTGTGGCGTCGTGATCAACGGCAACCTCGGCATCGACGACGACGGTCTGGCGATCCGGCCGAGTCAGCTGGAGAACCTCACGATCAATCCGATCGAGAGTGGCGATCCGGCCGACACGATGACCTGGTCCACCTCCCAGGAGGCGACCTGGCGGCGGGTCAACCTGCTTGGCAACCTGCTCGAAGCTGCGCTGCCGTACACCACAGGCTTGTGCCTGAGCGCGTGCGCCCCCTTCCCCGGCTCGGGGATCAACGGAAGCGGTGCCGTTGAGAACGGCTTTGAGGTGGCGAACTCCAATATCACCGGAGACGTCATCGACACCAACGGTCAGAACACCGCCGGTGTCTCAGGCCAGGACGGCAACTCGGATCCCTACATCCAGGGCAGTGACATCGGCGGCGCTCAGGGCTTCGGCACAGACACGATGTTCGCCGGGGATAGGGGCAGCGTGCCGGCGACCGATTTCGGTCCTGCGGCCGCCTCCAGGCCCGCTGGTTCCAACGTCGACGTCAAGGTCCTGCCCGAGGTTCGGGAATCACCCTTCGTCTACTACTGGGCGGGCCGGTTCTACGTCTTCGACCCCAGGGTGCAGTTTGCCCGGCGGGGCTATGACTGGAGGCTCGGCCCCTTCGCGGGCAGGTCGCTGCCGTTGAGCGACTTCTACCTCGCCAGTTCGACCACGGATACCGCGGCGACGATCAACGCAGCGCTCGGCACGGGCGAGGATGTGCTCCTCGAGCCGGGTGCCTATTCCGTGAGTGCGCCGCTGACGGTCCCCCACGCCAACGAGGTCATCCTGGGCCTGGGTGAAGCGACCGTGACCGCCAGTACCGACACCCCGACGATCGTCATCGACGACGCCGCTACGGGAACCGTTCTCGCCGGGTTCAGTGCAAATGGCATGGCGTTCAACGCGACGACCAACACCGGACCGTATGCCGCCGAGCAGATCGAGATCGGCAACACGCCGAACGCAAGCGGCTCGCCGATTGACCCGACCACCCTCAGCGACGTCAGCACGATCAGCAACTCCACGACCGACGAGCTGATCAATCAGAACGACGTGCTGCTCAACCAGGCCGAGATCCAGTCAAACAACAACAGCGGGGACGGCTACACGACGACCAACTGGCCTGCCGAGAGCAGCAGTGACCACGGGGTCATCGTCAATGGCGACGACGTCACCTTGGAAGGCATCTGGCTCGAGCATTTCAAGAAGACGGAAGCCACCTGGAACGGCAACGGTGGCCAGGTGATATTCCTCGAAAACGAGCTGCCGCTGACGATTCCCTATTCAGCTGCCGGTGTCCAGCCAAGCTTCTGGATGAAGAACAGCAACTTTGACGGCTATCCCTCCCTGGCGGTGTCCCCCAGGGTCACGTCGTTCACCCTGACCGGCATGCAGTCCTGGAGTCGCTTCGGCAGCGGCTGCGACTGCCTGGTCACCAGCCTGATCACGGCCCCGGTGAAGAGCCACGTAACCATCAACGACCTCTTCAGCGGGCAGATCCTCGGCTCGGCGTCGCTGTCCGGTGGTTCGGCGGCGGTTGGGCCGGGATTCCCGGACTTCTCCGGCGCCACGCAGGGCGGTGTGCTGAACCTCATCAACACCGATGGAGTGTCGTCCTACGTTCCCTACAACCCGGCGATGAGTGCGAGCTTCACCGCGACGACCAGCTCGGGTGATGCGACCGTGACGAACGTGTCGAGCTTCACCGGAATCACCGTCGGATCGGTGATCACCGCGGCCGACATCACATTCGGTACGACCGTGACCGCGATCGACACGACCGCCGACACGCTGACGGTGAGTGCCGCCCCCACGGGCTCAGGTGTGACCGGCGAGACGATGACCGCGAGCGGTCCCGGCTACGACAGCTTCGTCGGGACGACCAACGGCACCTCGACGGTGACCGTGACGCCCGGCGCCGCGTCGGGCTTCGAGGGGCTCGCGGTCGGAGCGACCGTCTCCGCGCCCGACATCGCTGGCGGGCAGACCGTCACCGGGATCGACTCGGCTGCCAACACGTTCACGCTGAGCGCACCGGCATCGGAGAGCAGCACGGCCGAGGCCATGACCTCCAACGGCCCCGGCGACAACCCAGCGCTGGCCTGGGTAGGGAGCTCGGCGTACCCGCACTCCGACCTCTATGGTCATGGGGTGACCAACCGAATCGCGCATTTCCCGGGCTAGCCGTGGGTGTCGTCGTCGACGAGGCGCAGCTGGCGACCGCGGGATTGGCGGGCGGGTCGGGCGAGGCTGACCTGGCCGTCGAAGATCTCCTCCTCCAGGAAGGCATGCATGAGCTTGTGGTGGGCGGTGTGGCGCAACGCCTGATGCTCGTGGTGCACCGCGACGCCGTCGTTGCACGCGAGAACACGCGCAGTCTGCGGCTGTGCACACGCATCGGGC
>CAZZYU010000198.1:0-3079 GCA_964658375.1 uncultured Acetobacteraceae bacterium | reverse complement strand
GTGAACATCCAGATCGGGCAACTGGTCTTCGACCACGCCGATTACGACGCAGACGGGGACGTTCTGTACCTGCACGTTGGTGAACCTCAGCCAGCAGAGGGAGAAGAAACCCCCGAAGGCCACGTCCTACGCTTTGCCCCTGGAACCCAAACGATCATCGGCCTGACCGTCATCAACGCCCGACACGTCATCGAACGAGACGAACGCCTGATCATCACCGTTCGCGGAACGGTCGAGACCAGCGCAGCCGACCTCGCAGCAGCACTCCAAGCCGCCTGAACACCCCGCCTAACCGGTCAACGCGTCGCTGGCGGATCGGTTGTGATTTGTGCGGTGTTCGTCGCGTTCGTCGTCCAGCGTGGATCTGGCGATCTTGGGGGCGAGGTCGTGCAGGGCGAGAGCACCGCCGATTGCGAGGACCGGCACGGCGCATAGGAGATAGCGCTGCGCAAACCCGGCGGTCGCGGCGGTTCCCACGAGCAGAAGGAGACCGGTTCCGGTGAAGAGGACGATTTCACGTCGCTTGGCGGTCCGTCTGGCGACTGCTGCGATCGACAGGAGTACGAATAACGCGAGCAGTGGGCGGGGTAGATGGATGACGCTGCGGTAGCGGCGCAGAGATCCGCTGGGTGAGTTCACGGACGGGGCTTGGCCAGGCACCCAGCGGTCTGACACGTACGTGTCGGCGTACTCGATCGAAGCGGTCGCGGGGAGAACGGTCGCCCCGGTCGAATCGCCAAATTCGGACGCGCCGGGTTCAAAGAAGCGCAAGAAGTCGCTGGAGATCGCCGAGAGCGTCTGCAGTGGCTGGTGCAGGATGATCTGCTTTGCAAAATCGCCGAGGATCGCGTCGGATCGTCGTTGGATGGCGACGGAGCGCGAGACCGGACCGAACATCCGGATCGCAGGTGAGGCGGGGTCAAACAGATACCAGTCCGACGCGTCCGGGTGAGCCGTACGCTGCGCGTGGGTCTCGCACAACGGGCGCGCAGTGGACCCGACCGCGGCGCCCTGACAGTCGGCGAAGCCAGCGACCCGCGCGTATGCGGTCCAGCCGCTCCATTGGGAAAGCCCGAAGGTGCCGAAGTCCGCGGACTCCAAGCCAGAGTACGCCAGTAGAGGAACAGCGACGCCAACAACGACCGCGAGTACAGCCCGCCAGTCAGTCCGCTGCCACAGCACGTAGCCGACGACGATCGGGATCACGAAGATTCCCTCCAGCCGCTCCAACGACGCACCGGCCATCAGCACCCCCGCAAGCAGCGCTCGGCTCCAGCCAATCGAACGGCCTGGACGAGCCGCGTCGCTCCGAGTGTCGGCCACGCCAGCAGTAGACACGCCGCGAGCACCGTCAACGCGAAGAACGTGTCCGCCATGACGTACTGCTCAAGTGCAATCGCGTACCCATCGACCAAGACCAGCGCAGCCGCCACTGCGGCCAGCCATCTCGCGACACCGGACCGGACCAGCACCGCGTAGATCAAGACCCCGACCAACAGACCGGCCAGGTGTTGAACAAAGACGACTTGGACCAGATCGCGACCTGGTTGGGTCAGCAGCCACAGCAACACGGGGTAGCCGCTGGGCCGGTAGTTCGACATCGCTGGAGACCCGCTCCCCAACGCGTGGCCCGAGAACGCCGCGGTGATGTATCCAAACGAGTCGCCAAAGAACAACGCCGGCCGATAGGCCACCATCGTCGCGGCCCGAAGACCCACCCCGGCCGCCACCAGGACCACGAGCAGCCAATGGTGCCGAACCAGTCCTGACGCGCCCGGTCCAGACTCATCAGCCGTCGCGACTGCCGCCGCCGGTCTCGCCAGCGCACTCCGGGCGACCACACGCGAACCAACGGCGGCGTCGCGGCGCCGGATAGCGCTCCGGGTCGACAGCGTCAATCGATCTCTCACGGCAACTGCTCGCCCTGCAGGCGCATCGTCGGCACGGAACCGTGACGACAGACGAGCACCAAGGCGCACCTGTCAGCAGCGTGGCCCACGGCACTCAGACCGCCCGCGGCACCCGCCAGCTCATCGCAACTGGACCAGGAATGGCGGGCAATGTCCGACGGTGCTTCGCGCACTGGTACTCCTCTTTCCAGGTCGGTCGGCTCTCCTAACGCGAGCAATGCCGCAAAGTTGCTGGGTCACCCCTCCCTGACCGCCGTGACGCCGACGAACGCAGCCAGGTCCAGGAAACCTCTGCGACGCGCAATCAGTGTGCCGATCCGTCGCACAGCGAGCGCGAGGAGTCGGGGTTGCACGCCAACGAAAGGGATCGTCCGGCTGGCCGCCCGGATCTGCGGCGCAGCCTCTCACCCAGTCGTGGCGATCTACCGGGCGTCATGCCGCGATGATTGCCGCGCAGAGCGCGTAATCGACTGAGAGGAAGACAGATGCCCGTCGATCCCCGGGGTGAGGATCTCAAGCGTTACCTGCAGGAGGACCCTGGTGGTCCGGTGGTGATGCTCAACCTGCTCAAGTACCGGCCGGGGGGTGAGCGGAGCTACCGCGCCTACAGCGCCGCGTTGAAGGACTATCTACCTGGCATCGGAGCCGAGGTGCTCTACGTCGGCGACTGTTCCAGCGTGCTGGTCGCACCGCCGTCCTGGGACTGGGATGCGGTGCTGATCGTCCGCTACCCCAGCCGGCAAACGTTCAGCGAGATGGTCAGCGATCCGGCCTACCAGGCAGTCACGCATCTACGCAGCGACGCGCTGACCGAGGCGGTGCTGCAGGCGACGGTCCCGTGGACCGCCGAACAGTGATCGGATCAGCCCGGGCGCTCAGATCGTCGCGAAGCGCGCGTCAGAAGTGCAATGTTGAAAACGAAAGCAGGTGTGTGCAGCCCGGTACGGTGGCCGACGTGACGCAATCCTCGGGCGATGCTCTCGCCACATATGCGCGGTTGCTCACGAGTACGCGGCTATGAACCAGACGGCGCCTTACAACGCTCTCTACGAGCGCCCAGCCGTAACCAATCTGCTGGGTGATGTCACCTCAATGCGAGTTCTTGACGTGGGGTGCGGTTTCGCGCGATTCCAAAGATCCAGGCCACGGCCTGGTCGTCGGTGGTGCCG
>CAZZYU010000197.1:0-3085 GCA_964658375.1 uncultured Acetobacteraceae bacterium | reverse complement strand
AGAGCAGCGGAATCATAATCCGCGTGTCGGGGGTTCGAGTCCCTCCTCCGGCATCCCCAGATGTAACGGTTTCGCTTCCAACGAGCGAAGGTGGATGAGGGATGGCGGAACGTTCAGTTCTCGCAGCAGGGCTTGGATGCGTTCAGCGATGTCGTCTCGAATGGTGCGCACCCGCGCGACCGGCTGCCCGGAAGGGTCGGGTAGTTCCCAGTCGATGTAGCGTTTGCCAGGGATGTAGGGGCATTGATCCCCACAGCCCATGGTGACGACGATGTCGGCTTGTTCGGCGAGCTCGCGGGTCAGGAGCTGCGGGACTCGGTCGCTGAGGTCGATGTCGAGTTCGCGCATCACGTCGATGACTTCGGGGTGGACGTGGGCGGCGGGGGTCGTGCCGGCCGAGATCGCCTGGTGGACCCCGTCGGTAGCGCGGGTGAACAGGGCCTGGCTCATCTGGGACCGTCCCGCGTTCTGCCGACAGACGAACAGTACGGTGGCCATCCGGTCAGGACCTCTCGGCCGCGAGCTCGGCACCGACCGGTCTCACCGGCTGGGCGAGCGCCGGGAAGTACCGGCGCAGCCACAGGGAGACGTAGACGAGGGCGACGAGAACGGGAACCTCGATGAGCGGTCCGACGACGCCGGCCAGCGCCTCGCCGGAGGTAGCGCCGAACACACCGATCGCGACGGCGATCGCCAGCTCGAAGTTGTTGCCCGCGGCCGTGAAGGCGAGCGTCGCGGTGCGTTCGTAGCCCAGGCCGAGCGCCCGGCCCCACGCGAAGCTGACGGTGAACATGACGGCGAAGTAGGCCAGCAGCGGGACGGCGATGCGGATCACGTCGAGGGGGTGGTGGGTGATCTGGTGGCCCTGCAGCGCGAACAGCAGGACGATGGTGAACAGCAGCCCGTAGAGCGCGATCGGGCCGATGCGCGGCAGGTACCGCTGCTCATACCAGTCGCGGCCGCGGGCCTTGAGCCCGAGGCGGCGGGTGATGTACCCGGCGGCGAGCGGGATCCCGAGGAAGATCAGCACGGTCCGGGCGACGGGCCACAGGCCGATGGCAAAGCCCTGGGAATGCAGCCCCAGCCATTTCGGCAGCAGGGTGATGTAGAAGTAGCCCATCAGGCTGTAGGCGACGATCTGAAACAGTGAGTTGATCGCGACCAGCACCGCGGTCGCGTCGCGGTCCCCGCACGCGAGCTCTGACCAGATCAGCACCATCGCGATGCACCGGGCCAGGCCGACAATGATCAGACCCGTCCGGTAGGCGGGCTGATCGGGGAGCAGCAGCCAAGCGAGCGAGAACATCAGCGCTGGTCCGATCAACCAGTTGAGCAGCAGCGACGAGACGAACAGCCCCTTCTCGGCCCTGAGCCGGCCGAGCTCCTCGTAGCGCACGCGCGCCAGGACGGGATACATCATCACCAGCAAGCCGATCGCGATCGGTAGCGAGGTGCCGGTGCCGGTGATCTGCACCGAGCTCAACCCGTGGTTCAGCCGCGGGATCAGGCTGCCGAGGGCCAGGCCGGCGCCCATCGCGGCGAGGATCCAGACCGGCAGGAAACGATCCAGGGTCGAGAGCTGACGCACGACGGCGGGCTCGTCGGATGGGGCGGTCACAGTCACGATCTCAGTATTGCATTGACAGACCTCAGTTGAATCGATATCTATATATCGATGAGCGTTGATCTGGAACTGTCCCCAAAGACCAAACGCCCGGCCGGTCAGCCGTGCTGCGAGCCCGTGGTCTATCCCGACGTCGACCGAGAGCAGGCGATCCGGATGGCCGAGGTCGCCAAGGCGCTCGGGGATCCTGTCCGCGTGCAGCTGATCGACGTACTGCGCAAGCACGCCGGCAAGGTCTGCGTCTGCGAGCTCGTCCCGCTGTTCGACCTCTCCCAGCCCACTGTCTCGCATCACCTCAAGGTCTTGCGCCACGCCGGACTGGTCGGCTCCGAGCGTCAGGGGCTGTGGGCCTTCTACTACGTGATCCCCGACGCGCTCGCCGAGCTCGCCGGCTGGCTGCCGTGACCATCAGGACCACGATCGAGGAGGAGCTGTGACCGTTCCCACCGACCCGACCGAGCTGCGTGACGTCGTCCGCGCCCGGTACGCCGACGCCGCGACCGCCACCACCGAACGCAATGCCAGCTGCTGCGGCGCCGAAGGAGCCATCATCACCGACGGGCAGCGCGAGGCGTTCGGCTCCCCGCTCTATGAGCAGGAGGACCGCGACCAGCTCCCCGACGCCGCCGTCCTTGCCTCGCTCGGCTGCGGCAACCCGATCGCGATCGCCGAACTGCACGAAGGCGAAACCGTGCTTGACCTCGGCTCCGGCGGAGGGATCGACGTGCTGCTCTCGGCCAGACGCGTCGGTCCCACCGGCCTGGCCTACGGCCTGGACATGACCGACGAGATGCTCGACCTCGCCCGCCGCAACCAGACCGAAGCCGGCGTCAGCAACGTGCAGTGGCTCCGCGGCCACATCGAGCAGATCCCCCTGCCGCGCGACTCGGTCGACGTGATCATCTCCAACTGCGTCATCAACCTCTCCGGCGACAAACCCCAAGTGCTCCGCGAAGCCGCCCGGGTCCTGAAGCCCGGCGGACGGTTCGCCGTCTCCGACGTCATTGCCGACCCCGATATGGACGACGCCACCCGCGCCGACATGGCCGCCTACACCGGCTGCATTGCCGGAGCACTGACCCGCGATGAATTCACCCACGCCCTGGCGGCCGCCGGACTCACTGACATCACCATTACCGAGACCCACCGTGTCCATGCCGCCGCCGCCTCCGCAATCATCCGCGCCACCAAGCCCCGCGGCCTCTCGCACACCGGCGCCGTCGCGCGCGGCCCACAGGAGGAGACGGCCGGGCCGTGCTGCTCGACCAGCGCGCAGGCCACCTGTTGCGAGCCCTCCGCGAAGAGCGAATGCTGCAACAGCGAGACCCACGCCGCCGGCACCTGCGGCTGCAGCGCCAGCGGCTGACTGCCCTCCATGACGAAAAGCAACTCGCGCATGCCCTTGACGGCCGCGAGCCTCCCATCCGCGAGTAACGGCTCGTCGCGGTCGTCGCGTTGCCG
>CAZZYU010000196.1:0-3090 GCA_964658375.1 uncultured Acetobacteraceae bacterium | reverse complement strand
CGCTGCAGAACCCCAGCTCGCGCAGCATCTCCATGTCGTACTGGGTGCGCTGGCGAAGGCGGTGGGACTCCAGCAGCTTGCCCTGGGCCTCGAGCTCGGCGCAGCGCGCGTTGAGCTCGGCCCCGATCGCGGCCACCGCGTCGTCGATCATCCCCTCCCGCACGTTGTAATGCGACGCCGGCCAGATCGCGACGTGCTCCAGGTCGTCCTCGATCAGCTCGCCGGTCACCGGGTCGAAGTGCTGCAGATGCTCGACCTCATCGCCGAAGAGCACGATCCGGTAGGCGGTCTCGGCGTAGGCGGGAAAGATCTCCAGCGTCTCGCCGCGCACCCGGAAGGTGCCCCGTGACAGCGCCGTGTCGTTGCGCGTGTACTGAATCGAGACGAGCTTTCGCAGCAGCTTGTCGCGGTCGATCATCTCGCCCTTGTTGAGCGTCTGCAGGTTCTCGTCATAGACCTCGGGCGAGCCGAGGCCGAAGATGCACGAGACGCTGGCCACGATCACGACGTCACGCCGCGCGAACAGCCCGGCGGTGGCGGCGTGTCGCAGGCGATCGATCTCCTGGTTGATCGCCGAGTCCTTCTCGATGTACAGGTCCTTGGAGGGGACGTAGGCCTCGGGCTGGTAGTAGTCGTAGTAGGAGACGAAGTACTCGACCGAGTTCTGCGGGAAGTAGGTCCGGAACTCGTTGCACAGCTGCGCGGCGAGCGTCTTGTTATGGGCGATGATCAGGGACGGCCGCTGGACGGCCGCGATCGTCGCCGCCATCGTCATCGTCTTGCCGGTGCCGGTGGCGCCGAGCAGAGTCTGGAAGCGCTCGCCGGCGGTGATCCCTTCGGCCAGCGACTGCACCGCCGCGGGCTGGTCGGCGGTCGGCATGAAGGCGCTGTCGAGCTCAAACGGGGGCATCGCGGGTCCGCAGTTGAGGCTAGCGCTCGGGGCGGCGAAGATCTCGGCGGGTGCGCCAGTTCTCAGACCCCCATCTCGCCGCCCTGGCGGTGCTCGTCGTGGGCTCGGCGAGCGGCGTGATCACGGCCCGCCGCCACCCCGGACGCACCACGGTGCTGCTCTGCCGGGTGCTGGCGGCGACGATCTTCGTCGGCTGGGCGGGCGAGTACGTCGCCGATCTCGTCACCGGCATCTGGTCGGTGCGGTACGACCTGCCGTTGCAGCTGACCGATGCGATCTCGGTGACCTCGGTCCTCGCGCTGTGGACGCGCCGCCAGCCCCTGGCCGAGCTGGTCTACCTGTGGGCGCTCAGCGCCTCGCTGCAGGCGACGGTCACCCCCGACCTCGGCTGGACGTTCCCGAGCGTCTTCTACTTCACCTACTTCATCTACCACGATGGCGCGATCGTCGCCGGTCTCACACTGGTGTTCGGCTGCGGCCTGTATCCCCGGCGCGGCGCCGCCTGGCGTGCCTTCGCCGCCACGCTCGTCGTCGCCGCCGGCGCGGCGACCGCCGATCTGCTCGTCAGTGGCGCCAACTACATGTACCTCGCCGACAAGCCCGCCCACGGGTCGCTGCTCAGCGTCCTCGGTCCGTGGCCGTGGTACATCGTCGCGGCCGCCGGCGTCGGCCTGGCGTTGCTGCTGATCCTGCAGGGACTGGCGACCGCGGTGGCCCGTGCTGATCGGCGCGCGCGCCCTCGGGCGCGCTACCCGTATCCGAGCTGGCGCGCGTAGGTGCGGCGGTACTCGCCGCGCGCCTTGAGCACCCGCGCGACGTAGGCGCGGGTCTCGGGGAACGGGATCTCGGAGATGCGCATCGCGTGTCCGTGGGCCAGCGCTGCCGCCTGCCACCGATCGACGTTGGCCTCGCCGCCGTTGTAGGCGGCGAGCGCGAGCACCGTCGAGCCGTGATAGGTGTTGAGCAGATACCGCAGGTAGTAGCTGCCGTAGGCGATGTTGATCGAGGGCGACGTGAGGTCGGCGGTGGTGAACGTCGTCGCGCCCGAGCGCCGCGCCAGGTACAGCGCCGTCGCGGGCTCGATCTGCATCGGTCCCTCCGCGCCGGCGGGCGACGTCCGCGGATCGAACTTCGTCTCGGCGTAGATGACCGCGGCGACCAGCGCCGGATCCAGGTGCTTCGCGGCCGCCTGCTGCCGGATCGTGGCCGAGTAGCGCAGCGGGAGCCCCAGCTCGTTGACCGCGCGGCGGGCGAGCGGCATCGTCGCGGCGAACGCGATCGCGATGAGCCCGAGCAGGATCAGCGCGCCCACCCAACGGCGCCGCGTCCGGTGACGGCGCACCGGCGGCGAGGGCCGGCGGACCGCCGCGGAACGTGCGGCGCGCCCCGTCCCGCGCTGCTGGGACGAGCGGCGGTCCGAGCGGGTCGTGGCGGTCGGCGGCGTCATTGCGTGAGTCTGTCAAGGATGGCCGACAGCTTGTGCTCGAGCTCGGCTTCGGTCCCGTCGTTCACCACGGTGTACGTCGCACGTTGCGCCTTTTCCTGCTGAGAAAGCTGGCGCGCGGTCCGCTCGTCCAGCGCCCGGTGCCCGCGGCTCGCCGCGCGCGCACGGCGCGTCGCCTCATCGGCGATGACCGCGATCGTCGCCTCGTAGCCGCGGTCCAGGCCGGCCTCGAACAGCAACGGCGTCTCGACCACGAGCGCCCGCGGCGGCGGCTGGGCGGCGGACGCCTCGGCGCGCCATCGCATCACCCACTCCCCCACACGCGGCCACAGCAGCTGCTCGAGCCACTGGCGCTCGTCGGCGCTGGCAAACGCCCGGGACGCAAGCGCGCCGCGGTCGATCACCGGTGGGTGGGTATCGGACCTCGCGACCTCGGGGCCGAAGTGGGCGAGCACGAGGTCACGGACCTCAGCGGTCTCATACAGCTCGTGGACGACCTGGTCGGTTGACAGCACGGCCGCCCCGAGACGCTCGAGCGCGGCCAGGGCGGTCGACTTCCCCGCCCCGATCCCGCCCGTCAGGCCGATGAACGGGACCACGAGCCCGTCCGGCGGATCACCCAAGCGGCGCTGGGGCGGCGCGCCTCAGGTAGACGGCGACGCGTCGGCCTCGGGCTCCGCGGCCGGCTCTGACTCAGCCGTCGGCTCGGGCTCGGGCTCGTCGGCCGCCTCGGGCT
>CAZZYU010000195.1:0-3100 GCA_964658375.1 uncultured Acetobacteraceae bacterium | reverse complement strand
TCATTGTGTTTTTTTCTCAATATGATGTGTCATTTTTCTTCTTTCATTTATTACACTTTTGATTCATATATGTTGCATACATACATACATGCATACATATAGATGATACTATATTGACAAATCATATCTAATATATTGCCGTGTGTGCTTATTTCTTTTAAAGCCTATACTATTATCATCGACATTGATTACAAGAACAAATGCTGATTCGATAGACTTCAGTTCTATAAACGATATTTGCATTTTACATTTCTATTTTATTTCATTTCATTTCATCATTTATTCATATTAGAAAAAAAGACTAAATTTATCATCTATCTTATAACACATACATATATGATATAAAATGTATAAGCAAATGAAACGAAATTTCTATCTTATTATTTATTTTTTCACTTTTGAATATACTATAAGAATAAATCATGAATGAAACGTATTATAAAACAAATTGTTATCGTTAACACATATATGTATATATAGGTATTTATTTAAAAAAAAATGAAAATAAAATACATTATAAGATCTTTTATATCTTGATATTTCGTTTTAATGTAACTTGAGAATTTCTTTATATTTAACTTAATCAAATCTTACCAGTTAAATTTATCATTTTCTAAGACCAAACAAACATATTCATATATAATGATATACACAATAACAAAACAATCAAATTAAACATATGTATATCATATTATAAAAGATTTTATCTTCACCTGAAATCTAATACATGTCACATAATACTAATCATTAGGATTTTTCAATTTGATTTCTTTGCTTATTTTTTATTTTATCATATTCGGTTTTGTTCTTCTTGTTACCATTATTATTTATCATCTTGATTTTTATAACAAGATCATACAGAAAAATTAATATTCAATATAAAATCAAAACAATATCTTGTTTAATAATCAAAATCAATTACAAAACTTATATTCATATGAATGGCGACACATTCAAATATTAAGTCAATTAGACATATCTTGTCTAAACTTTTATCTTGTTGAATTTGAACTTTTTATTCATTAGAAAGAAAATAAATATGCTCATTAGTATCTTTTAAATATCTATTAACTTATGAATGCGCAGTATATAATTTAACATTATTCAGATAATATATTCAAAAAATTCAACATAATGTCAATTTAAAGTCAAATAAAATCAATCAGTTTGATAAACATATATAAATTCATTTGTTTATGAATATTAAACAATTTCTGATCAAATCTTCAATAGAATAGAATGCGATATAATCGACAAATAATATTACTCATATCTTATTTCATTTACATAGATCATTATACTAGCTCATTATTAATCAGAAACATAAAAGATAGAATCAAATAAAATATATCAATATATATTCTTATTCTTGTGGTTGTTGTAATCCATAAAAAAGACTCTTAAATAAAGAAAAATAATATGAATCTATATTGTTATACTTACTAAGAATGAATATTATTGATGTTTCTATTAGTTACTTTAAAAGACTTAATCTTGAAGTGTTCGATTAATGAGGGTGGGTAAGGAAAATATTAAAAGTATTAATATATTTTTGGATAAATAAATCGCTTGATTTTACAATGTTTGTTAAATAAGAAAATTGATTTAATATTCTCTAAACTTTTATCTTGTTGGATTTGAACTTTTTATTCAGCAATTCTTTTCATTGTATAAAATAGAAGTAAATATCGTATTTTCATATTCAACATGATTACTTTTCTTTTTTATCTGACATTTATTCATAAAAATCAAATTGAATTTGTTCAACATGTTTCTATTAACCAAATTACTTATTTGAATAAATAAAATCTTTTATGAATCTAATTTCAAATCCATAGAATTTGTTCATTATTGTTCAAATTAAAATCTTTTATAATAATATATTGACAATAACAAAATTAATATATAAAATATTTCTATTAAATTGATTAATAAAAAAATCTATGACAAGTCAAATAAACACTATTGAATAAGTAAATGAATTGATTTATTTGAAAATGATGTAAACGATGTAAAATAAAATGAACAATATAAAAGGAAATCAATAAAAACAGTCTTAGTCATTTATGACATTATTTACAGTAATTCAAAACACATATGAACATGTGATCTTATTGAAAACAAATCCAATATTCAAACAAAATATGACAAATGAATCCAAAACATTTGAATAAAATATTTATTTCGAATAAAAACAATTAAAAGATATAGTTGAATGATTTGTTAAGCTATTTTTTATCATTTAAATATGTCAACATGAGGGTGAAATATCTTGAGAGTGTTAGATAATTACATCATTCATCTAGAATTTAGACAGAAAAAAACGATAAACTCTAAATATAAATATAGATCAATTGTAAACTGAATGAGAAAAAAAGAAAACTTACATATGGAAATGATGATTATTGTATGATAAATACACATAATAAATACTAGAAATTAAAATGTAATAAATAAGCGAATGAAACAATTGAATGAGAAAAATTAAATCAGCAAAAAAATTCAAATTGTTTCGACTATTTTAACTGTTTTATATATAAAACGAAATCATATGAGAAATATCACGGAATGACATCTATAGAAAATTGAAAATAAATGATTCGACACATAATCATCTATTTAAAATAAAACAAGAAAAAAAAGAAGACACAATTAAATAATGATCGATAGATAAAATCAAGTCTACAAATAGATGATTTAATAACTTATATAAATCTTGAAAAGATTACGAAAACAAATCAATGTTTGAGGAATAAAAAATAAACTCAAATAAAAATTTTATTTCTATTTATTTTTATCTAATGACAAGAGACAAAATGATTGTGTCACACAAATAAAATAGATATTACCACATGCACAAAGAAATTTAGATATTCAATTTCCTATCTCGCATGTATTAGAAAAATGAATTAACTTATTTATCGAAAATAAATAAGCAAATGAATTGACTAAATTTCATATAGGATATGAAAATAAAATGAAGAAAAAAAAAAGAAATAGCTCAATGTGTAAAAATGAATAAGCAAATGGATTGACTCGCTTCACATAGAATATGAAGTTGAAGAAGAAAAAAATGAATTAGCTGAATATGAAAAAATGA
>CAZZYU010000194.1:0-3112 GCA_964658375.1 uncultured Acetobacteraceae bacterium | reverse complement strand
GCAACCGCGTCCCCTTACCCCCCGACAGGATCAACCCCTTCAGCGACGTCATGAGCAGGGCAGGCTAGCCCTCCGTGCCCCGACGCGCGGCTAGGCGCCGAATTTGCGGTGATCCCAGCTCGAAATCCGGCGCGTGAGGAACTGCAAGGCGACTCGCTTGGACGCCTGTGCCCTGATCGCGGCCAGCCCCGCCTCGGGCACCGGCCCGCCCCCATAGCGTTCGGCGAGCTCGACCCCGAGCGCGCTGACCAGCTCAAGCTCACGGTGGATGACGGTGTCGGACTCGATCATCACGCCCCGCAGCTGGTCATAGCTCTCGCCCGCCTCGATCTGCAGCGTCGCCCGCGGGTCGCGCTCGAGGTTGCGCACCTTCTGTGACGTGCCGTAGGTCCACGCCCACAGCTCACCGTCGCGGACGACGAACCACAGTGGCATCAGGTGCGGCCAGCCGCCACGCCCGTTGGAGGCGCAGATGACCGTCCGCTCGGTCTCCAGGAACGCGGCCAGCTCATCCGGGGTCATCCGGATCGCAGCGCGGCCGCTGCGCCGCCCGCTCATCGGTCGGCTCAGCCGCCGACCAACGCGGGGTGGATGGGGCTGCGATTGATCGCGGCGGCGGCGGCGCGCACCGCGTCACGCGCGTCGGCGGGCTCCAGCACGACCGCGTCACCGGCCTCCTTGAGCGTCTCGCGCACCAGCCAGTCGACTCCGGCGAAGCCGAGCTCCACGATCACCGCCCCGTCAGACAGCTCGGCGACGACGTTGCGCTCCTCCCGGGCCCAGCGCGCGCGCTCGGGCGAGATCCAGACGCGGGCGCGGCTGGAGGCGGGGACCTCGCCGGTGCGCGGCCAGCCGTCGACGTCGGCCGCGGGGTCGACATCGTGACGCGGCGCGAACGCCTGGTCGGTGACCGACGCCGACTTGATCCGGTCCAGCCGGAAGTGACGCACGCTCTGGCGGGCGGGGTCGAAGCTGGCCAGGTACCAGCCCTCGCGGCCGTTGATCAGCGCGTAGGGCTCGACCGAGCGTGAGGAGAACTCGTCCTCGTTCTCCTTGTAGTACTCAAACGCCACGATCCGGCGGTCGGCGATCGCGCGGGAGACGACCTGGGCGATCTCGACGTCGTCGCCGCCGGCGGTGGAGAACTGCAGACCCTCGGTGGCGGGATCCTCACCGAGCGCGGCGACCACCTTGTCCCGCACCGAGCTGAGCGATCCCTCGGGGATGTGCTCGCCGATCAGGTCGATCGCCGCCACCAGCGCCTTGGCCTCGACGGGCAGCAGCCGGGCGGGCCGGGCGAAGGAGTCGCCGTAGGGCTCGGGCTCGACCTCGACCGTCCCGTCGGGATGGATCTCGGCGTACAGCACGTAGGTTCCGGCGCCGAAGTTGACCACGTTGAGCAGGGCGACGTCCTCGCGCAACTCCAGGTCTGAGACCTGCAGCGCGGTGCGCAGCTCGGCCTCGTCGAGCAGTCTGCCCGCGCGGCCGGCCTCGATCAGGATCGACGCGAGGGTGACGAGCCGGGCGAACCGCTCCGGGCGGATCGCGGCGTCGGGTCGGGCATCGAAGTCCTCGTCGCCGCGGTTCGCACGAGCCGACGTGTCGCCGTCGGGTGCGCCGGCCGACGCGTCGCCGTGCCCGTTGACGGGCCCGCCCACGACCCGCGGCAGCTCGTCGGCGATCTGGGGCTCGCCCGTATGGCGCTCCACCAGCAGCCCGACGCGCTCGCGCAGCTCGGCCACCAGCTCCGGTGGCCCGGCCACGCGCGCGTTCTCGCCCAGGCCGAGCACCCAGGCGATCAGCTGGCGGGTGTTGGCATACGGGGTGACAAACAGCCGGTCGTCGGGGTCGGCGTCCTCGCCGGCGGGCCGGATATCGCCGTAGCGGCCGAAGTGACGCTCGATCTGCCATGCGATCCGCTCGCCGATCCACACCTCGGCGAGGCCGACCGGGTCGCCGAACTGCCAGTCGATGCGGTTGGCGTAGGCGCGGGGATCGAAGTTGTCGGGCCGCTGGAAGTCGTGCTCGGCCTTGGTCGCGTAGCCGACCTTGCCCTGGATCCGCGACAGACGGAAGACGCGGATCGCCGAGCGCTCGTGCGCGCGACCCACGAGGTAGAACTGCCCGCCCTGGTAGAGCAGCTGGTAGGGGTCCACGCGCCGGGTCCCGACCTCGTCGCGCTCCATCGTGTGGTAGTCGAAGATGATCGTCTTGCGGCGAAAGATCGCGGTCTCGATCTTGGCCAGGCGCAGCGATACGTCGTGGCCGCCGGCCGAGCCGGTGATGCCGAGCGCCACCGTGCTCTGCTCGGGAGTGGTCAGCGGGCTCGGACGGCCCCAGGAGATCTGCTGCAGCGCCAGCCGCAGCGGCTCGGCGTAGGCGAACTCACCGTCGAGCAGCTGCAGCGCGGTGCGCAGCGCCGCCAGCTCCGGATCGGTGAACTCGATCGGCGGCAGATGGAAGTTCTCGGGCGGCAGCGAGTAGTTCTCCTGCTCGACCAGGCCGTCGATCGGCTTCTCGACCGCGAGCACGATGCCCAGCGCCTCCAGCTCGGAGCGGTCGGCGTAGAAGCGCCGCGCGAACGCGTCCTCGTTCATCACGCTGTACCCCTCGACGTCGCGCCGGATCTCCGGCGCGGTCACCGGCCGACGCTCGGCCATCAGATAGGAGATCAGCGAGAGCTGACGGATCAGTTTCTCGGTGTCCTTGGCCATCCCCTCGGAGAACTCTAGACGGGGAGGTCGGGCCGGCGGCCACGTTGTGACGAAGTCGGCACGCAATTTGCGCAGATTTGCCGCCGTTCCCATCCGGGCCGTCCGCCGGCCGCCGGCCGCCCCGGCCGATTCGCAGAAAATCCACCCCGGGTGGCCGGGTTTTCTCCCCCATGGCGCTCTGCGGCCCCGTCGGGAGAAAATCCGCGGCGGCCCGGCGGGTTTTCTTCATCTGGGTCGTCCCCGGGCCAGCCGCCGCGACCCGCCATGGGCTCGTGCGGGCCGCGACCGCGACGGGCTCAGGCGGCCCGACCGACGGCGGCCGGGAAGTAGGCGCCGCCACCCAGCGCCTTGTCATACCCCGACCACTGCTGGCCGTCGGGCAGCGCCTTCTCCACCCG
>CAZZYU010000193.1:0-3146 GCA_964658375.1 uncultured Acetobacteraceae bacterium | reverse complement strand
CGCGGGACAAACACAAACGTGCCCGCCTCCGCGACGAGCACCTCGTCACCGAGCTTGAATTGGAAGGCGCCGTCGAGCACGAAGAACGCCTCGTCGACGTTGTCGTGCACGTGCTCGGGCGCGCCCGCATGGTCGGGATCGGCGGTCAGCTCGAACTGGTCGAAGGCTCCAGCGGTCGTGGCTGCGGTCGCCTTCCAGATGAGGCGTTCGCTCGGGCTGAATTGCAGGACGTCGCCTCCGCCGTCGCGGAGGAACTGCGGGTGAGCGGCCGGATGGTCGGTCATGGTCTCCTCGGTCTATCGGATGTTGATGGCGCCGCTTCAGCGGCCCGGCGGGACCGGCCCCTCGAGCACCGCACGGTCCCACCCCGCAAGCGCGGTGCTCTGTTCGTAGGCGGAGCGGAAGAACTCGAGCGCGGCGGCGTCTGGATCGGGCATCTCGCGCAGCGCGGCGTAGGGCAGCACGAACTCGCCCATCGTCGGCTCATACCGCGCGGCCGCGGGCGAGACGGTCACCCGGTCGATGCCTGGCGGCGCCGGGGTGACGTAGGCGTAGAGCGCGGGAAACGGCGCTTCACGGGCACCGGGCCAGAAGCCGACGGCGAAGTTCTCCTCGTTTTCGCCGAAGCCGCGGATCGGGTCCGCGTCGGGCGGCTGGGGCAGCGGCTTGCCGTTGAAGCGGCTGTGATTGAGGTCGAAGCCGCCCCAGTAGAAGAGGACGGGACTGCTCTTGCCCGTGTAGCCCGTACGGAAGCGCTGGATGACCCGATCCACCGACAGCATCACCTGCCACCAGCGCCCGACGGCGTCGCGGTCGTAGGCAGCACGGGCGGTGTTGTCGGGGAACGGCGTCGGGTTCGGCACCTCGGACGGCATCGGGTTAATCGCAACCTCGATGTCGAGCCTGCGCAGCGCGTCCATCACCGCCGCGTAGAAGTCGCTCACTGAGCGTGGCTCGAGCGTAACCGTTTGGTGCGTGCCGTCGCTGACTTCGATGCGCAGGACATGTTCCAGAAAGTCGAAGTGGAACTGAAAGCTCCGGGCGGCGAGCGGGATGAGTCCCGAGGCGAGACCGCGCGCGGTGAGGACGAGTCCCACCTCCCACCACTGGTTGACGAACGGCCGCATCTCGAGCTGCACCTTCCCGACGACCTGCGTCCACATGTGGATGGTCTCGCGCGTATCCAACCAGTCCTCGAGGGCAAGCTCGGGCCACGTCTCAGACATATCTCCTCCTCCGAACCGTAGGTCGTTCGTTCGCGAACGGACGCTATCAATGAGTGCGGGCCGGTTGAGGGCGGCCGTATGTCGGGCGTCGGGAGCGCCGGTGCGGCTAACGCTGCGATTGCGAAGTCTGCTGTGAGTTCGGGCCGCCGCGCCCGGCCAAGCGCCGGCGCGGGCGGCGTCCCGTGTCGGAGTCGACGACGTCGAGGATCTGGCCCCAGCTCGCCGCGAGGACAGAGCGTTGCTCGTCGGTGAGATGGTCCAGGAACAGCTGGCGGATGTGGGCGCGATGCGATCGCTGCGCTGCGGCGAACCGCCGGCGGCCGAGCGGCGTGAGCGTGGCGAGCAGGGAGCGGCCGTCGTGCTCGTCGGGCTCGCGGCGAACGTGGCCGAGCGCCTCGAGTTCGTCGACGATGCGGGTGAGACCGCTGCGACTGAGGAAGGCGACGTCGGCGAGTTGCGACATGCGCATGCGGCCTCCGCTGATCGCCAGCTTCAGGAGAACCTCGTACTCGACGAGCGGCATGCCGTGCTCGGCCCCGAGGAGCGCGTCAAGTTCGCGCGTCACGCGCGCGTGAACGGCGAGGAAACCGGCCCACGCGCGCTCCTCATCCTCGGTCAGCCGGCGCGTCGATGAGTTCGCCATAAAGCGCAGGATATATGGTTCGTGCGAGAAGGAACCATTGATGCAGCCCTCCCGCCACCTGAGACCGCGTAACGGCGATCCGCAGCCGACAACAGCTGTCGAGCTCCTCTTCGATCTCGTGTACGCGTTCGCGATCACCCAGATCTCGCATCTGATCATCGGGCGCCTCACCTCCACCGGTGTCGCCCACGCGGCACTGTTGCTGTGGGTCGTGTGGTGGGCGTGGATCTACACGACGTGGATGGTCAACTGGTTTGAGCCCGCCTCGAGCCCGGTCCGTCTCATCGTCGTCCTCGGCGCGCTGACGAGCCTGCTGATGGCAGCCGCGATCCCGACCGCGTTCACCGCGACCCCGCTGCTCTTCGCCGCCGCCTACGTCGTCCTGCAGGTCGGGCGCAACGCCGCCGCACGGTGGCTGCTCGACAACGACCACGCGCTTCGCATCGTGTTTGAACGCATCCTCTTCTGGAGTCTGTTCTCGGCCGTCTTCTGGATCGCCGGCGCCCTCGCCCCGAGCTCCTGGCGCTTCGGCCTGTGGGGCGTCGGCCTGCTCGTCGACTTCGTGGCCCCGATCGCGGGCTACTGGACCCCTGGGTGTGGCCGTTCGGGCACGAGCGACTACCCCGTCGACGGCGGCCACTTTGCCGAGCGTTTTCAGTCCTTCGTCATCATCGTCCTCGGCGAGTCGATCGTCGTCACCGGCGCGGCCGCGAGCGCGCGCGGACTCTCGACGAGCTCGGTGTTCGCGCTCGCCGTCGCGTTCCTCATCACGGGCGGCCTGTGGTGGCTGTACTTCGGCGCCGTCGCGGAGAACTCAAAGCAGCACCTGGCAGAGGCCGAGGACCCTGCCGTGCTCGCACGAGACGCCTACACCTATCTCCATCTCCCCATCATCGCCGGGGTCATCATGGTCGCCGTCGGCGACGACTTCCTCGTCAGCGACGCGACCGCGAGCCTCAGCACCGCCGGGCTCATCATGCTGGTGGGAGGGCCGGCACTCTTCCTCGCCGCCGAGAACATGTTCCGGTTGCGGATGATCGGCAGCATCGCCAGCAAGCGCGCGGTCACCATCGCGGCACTGTGCCTGGCGGGAGTTGCGGCGAGCGCCCTGCCGGCGCTTGCGGTCGGAGCGATCGTCGCGGGGCTGCTGAGCCTCCTTGCAGTGTGGGAGGCGGCTGGAACGACAAAGGGACTGCGAGCCGGCGCCCAGCGGCGGGCCCGGGCCGACACCTCCCCGGTCAGTCACGGAGGCGCCAAACGCTGATACCCGCGCGGGC
>CAZZYU010000192.1:0-3162 GCA_964658375.1 uncultured Acetobacteraceae bacterium | reverse complement strand
GCGTCGGTGACCAGCAGCGGCACCGCCTGGCGCTGCATGTTGGAGCCCATCAGGGCACGGTTGGCGTCGTCGTGCTCCAGGAACGGGATCATCGCCGTCGCCACCGACCAGATCTGCTCGGGGGAGACGTCGATCAGATCGACCTCCTGGGGCGTGACCGTCACGTACTGGCCCGCCTGGGTACGGCACAGGATCTCGTCGCCCTGGAGGTTGCCCTTCTCATCGACCGGCGTGTTGGCCTGGGCGATGATCTGCTCCTCCTCCTGATTGGCGTCGAGGTGCAGGACCTCGTCGCTGACCCGGCCGTCCTTGACCACCCGGTAGGGCGTGGTCACGAAGCCGTGCTCGGAGATCTCGGCGTAGGAGGACAGCGACCCGATCAGCCCGATGTTCGGACCCTCCGGGGTCTCGATCGGACACATGCGCCCGTAGTGGGTCGGGTGCACGTCACGCACCTCGATCGGTGCCCGCTCACGGGTCAGGCCGCCCGCTCCCAGCGCGCTCAGGCGCCGGCGGTGGGTCAGACCCGACAGCGAGTTGGTCTGGTCCATGAACTGTGACAGCTGGCTGGAGCCGAAGAACTCCTTCAGCGCCGCGACCACCGGGCGGATGTTGACGATCGTCTGCGGGGTGATCGTGTCGGCATCCTCGGTGGTCAGCCGCTCCCGGACGACGCGCTCCATCCGGTACAAGCCGATCCGGAACGCCTCCTGGATCAGCTCGCCGACGGTGCGCAGCCGGCGGTTGCCGAAGTGCTCGTACTCGTCGAGGTGCTCCTGGACGGGCTCCCGGGGCATCGAGGTCGCCTCGGCCGCGTAGTCCTTGACTTCGGCCTCGGGCTCCTCGGGCATGCCGAGCAGCCGGGGCAGCGAGACGAGCTCCTTGACCAGGGCGATGATGTCGTCGTGGGTCAGTGTGCGCGTGTCCAGATCGATGTCCAGGCCCAGGCGCGAGTTGAGCTTGTAGCGCCCGACGCGCGTCAGGTCGTAGCGCTTGGGGTCGAAGAACAGCTGGTTGAGCAGCGACCGGGCCGCGTCGATCGACGGCGGCTCGCCGGGGCGCTGCTTCTTGAACAGCTCGATCAGCGCGCCCTCCTCGGTCTTGGTGACCTCGGTGTCGGCGTCGACGGTGTTGCGGATGTAGAGCGAGCTGTCGAAGAGGTTGAGGATCTCCTCGTCGGTCGCGTAGCCCATCGCCCGCAGCAGGACGGTGACCGGCAGCTTGCGCTTGCGGTCGATGCGGACGTAGGTCCGCCCCTTCTTGTCGATCTCAAGCTCCAGCCACGAGCCGCGGGCCGGCATCAGGTTGGCGATGAAGACCTGCTTCTCACGGTCCTTGGGCTCCATCACGTAGGCGCCCGGGGACCGGACCAGCTGCGTGACGACCACGCGCTCGGTGCCGTTGATGATGAACGTGCCACGCTCGGTCATCCACGGGAAGTCGCCCATGAACACCGACTGCTCGCGGATCTCGCCGGTCTCGCGGTTGATGAAGGCGACGGTGACCGTCAGCGGTCGCGCGTACGTGAGGTCCTTCTCACGACACTGATCCAGATCGGCGACGGGCTCGTCGAAGGTGAACTCACCGAACTGAACGGCGAGGTTGCCGGTGTAGTCCTCGATCGGCGAGATGTCGTCGATCGTCTCGCGCAGACCGCCGCCGTCGGGGTCGGTCAGCCACTCGAAGGACTTGCGCTGGATATCGATGAGGTTGGGGACTTCTAGGACCTTGTTCAGACGCGCGAAGGAACGGCGCGTCCGGGGGGCGTGAGCGGTTGCCAAGACGGCGACTCCTCGGGCGGTCGAGAGGGAGGCGAGATCGGCGCCGACCGGAGCTGTCATATCAGCTCACGATAAGCGCGACCAGCAAAGATAGCACACGGCATCGATGCCCTGTGGAGGGTGGCTCAGCGCTCACGGACCCCGTCCTCGATCACCGCGTATGTGGCGCGGCACCGCTGGGTGGACGGCTACGACTATTGGCTGGCCGGGCCAGTGTAGGAGGTCATGCGCCGTTCGGCAAGCCGCCCGGGTTGCGCCCCTGCGCAGGCATTTATGGTCATGCGAGCGAGGGCGCGACCTCGGTGTAGCGGAATACCGCCCGACCGCAGCGCAGCACGTCGCCATCGGTGAGGTGGGCGACCGTCACCAGCTGACCGTTGACGAAGGTGCCGTTGGAGCTGCGGTCGTCGAGCACGCGCACGTCCTCACCGCGCAGCGCGACGATCGCGTGACGGCGGGAGACGTGAGGATCCTCGAGGCGTACGTCGGCGACGAGGCCGCGGCCGATGTGGGTGATCGGGCGCGCCAGCGGCATCAGCCGGTGGCCCTCGCCGTCCTCGATGCTGAGGTAGTGCCCGGGAGGCGCTCCCTCGGCCGGGATCGTCTGCTCACGGCTGCGGTGATCAAGCAGCGAGTAGGAGTCAACCACCCACGGGTGGCTGGCGATCATGCCGTGCGTCTCGGGCTCGGCGAGGTCGGCGGGGGCGGTGGGGTTGTAGGTGAGGCCTGAAGTGGTCATGGCTACAGATCACCACCGCCCCGCAAGTCGGGCGTGAGTCCCGACGAAGAGTTCGACAAGCGACTTGACAGCCGCCCGACGGCGGCCGCGGCCTGCGATCTCCGTGCCGCGGAGGCACAGAGATCGCACGCCATCGGCCTGGAAGCTACTTGAGCTCGACGCTGCCGCCGGCCTCCTCGAGGTCGGCCTTGAGCTTGTCGGCCTCCTCCTTCTCGACGCCCTCCTTGACGGGCTTGGGCGCCTCGTCAACGAGCGCCTTGGCCTCCTTGAGGCCCAGGCCGGTGGCCGCCCGGACGACCTTGATCACCTGGATCTTCTTGTCGCCGGCCGCGGTGAGGACGACGTCGAAGCTCGTCTGCTCCTCCTCGGCGGGGGCGGCCTCACCGCCGCCGGCGGCGGCGGGGGCGGCAGCGGCGACCGCGGTCGCCGAGACGCCGAAGGTCTCCTCGAGCGCCTTGATGCGCTCCGAGAGCTCCAGGACGGAGATCGTCTTGAGCTCGTCGATCCACTCTTCGGTACTGGTGGCCATGCTGTCTCCTTATTCGTCGGACGTCGCCGCGTCTGACGCGGCGGTCGTGTCAGTGTCAGTGGGTGTTGCGGCCTCGGGCGCGTCCGCGGCCGGGGCCTCCTCGGCGGCCGGAG
>CAZZYU010000191.1:0-3181 GCA_964658375.1 uncultured Acetobacteraceae bacterium | reverse complement strand
TAGATCCGCCCGACGTACTCGCCGATGATCCCGATCGCGATCAGCTGGATGCCGCCGAGCAGCAGGACGACGATCGTGATCGCGCCGAATCCCGGCAGGTAGTGGCCCAGCAGCCGCAGCACCACGACGACCGGCACCGCGATGAACGCGAGGGTTGAGATGAGGAACCCCAGCAGCGTGGCCATCTGCAGCGGCCGGTCAGAGAACGACAGGATCGCGTCCAGCGAGAAGCGCAGCATGCGCCCGAACGTGTACTTCGTCTCCCCGGCGTAGCGCCGGTCGCGCTGGTAGGGCACGGCGGCCTGGGTGAAGCCGACCCAGACGGTCATCCCCCGCAGGAATCGGTTGCGTTCGCGCATCGACAGCAGCGCGTCGAGCGCTCGGCGGTCGAGCAACCGGAAATCGCCGGAGTTGCTGCGCAGCTCGACCTGCGCGAGCTTGTCAAACAGCGCGTAGAACCAGCGGGCGGTGGCCAGCTTGAAGCGCGACTCGCCGGCGCGATCCTCACGGACCGCGTAGACGACATCGCAGCCGGCGCGCCAGTGATCGAGCATCGTCGCGATCAACTCAGGCGGATCCTGGAGGTCGGCGTCGAGCATCACCACCGCGTCGCCGCGGGCGTGGTCCAGGCCCGCGGTGAGCGCGGTCTGATGGCCGAAGTTGCGCGAGAGCGAGACGACGCGCACCCGCGGGTCGGCGTCGGCCAGCCGCTCCAGGCGCAGCGCGGTGCCGTCGGAGGACCCGTCGTCGACGATCACGAGCTCGAAGGGCAGGCCATCCAGCGCTGCGCAGACCCGCCCGTAGAACTCATCGATGAGCGCATCCTCGTTGTAGACGGGCGCCACGACGCTGACGAGCTCAAGCACGCGGGTGTCGTGCAGCGGCGGCGATGCAGCGACGCTCATTGCGCCAATCGTACGGGCCTACCCGTGAGGGATGTAGCCCAGCAGCTGGATCGCCTGGACCACCCCGGTCATCACCAGCGCCATCCGGCGCAGCCGCGCGTCGCGTGCCAGGGCGGCGAGCGGCAGCATCCACGCCACGTACCAGGGCAGCAACGAGCTCGAGGCGACAACCATCGCCAGGGTCGCCCATCCGGCGCCGTCGATCCAGTCAAGCGTCCCGCGCCACACCCGGATCAGCAACCACACACACACCGCCACGAACGCAGCTGCGAGCACGTAGGAGACGATGTGGCTGAGCGTCGGTAGCCCGAGGCGGTCGTTGATCACCCCCGGGATCGATTTCCAGTCGCCCTCGCTCTGGCTCCGGGTGACGGTCGCCAGCAGGTGAAACGCCCCAGAGCCAAAGACAACGAAGCTGAGCGCCGCGATCAGGGCAAAGCCGGCGAGCGCGCCGACGGCGAGGTCGCGCCGGCGGCTGCGCCCGCGCTGCGCCCCGCCCGCCGCGATCGCGAACGGGAGCACCAGGCCGGCGGTGAGCTTGAGCCCGATGGCCAGCATCGACAGCGCCCCGCCGGTTCGCTCCCGGACGGCGAGGAACGCCCACAGCGACCCGGCAAGCGCCAGCAGCATCAGCAGGTCGTTGTGGCCGCCGCCCACGCCGTAGACGACGAGCAGCGGGTTGAGGCCTACCAGTGCCGCGGCGCGCACCGGGTTGGCGCCCCGCAGCCGGGCGCACTGCCAGATCACCGCGACCAACGCGAGGCTGGCCACAGCGGCGATCGATTTGTAGGCAAAAACGCTCACCGCGATCGACAGTGGCGCCAGCAGGTAACTGAACGTCGTGAACACCGGCCCGTACGCGCTCGGGATGGAGGACCATTTGGCGCCGACATAGGGGAAGACGCCGTCGAGCCGGATCGCGTCAGGGCCATGGAGGTAGGGGTTGATGTGATAAGTGGCGCCCATCCGCGCGTAGGCCTGGTAGCTGAACACGTCGGTGGAGATCAGCGGCGGCGCGAGCAGCACGAGCACATGCAGACCTGCGATTGCCAGCAGAACGGTCCGCGGGGAGATCTCGGCTGACGCCGACACGACGATCGCGTAGGAGACGAACATGAGCACGAGCACCGCGATCGCACCGCCGACGTGGAGATCGAGTCCCGCACCGCCGAACGCCCCGGCCAGCGATGGCGGCACCGGGCGCACGCTCTCCGGTAGGAACGACGCCGTATGCGCGGCGGCCACCGAGATGAGCACCCCGGCGAGCAGGAGCCCGGCCACACCGACGCGTGCGCGGCGGCTGGTGGTGTGTGTACCGGCCTCGCGGAGCATCCCATCGTCCGCTGGGACAGCGGTGGAGATCCCCCTGGCTGGGGAGGAGTCAATCAACGGTCCGCGAATGCCCATGGTTGCCCTAAGCATGCCCCAGGCTGCGGCGCAGCGTGGTTTGGGTCAGGTTGTCCTGAGGTGAATCAGGCGACCGGGCCAGGGGTATGGCGGCTGGTCACCTCAGCTCGGCGCTCGATGGCGCGGGCAGCGTCGCGCCTGATCTCCGGCACCCGCAGCATCGCCTCCAGCGCGATCCGCGTCGACATCTTCGACGTGCCGGCAGTGCGATCGGCGAACACGATCGGAACCTCACAGACGTCGAAGCCGGCCAGGATCGCCCGGTAGGTGACCTCGATCTGGAACACGTAGCCCTCGGCACGGATGCTCGGCAGGTCGATCGCCTCCAGCACGCGGCGGTTGATGCACTTGAAGCCGCCGGTCAGGTCTCGCACCGAGACGCCGAGGATCCGCCGAGCGTAGAACCCGCCCCCACGGCTGATCGCCTGGCGCACCAGGCCCCAGTCGCGCACGCCCCCGCCGGGCACATAGCGCGAGCCGAGCACGAGGTCGGCGGTCTGCGCGGCCTCGAGCAGGACGGGGAGGTAGCGCGGGTGATGGGAGAAGTCGGCGTCCATCTCGATCACGGTCTCGGCGCCCTCGGCCAGCGCGTGCGCGAAGCCGGCCAGGTAGGCCTGGCCGAGCCCAGCCTTGCCGGACCGGTGCAGCACCTCGACGGCATCGTCCTCCGCGGCCAACGCGTCGGCGATGTCTCCGGTTCCATCGGGCGAGTGATCGTCGACGATGAGGATCCGGAAGCTGTCGGGCACCGCACGTGCCAGCTCCTCGCGGGCGGCGTGGACGATGCGCTGCAGGTTGACCGCCTCGTTGTAGGTGGGAATGATCAACCAGACGTCGGCAGCCATGACCCCACCAGCGTAAACGTCGGC
>CAZZYU010000190.1:0-3187 GCA_964658375.1 uncultured Acetobacteraceae bacterium | reverse complement strand
TAGAGCAGGGGACTTTTAATCCTCGGGTCGTGGGTTCGAGCCCCACCGGCGGCATCGGGAAGTAGCTGCAAGCGGCGATTTTCCGCGTATCGGCCGGGCCGTGATTTCCGAAGCGTGTCTCGAATATGTCGCGAGATCGGTCATCCATGCGGAAGGAGGCTTCCGGCGTTGAGATCCCGATAACTGTTGCCGCGTAGAAGCTCGAGGTCCGCTCTGGTTGCCCGCGATTCGACGGAGCGCTCGCCGCGTGCTGATCGCTGCGGACTATCCCTATCGCGGCGAAGGTGTCGCCAGCGAGGATCTGACCGGGTGAGTCCTTCTGTTGATAGGGTCGTCTGATGCCGCAGGAAAGAGGCGTGTGGCCGGCGGGCAGAGTCACCGCTCAGCCTTGGTCGCGATCGTCAGCGCCGCTGAAATGCAGCGGCGCATCCTAGTTGCGGTGCGCCTCAACCCACGTCCTGATCGTCGGCGTCGGCGTCGGCTTCAGCGCTGCGAACTCCGGATGGCTTACTGAGATGTGCGCGTCAGCTGCCCGTCGGGCCTCGACTTCGGAGCCTGCCCAGATCTGGAGGTTCAGCGCGTTCGGGTCTTCTTCTGCCCTCTGCACCTTGCTCGGCCAATATGTACCAGAGCACCGCTTGAGCCTAACCCGAACAGTGCATCGGTCAAGAGGTATCGGCTCTTGCTTGGCGACAACGTGATGCCGATGTCGCTGACGCCTGCTTCCACACTGAGCTGCCGTCCGGCGTCGCGAGCGTGTCGATGGCGATGCGCTCGTCACGGTTCCGTGTGCCGAGACGAGTGCTAATCGACCTGGGTCCTTGCCCTAGTACCGGGACCCTGCTCAGATCGGCCCAGAGTGCCGCCTGGGCCGTTGGTGGTTACACGGTCTTGCCAGATGGCTACGAAGAGGACTGGGCGGTCTGGAGCCGGACTGCGGCTGGCAACCGTTGGCAGTTCGAGCCGCCCGCCATCCTTCAGGGCCCGTGTGGAGCTCGCCCGCCGTCGCACGGCTCACCGATTGACATCGGTCAGTGGGTCGAGACCGGTAATAAACGGTTGTTAGCCGGGGAATCCCGCTTCGCCGTCGTCGGCCTTCTGGAAGTCACGGCGGTTGCGATCGACCCGGGCGTTGGGATGCCGGGCCGTCAGGCTCAGCAGCCGCTGGTTTGCGGCGGTGATCGGCAACGTCTCGTACCTGGTCCAGACTTGCGTTTCGGCAAACAGCGGCTTGCGATCGATCGTCTCCGCGATCGGCACGTATGTGTGGGGATCCACGTAGAGCGTGACGCCCGCGTCGCCGTCGGCATTCGTGTACTGGTGGTGGATGTCGAACGCAGGTCCGGTCAGCTTGATCGCGGCTCGCCGGTCGATGGTCGTGCTCCCGTCCACCTTCAGCAGATGCTGTGCCAGCAACTGGCGAGCTGAACTGATCTGGGTGGGGAACCGCGGAGCCCGCGTGACCTTCAGCTTGCCGGTCGTGAGTGTCTCGACGATGTCGGTGCCGTTGCGTAGCGCCTCGGCCTGGGCGACGGTCAGCGTGATCGGCTTGGGCGCCAGTGTGGCCGACTTCCCGGATGGCGGCTTTGGCGGCGTATAGATGAACGTCGCGGGGCGCGGCCCCTTCGTGATATCCGAGCCCCACATCGAGGTGATGTAAACGGTGTTGGTCTGCTTGAGGTACACCTCCTGGTCGCCCCCGATTTGCGCGGACTCGTTGGGCCCGCCGCGAGGCTGTGGTGCGGAGGTCACGTATAGCCCGTCCTGGGCGCCCGGTCCTTTCGGCGTCTCCATTGCCTGCTCGATCGTGAACCGGTTGCCCTTGTCAGACCCCCACGTCCCAGTGACCGTGTAGGTCTGTAGCTCAATCGTGCCCGGCTTGGTCTGCAGCGCTGCGGCCACCCCGCGCAGCACCGCGGCGTCGGCCGGCTGATTCCCACTGCTGCCCGGGCCGGAGAAGACACCGGCCAGAAACAAAGCGCCCGCCGTCGCCGCCAGCGTCATGCCGGCGGTTGCCAGGACGCGCGGCCGGCCCCAGCGCCGTCGCCGAACCGTACGCTCGGGGACCGGGCTTGCCTCAGCCAGGATGCGCTCCAACATCGCGAGCGCCTGCGGAGAATCAGCCGCTATCGCCTCCTCATCAAACGAAGCCCGCACCGTGCGCACGGCACGGATGATGGGATCGTCCCGCGTGAGCTGATCAGCCATTTCGGGCCTCCCGTGTGGTGGTCACGGCGAGCGTGTCGTCGCCGTCATTATCGGTTTCCAGCAGCTCGGCCAACCGCCGGCGGGCGCGATGCAGCCGCGAGCGGGCCGCGACCGGACTGAGGCCCAGCACCTGGCCGGCCTCGCTCGGGCCCAGCTCATCCCACGCCACCAGCAGGAACAGGTCGCGGTCAACCGGGCGTAGCGCGGCTAACGCCTCCAACACCTTTTCCCGGTGCCGCATGGCCCTGTCGTCCTGCCCCGAGGGCCGGGGTTCGGCCATCAGCCGCTCCATCAGTGACTGCTCGCGCAAGCCTTTGCGGTGGGCGTTGCGCGACAGGTTGCGGGCCACGGTCAACAGCCACGGCAGCGCCTCGCGTCCGGACGGCACGTGGTCCAGCCGTCGCCAGGCGATCTCGAAGGTTCCGGCGATCAGGTCATCGGCGTCGGCGGCCATCGCTCCGCGTGCCTGGACATACCGAGCCACCGCCAAGTGGTGCTCGCCGAACAGCTCCCTGAAGCGCGCCTCGTTCCCCATAACACGTAATGTCGCCGATGCGCCAAACGTTGCATCCCGCCCGACCCGACGCGTCAGGTCATCGCGGGAGCCAACCCGGGATCCGGTGCGCCTGGACACGACGGCTGGGCCTACCGCCACGCTCCGTGAGCGGCGACGTGCAGCACCTCGTACCCAGCTCCGAGTTGCGCTTGGACCGTTCGGCGAGCTCCGCGGCGCTGGCATAGAACGTCTCCATCGCCGCCGGCACGTCGGCCACAGGCTCATGGCGACCACCCAACAGCGCCTTGCCGGTGTTGTTGAACTCCTGCAGGGCATCCATCAGCTCACCGAGAGCAGATCGCTCCACGGTCGACGCCGCGAGATCGAGACCGGCGCCGGACCCCAGCGACCGCCCGGTCGCAGGGGCGCGGCCAGCTCCTCCGGCGAGAGGATCTTCCAGATCCCATGCGCGCCGAAGTCCCA
>CAZZYU010000189.1:1546-3234 GCA_964658375.1 uncultured Acetobacteraceae bacterium | reverse complement strand
GCCTCGACGTCGGAGGACGTGAAATGGAGGTCGGCGTCGGTTGGTGCCTCGTAGACGTCGTCGACGCCGGTCAGTCCGCGCAGCTCACCGGCGCGCGCCCGCGCATAGAGGCCCTTGGGATCCCGTTGCTCGCAGACCTGTAGCGGAGTGTCGACGAACACCTCGATGAACACGATGTCGTCGCGCTCGTGGATCTCCCGGGCGAGCAGCCGATCCGCGGCGTAGGGACTGACGAGGCTCACGACCGCGATCGTGCCCGCCTCGGCGAGCAGACGCGCCGCATGCGCGGTGCGACGGACGTTCTCGGCCCGGTCGGCCGGGTCAAAGCCGAGGTTGCCGTTGAGCCCGTGACGCAGGTTGTCGCCGTCGAGCCGCAGCGCGGAGAACCCGTCGGTGACGAGCTGCTCCTCGACGGCACCCGCCACGGTGCTCTTGCCCGAGGCCGGCAATCCCGTGATCCACACGGTCGCCCCGACGCGGCCCAGCGCCCGCCACCGAGCGGCACGGTCCAGCCGGCCCGGCTGCCAGGTCACGTTGGCGCTGTGCTGCTCGCCCGGGCGGCCGACGGTCGCCGGCGGAGCGGCCGAGCCCCGGATCATGCCCGCCGCCACCGTCTCGTTGCTGGACTCGTCGATCAGGATGAACGCACCGGTGGATCGGTTGCGGTCATAGGGGTCAAAGACGAGCGGAGCGGCCATCCGCAGGCGAACGCGACCGATGTCGTTGAGCCCGAGGCTCGTGGCCGCGTCGTCGTGGTGCAGGGTGTCGACGTCGATGTGATGCAGGACCTCGGTGATCACGCCGCGCACCGTCTGCGTCGTGCTCTTGACCAGGTAGCGACCCTGTTCGCGACTTGGGGAGTCAGACATCCAGCACAGCGTGGCGTCGATGTCGCGCGAGACCTCCGGGTGATTGCGCGGGCGACAGATCATGTCCCCGCGCGACACGTCGATGTCGTCGGCCAGGTGCACGGTGACCGCGAGCGGCGGGTAGGCCTCGGCCATCGGCTGGCCGAAACGCTCCATTCCGATCACCCGGCTCTGCTCGCCGGACGGCAGCACGACGACGTCGTCGCCGACGCGCAGGACGCCCGACGCCATCTTGCCGGTGTAGCCCCGGAAATCCCGGTGCGCGCCCTCCCCGGGGCGGATCACCCACTGCACGGGCAGGCGCACGTCGATCAGGTTGCGGTCAGACGCCACCTGAAGGTGCTCAAGCTGATAGAGCAGCGGCGGCCCTCCGTACCACAGCATCCGTTCTGACGGCTGCACGACGTTGTCGCCGACGAGCGCCGAGACCGGCACGAAGGAGATGTCGGTGAGGTCCAGCCGGGCCGCGAAGTTCCCGAACTCCTCGCAGATCTCCTCGAACACCGACTCGCTGTAGTCGACGAGATCCATCTTGTTGACGCAGACGATGATGTGCGGGATCCGCAGCAGCGAGGCGATGAACATGTGCCGGCGGGACTGCTGCACGACCCCATTGCGGGCGTCGATCAGGACGAGCGCGAGGTCGGCCGTCGAGGCGCCGGTCACCATGTTGCGCGTGTAGCGGATGTGGCCCGGCGTGTCGGCGAGGATGAACGCCCGCCGCGGCGTTGCGAAGTGACGGTAGGCGACATCGATCGTGATGCCCTGCTCGCGCTCGGCCCGCAGACCGTCGGTCAGCAGCGAGAGGTCGACCTCGTG
>CAZZYU010000189.1:0-1446 GCA_964658375.1 uncultured Acetobacteraceae bacterium | reverse complement strand
CGGTGAGAGAAGTAGATCGAGGGCAGCTCGAGCTGCTCCTCGCGGATGTACTGCCACACGTCAAGCTCGGTCCAGTTGGAGATGGGAAACACCCGAACGTGCTCGCCTCTGCCGACGCGGCCGTTGTAGAGGTCCCAGATCTCAGGGCGCTGATTCTTCGGGTCCCAGCCGCCGAAGTCGTCGCGGAAGGAGAAGATCCGCTCCTTCGCGCGGGCGCGCTCCTCATCACGCCGGGCGCCGCCGATCACCGCGTCGAAGCGATGCTCGTTGATCGCGTCCAGCAGCGTCACCGTCTGCAGCCGGTTGCGCGACGCCCGCGGACCCGTCTCCTCGACCGCGCGGCCGGCGTCGATCGAATCCTGCACGTGGGCGACGATGAGGCGCTCGCCGAGCTCGGCCACGCGGCGATCGCGGAACTCGATCACCTCCGGGAAGTTGTGCCCGGTGTCGACGTGCATCAGGACCAGCGGGAAGCGGGCGGGGCGAAACGCCTTCTCGGCGAGTCGCAGGAGCACGATCGAGTCCTTGCCGCCGGAGAACAGGATCACCGGTCGCTCGAACTCGGCCGCGACCTCGCGGAGCACGTGGACCGCCTCGGCCTCCAGTGCATCGAGATGCGAGACGGTGTATCCGCCGTTGAGGGTTGACCGTGCCAAGCTCCACGGGACGCTAACTCAGGTTTCCGGGATATCCAATGGCCAAAGAGGCAGAATCGGACAGACTTGTTTGTTCAGCTGACCAGCGCGACGAACGCCTGACCACGAGCCTCGAAGTCGCTGAACTGGTCATAGCTGGCGCAGGCCGGCGACAGCAGGACGGTGTCGCCCGGTTGCGCCGCGCGCGTTGCGGCAGCCACCGCCCCCTCCAGGTCACCGCAGCGGCGCACCGGAACACTCGCATCGGCGAGCGCTGCGGCGATCTCCTCGGCGGCCTCCCCGATCAGGTAGACGGCTCGGCAGTGCTCGGCGACCGGCCCGGCCAGCGCCGAGAAATCCTGGGCCTTGCCCCGGCCGCCGGCGATCAGGTGCACGCCGCCGGCGTAGCTGTTGACGGCGACGATCGCGCTGTCGACGTTGGTCGCCTTGGAGTCGTTGACAAACGTCACCCCGTCACGCCGTGCGACCGTCTGAAGCCGATGGGCGACCCCGGAAAAGCTGCGCAGCCCCTCGGCGACCGCGCCGCGGTCAAGCCCGCGGGCCAGGCACGCGGCCGCAGCGGCCATCGCGTTGGCGCGATTGTGGGCACCAGGCAGCGAGATCTCGTCGGTCGCGATCAGTGGCGCCTCATCCCACCACAGCTGGCCGGCCTGCTCTGACAGCTCGGCCGCGGGCCCCTCCCCCACGCAGACGCGCCGGGCGCACCCGCCGAGATCCTCGATCCCGAGACCCAGGGGCGCGACGGCGATGTCGTCGTTGCCCTGGTGGGCGAAGATCCGCAGCTTGGCGG
>CAZZYU010000188.1:0-3255 GCA_964658375.1 uncultured Acetobacteraceae bacterium | reverse complement strand
CCAGCAAGTGCCGGCCGGGCGCGCGGCGTCGCCGTCGCCGCGCCGCACCGAGGCCGAACGCGCCCGCGCCCCGCAGCGCTCGGGCAGGGGCTTCCGGCGGTTCATGGCGTTCCTGGCGCTCGTCGCGGTGATCGCGATCATCGTGATCGCCGCGGTCATCATCTCCGACTCGACGTCCAGCACCGTCGTGCATTACAAGCAGGTGATCGCCAACGACACCCAGTCGGCGGTCCAGCAGCTGCAGAGCCTGATCAACAAGTACTCAAAGTAGCTCCGGCGCGCAGCGCGGCCGTCGTCTGCGCCAGGTGGCCACCGTCGATCGCGGCGCGCAGCTCGGCCATCAGCCGGGCGATGAAGCTCAGGTTATGCAGCGTCACCAGTCGCAGGCCGGTGAGCTCGTGGGCGCGCAGCAGGTAGTGCAGATAGCCGCGGGTGAAGCCACCGGCGCACGCCGGGCACGGACAGCCGGCCATGATCGGCTCCTGAGAGTGCTTGAAGCGGCCCTTGAACAGATCGACCCGCCACCGGCCGGCGGGGTCGGGCACGATCGCCACGCCGTGGCGGCCCAGCCGCGTCGGCATCGCGCAGTCGAAGGTGTCGATCCCGAGCTCGACGCCGGTGATCAGGTCATCGACATCGCCGATCCCGAGCAGATGCCGAGGCAGATCCGGGGCGATCCGGTCAAGCTCGGCGGTCGCCCAGTCCACGACCTCGTACATCTGGGGCTTGTCCTGACCCAGCGAGCCCCCGATCGCCACCCCGTCGGCGCGACTGGCCGCGATCACGCCGGTCGAGATCATCCGCAGCTCCCGGTCGGTCCCGCCCTGGACGATCCCGTAGACCGACTGATCGGCCGGGCCCTCGCGCTCGTGCCAGTCCAGGCACCGCTCCAGCCAGCGGTGGGTGCGCTCCATCGAGCGCGCGGTGTAGTCATAGCTGACGTGAAACGGCGTGCACTCGTCGAGCACGAGCGCGATGTCGGAGTGCAGCGCCGCCTGGACGGCCATCGAGGTCTCCGGGCCCAGGAACCGCTCGGTGCCGTCCAGGTAGGACCGAAACCGCACCCCCGCCTCGTCGATCGCGATGATCGAGCCGTGACTGTCGGTGCCGGCGGTCCCGGCCCGCCCCCGGCCCTTGATCTCGTCCGCGACGCCGCCGTGGCCCATCGAGAACACCTGGAAGCCGCCGGAATCGGTGATGATCGGGCGGGGCCAGCGCATCATCGCGTTGAGCCCCCCGAACTCGGCCACCAGCTCGGGCCCGGGCGCCAGGAACAGGTGAAAGGTGTTGCCGAGCACCATCTCGTAGCCGAGCGCCTCGACGTCGCGCGGCTCCAGCGCCTTGACCGCCCCGCGGGTGGCCAGCGGCACGAACGCCGGCGTCGACACCGTGCCGTGCGCCAGCTGCAGCGTGCCGGTCCGCGCGCGGATGTGGTCAGAACGAGTGTGGATGGTGAACATGCGCGGCCGCAGACCCTACCGGCGGCCCCGGGTCAGCCCGCGCGGTGGGGCCGGCCCTCGCCGCCCCGGCCGCCCCGCCGGGTCGCCGCCTCCTCGCCTCGCGACCGCTGGCGACACGGAGGGGGCGTGTCATCTGAGCCACCGTATGGGTGGGAAAGTCACCCCACCCCACCCCTAATGCTTCTGCGGCTTCTTCTTCTTGTGGGTCGTGTGCTTCTTCTTGTGGGCCGGGCGTTTGGCGACCGTGATCCGGTCATAGCCGACCGCGACGTCTGAGAACTCCTGGTTGAGGTAGGCGCAGACGACGTAGGTCCCCGGGACGCGTCGCGTGAGCCGCAGGGCGATCGGCGACTTGAACTGTCCGTCGCCATTGGCGGTCACCTGCTCGCTGTCGACCACCTGGGCGCCACCGGCGGCGAGCGTGATCTGCTGATCCTGCTGGTCGTTGCTCGCGCAGCCGTTGTAGTGCGAGGTCGGCTTGATGTCGACGCTGAGGAACGCCGGCCCGTCGGTGAGCGCGAACTGGCCCGAGACGTCGAGGAGGTTCTCGCCGGGGTCACGCAGCGGTCGGCCGAGGGCGACCTTCAGGGTGAGATCCGACGGTCGCTGTCCCTTGCCGGGAGGCCCGCCGAAGCCCTGGGGCGGGGCGCCGCTCCCGGGTGGATTGACGACGGTGAACGGCACCGGAGCGGGCGATACCGCCTCGGTCTCGGAGAGATACCCGTCCATCAGATAGGCGCAGGCCAGATAGGCGCCGGGCGCCGTGAGCGTCGGAATGGTCAGGTCGTTGACGGGCGCGGCGTAGGTGTAGGGGCCGGCACCATCGAGGATGCTCGGCTCCAGCAGCGCCTCGTAGGACGCGACGGTGTCCGGGCCGCCGCCGGCGAAGTCGATCGCCTGCGCGGCGGCGGCGTAGCTCTGCGGACAGCCGGACCGAAAGACCGACGACGCGCTGGGAGCCCACACGACGTACCCGGAGTAGCCGTCATCGCCGGTGCCCCCGTCGACGGTCCCGCCACCGGTGAACTGGAACTGATAGCTGGCGTAGATCTTGCCCGTGGGGGCCGACAGCGAAATCGAATCGCCGGGGTCCAGCGCGAACGCCGCCGACGGCACGGTGGCAGCTCCGAGCATCACCACGAACCCGACAAGCATCGCGCGGCCCCAGCCCATCCGCACGGTCTATCAGTTCCGCACGGCGAGACGCGCAGGTGCCCAGGCCTGCCGACGCCCGGGTCGGCGCGGGGCCGACCCGGGCGAAGTGTGTGATCTGATTGCCGCTGCTACGCCGCGGCCGGCTCTCCCTGGGGAGCGTCGCCGGACTGCTCGATCACCGGCGAGCCGGATGCGCCCTCGCCGGCGCCGACGGTGATCCGCACCTTGTGGGGCGCGGGCGCCACCGGCTTGGGCACCGAGACCTCGAGCACGCCGCGGTCGAAGGTGGCCGCGATCGCCTCGGCGTCGACGCCGTCGGGCAGACGGACCGAGCGGCGGAAGCTGCCGAAGCTGCGCTCGATGCGCTGGTAGCCGTTGCGATGCTGCTCGCTGTCGGACCGGCGCTCACCCGAGATCGACAGCACGTTGTCGTTGAGCTCGACGGTCACGTCGTCCTCGGAGACGCCCGGCAGGTCGGCACGCAGGACGTAGTGCGTGGCGGACTCGATCAGATCGGTCGCCGGCGCAAAGCGCCGCGCCGGGGCACTCGGCGCGAGGGTCGAGGTGTCGAAGAACGAGTTGAGGAGGCGGTTCATCGGGACCGGCTCCCAGCGGATGACTGCCATTGTGAACCTCCGGG
>CAZZYU010000187.1:0-3313 GCA_964658375.1 uncultured Acetobacteraceae bacterium | reverse complement strand
ACGCCGGCGCCCAGGTTGCAGACCGCGGGGATCCAGACCCGCGCCGCGAGCCTGCCGTGGCGGGTGAACAGGTCACACAGCGGGCCGGAGACCAGGGTCCCGACCATCGCGCCCAGGACGAGCACCCCGAGCACGAGCGTCGCCGCGCCCTGGCTGACGTGGAAGTGGCTGCGCACGAACACGGTCGCGAACGTCTCCAGCCCGGAGAAGAAGAAGTAGCCCAGCGACGAGCTGATGATCAGCAGCGTGTTGGTGGGGATGCTCAGGATGTAGCGGACCGCGTCCAGCAGCGACATCCGGTCCGGATCGCGATCGAGGATCAGCTTGGGATCGGGCCGGTAGCCCTGCTCCTCGGCCAGCTCATACGCGAGGTCCTGATCGTCGGGCCTGGGCGCGTCGTCGCGCACCGCAGCGCCGGAGACGGTGGGGTTGGGACGGCGCAGGTCGACGACGCCCGGCTCCAGGCGGCTGTGGCCGCCGCGCAGGGGCTCAGGCACCGTCCGCCAGAGCTCACGGGCGAGGAAGAAGCCGGGAATCGCGAGCACCCAGAACGACGCCCGCCAGCCGAAGGCGCTGGCGACGTTGCCGCAGATCACGAAGCCCACGGCGGTGCCGAGGATCTCCCCGGTCAGGATGTAGCCGTAGACGCGCCCGCGCTCGCGCGAGGGAAAGTAGTCACCGGTGAGCGAGGCGATCGCCGGTCCCGCGCTCGCCGACACGACGCCGAGCACGACCCGCGTGAGCAGCAACGTGCCGTAGGTGCTGGCGATCGCGCTGAGGATCGTGGCGATCGACCACAGCACGATGCTGATCGAGAGCACCGGGATCCGCTTGACGCGGTCGACGATGAGGCCGAACGGGATCACGGCGACGGCCGCGACGACCAGCGTCACCGTGTTGAGCAGCCCGATCTTCGTGTTGTCGAGGTGCAGCGAGTTCTCGAGCTGGGGCGCGACGGCCCCGACGGTCGAGATCTGGGCGCTGGAGAGGGCCAGCACGCATCCGAACAGGACGATCACCCGGGCACGTGCGGGACCCCCGACGAAATGCTCGACGCGCCCCCGGGCCACGCCCCACGTCCACCTGGCCGCGCGCATCGACGCCGCGGCCACGGTCTTGGATGTTCGCAGGGCACCCATGGCCCCCGACACTCTCGCAGGCAGCGAGGGCTACTTCGCGCTGAGCTGGCTGATGTCGACCGAGGAAGCGGGGGGCGTCAGCGTGACGGCCCGATTGAAGTCGCTGAAGTCAAGCTCGCCCCCGCCGGTGGCGCTGTTGACGATCCGCAGCGGATAGGGCGTGCCGGTCGTCGCGACGTAGAGGGTGCCGTGCTTGGCCTCATCGCGCAGCGCGATCACCTTCTGGCCGTCGAGCATGCTGACCGCGCCCTTGGTGAGCGCGCCGTGACCGTCGAGCAGGTTCGCGACGAGCTTGTGCACGTCGGTCAGCGAGGAGAAGGAGGCGAACTGGCCGTGGTCGGCGGGGGCCTTGAGCCACTTGCCCTGCAGCCGGCGCTGCACCGCCGCGCCGCCGAACTGCTTCCAGAAGCTCGGGCTGCCGTTGATGTAGACGCTGCCGTTGACGGTGATCAGCTTGAAGCTCAATCCGTTCTCGGCCATCGAGCCCGTCGCGCCCCGGCCGGCGACGAGGTTGAGATCGAGCTTGATCGCGGTCGACGAGGAACCGTCGGCAACAGCGCCGCTGACCCGCAGGGTGTGCAGGGCGTCGACCGCGCGCGTCGCGGCGGCGATGACCTGACCGGGGGTCTTGGCCGCCACGCCGTTGTCCTTGGCGCCTGACGAGCTGCCACAGCCGGCGATGACCAGCCCGACGAGCGCCGCCAGCGCGACGCTGATGGTCGACCGGTCCCGCATCCGCGTCAGAGCGTAACCTACGGCGCCGATCACGATCGCGGGCTGCCGGTCGGTGCCCGCCCGCGTCTGCGACAGCGCAACTTCGACTCACCAGGGGATGTTTCAACTGCCCATGAACCGGACTCAACTGCCCGCGCGCGTCCGCTCGCGCCTCCTCCCGCTGTCCGCGGCCGTGCTCGCCGCCGTCGCCGCCCTCTCGCTGGCCCTGACCGCCTCGGCGTCGGCCTCGACCAGCCAGATCTCGATCATCCAGGACGGCCTGGCGCTGAAGGACAACACCCCGGCGACGATGGCCCAGTTCCGTGAGCTCGGCGCCACCACGATCCGCTACCTCGTGTTCTGGAAGGACATCGCGCCCTCCCCGAACGCCAAGACGGCGCCCAAGGGCTTCAAGGCCGCCAACCCCGGCGCCTATCCCGCCGCCAACTGGGCCGTGCTGGACAACATCGTCACCACCGCCAAGGCCGAGGGCCTGACGGTCGACCTCGATCTCACGGGGCCGCCGCCCAACTGGGCTCAGGGCAGCGGAGTGCCCAACAAGGCGATCAAGAGCCGCTTCGGGTGGAAGGTCAACGCCGCGGACTACGGATCCTTCGTGCAGGCCGTCGCGCAGCGTTTCGACGGCAAGTTCAAGCCCGCGGGCGCGTCGAGCGCGTTGCCCAAGGTGAGCCTCTGGTCGCTGTGGAACGAGCCGAACTTCGGCCAGGACCTCGGCCCCCAGGCCGTCGACGCCACCTCGAAGTTCGACGGCTACGACGTCGCGGCGGGCTACTACCGCAATCTGGTCAAGAGCGGGTGGAGCGCGCTGCAGAAGTACCAGAAGGGCAGCACGATCCTGATCGGCGAGCTCGCCGGCCAGGGCCGAAGCGGCGTCAAGAACAAGGCGCACCCTCAGGGCCTGCCGGGCGACTACGCGATCACCTGGCCGATTCCGTACATCCAGACGCTGTACTGCGTCAACGCCAAGTACCAGCGGCTGACCGGCACCGCAGCCAAGCTGGCGGGCTGCCCGACGACCGCGGCCGCCGCGCGGTCGTTCAAGAAGGACAACCCGGGCCTGTTCGACGCGTCGGGCTTCTCGACGCACCCCTACGCGTCGACGTTCACCCCCACCGCGACCAAGGGGATCGGCAGCCAGGCGATCATCCTCCCGGTCATCGGTCGCCTCACGACCGAGACCCAGAAGGTGACCGCCCACTACGGGGCCAAGAAGACGTTCCCGATCTACTCGACCGAATACGGCTTCGTGACCAGCCCGCCACAGAAGGGCGGTCAGGGGTTTTTCTCCCCCGCAACCGCGGCCACCTACCTCAACGAGGCCGAGTACCTCAGCTACAAGAACCCCCGCATCCGCAGCTTCGCCCAGTACCTGCTGAAGGACCCGCCGGTGCTCAAGGGCGTCGGCCTGTTCTCCAGCGGCCTGCTCACCGACAAGGGCA
>CAZZYU010000186.1:0-3347 GCA_964658375.1 uncultured Acetobacteraceae bacterium | reverse complement strand
AGCAGGCGAACGCGATACCCCGCCGCGGGCGGCCGTGGGCGCCTGACCGCGGCAGGCCGTCCACTCGCGGCGCCTGACCGCGGCAGGGACTCCGTCTCGCCGTCTCGCGCAGCGGCTCGGGCGTTGTCCGTAGGATGCTCGGTCGTGACCGAGCGACCCCATACGCGTGCGGTGAGCCGGCGGCACGGGATGAGGTACGCCGACCGGTCACGCATGGGGGAGTGATGGGCGACCACCTGCTGGTCTTTCACTCTGCGGTTCGAGCCTGCGCGGGCTACAGCCGCCATGACGCCCCCTCGATTCTGCTGGACGGCTCCTCGATGGCCCGCGACACCGAGCATGGTCGAGCGGTCACCGCGCAGCTCACGCGCCGCCACGGAACGCTCGAGGACGCGATTGCCGCGGCGGTGTTCGCGCTCAGCACCGCGGGGCTGCCCAAGGGCGTCTGCCGCCAGGCGCGGGCGGCGTGCGAGGACTACTTCTACAGTCGCCTTGACCTGACGCCGAGCGATCAGTTGGGCGGACGGGAAGCCGTCGTTGAATCGCTCGAGGCGATGCCCGACGCGATGTTCCGAGCGCTGGAGGATGTTGTCGGCCTCGTCGTGGACGGCGAGTACGACGAGCTGCGCGAGCTGTCCGGTGAGCGGCTCAGAGTCGAGGACCTGCGCCGTCGCGTCGAGGAGGACTGCCCCGAGGCGCTCGTGCTGCCGCCCCGCGAGATCTACGGGGTTGAGGCGATCACCAAGTCCGACGATCCGGAACTGCCGGGCTGGGCCTACTTCCTCGATCTGTGGACCGAGACCGGGCCCGCCCGCCTGCACATCGAGGGCGAACTCGAGGAGTCGGGCGACCGGTTCAAGGCGACGCTGAACGACATCCTGCCGTGATCCGCCGCAACCCCGCGCCGCAGGGCTTGAGGCCGACCACGCGCACCTGTTAAGCGCGGAAAGCCCACCCTTGGGTGGACTTTCGGCCATCAGAAGATCAGGCGGCTTTCGCGGGAAGGGGACGTTCAGAAAGAAGGTCTCGCCCTCTGGGTGCCATCGCTATCTGACCTCATCAGCGTAGCGCAGCGACCTGCGCCCGACCAGACGGGTTTTCGAACCGATTACACAACCGCGCCAGACGAACGACCCGTCTGAGCCGAGTTTCCTCATGCGGCTGCGACGAACCGTCGATGACAGCACAACGATGATGACGCGCTGGTTCACCATGCTCCGCTCGCAGGCAGTTCTCGTGGTTGTCGTCGTGCTGGGTGCCGGTGCCGGCGGCACGATCGTGCTGCTTGAGCAGCACTCGGACGCCAGTCGCCAAGCGGAAGCACGGATTGGATCGGTCCGGTTTGCGCTGGTGGACCTGGAGAACGCGCCGTTCTCGGTCGCTCCCCACGTGCCTGGCTCTGCCGGCCGGGCGCGGGCGAGGATCGCCTCCGATCAAGACTTCATTCGCCGGACTCTGCGGAGCCTGATCACGTCCGGAGGGGCGCCGGCGTCGCTCTCACGGACGCCGGCCACGGTTGATGCCGATGGACCCATCATGCAGCAGATCGTCGACGCCGGGGCGTCCCGGAGCGGATACACCGGGGCTGGCCATGACTTCGTGAACCGGGACAACGTCACGTTGCAGAAACACGTGGCCGCGACCTTGGGCCTCTTGACAAATGTCGCACGGACCTACAGCCGGCGAGCCGCTGCCGCGAAGAACCAGGCGGTGATCGGTTCGTTCGCCACGATCGTCCTCCTGCTGCTCGCGTTCGCGCTGTTCTACCGGCGCGCCACACGCCTGGCGGCCGAGAATGCGCGGCTGCTCGTGGCCAGCATCGACGAGGCGATCACTGATCCCCTCACCGGTCTGGGCAACCGCCGAGCGTTCAAGCGCGACCTCGAAGAAGTGCTCCCCGGCGTTGATGTCGATCACGAGCTGATGGTCGGAATGTTCGACCTCGATGGTTTCAAGCAATACAACGACACCTACGGACACAGCGCAGGCGACGCCCTGCTCGCCCGATTCGCCGGGCGCCTGAAGGCAACCACCACCGCTGCCGCCTACCGAATGGGCGGCGACGAGTTCTGCCTGCTCGCGCAGGTCAACCCGACGGAGGGCGACCGGCTCGTGCGGGCAGCGGTGGCTGCACTGAGCGATGGAGGGCAGGGCTGGGAGGTCGGCTGCTCATGGGGCGTCTCCTGGATGCCTTCTGAGGCGGCAGGCGCCAGCGACGCGCTCCGGCTCGCCGATGAACGCATGTACGCCCAGAAAACCAGCCGTGCCACTGTCAGCGTCCAGGCCACCGCCGCCCTGGTCCAGGTCTTGATCGAGCGAGACACGGAGCTCAGCACCCACATCAGCCGTGTCGCGGAACAGTCGGTCGCCATCGCGCAGGAGCTGGGCCTTCCTGAACACGAGGTCACACGCATCGGTCTGGCCGCGCAGCTGCACGACATCGGCAAGACCGGGATCCCCGAGAGCATCCTCAACAAGCCGGGTCCGCTCAACGAGGAGGAATGGGCCTTCATGCGCTGTCACACGCTGATCGGCGAGCGGATCGTCGCCGCCGCTCCCTCCCTCGCGAACACCGCAACGCTCGTACGGTCAAGCCACGAACGCCTGGACGGCAACGGGTATCCCGACCGTCTCGCCGGCGACGATATCCCCCTCGGCTCCAGGATCATCGCCGTGTGTGACACCTACGACGCGATGATCGCGCCCCGCCCTTACCGAGAGCCGAGAAGCGTCGCGGACGCCCTGCGCGAACTGCAGGACTGTGCCGGCAGCCAGTTCGACCCCGACGTCGTCGACGCGTTCATCTCCGTCGCATCGCGGCACGAGATGCTCGTCGGCGCTTCGATCCAAGCGGATCGCCGCACAGTCTGAGCGATTGCCGCGGCGCCGCGTCGTGCTCGATCCCGACGGGCGCAATGCCGAAGCGGTGCATCACGGGCGCGGCAGGCTGGCAGTCGCAGATCGAATTCGGCGTCGCCAACCCGGCCCTGTTTCGTCTCCTGAGCGATCCGGCCAGGGTGGCGCGCTCACCCGGCGCGCAATCAGGCAGACGCGTCCTGGAGGCGCGGGTGCATCGAGTCGCGGCCGCGGGGCGGCTGCGCGTGAGCGAGCCGCGCGCGGTCGGCATGATCCAGGCGGCGGGGGTCGGCGTCATCCAGACGCTCCTGGCAACGCCGCCCGAGCACCACGATCCGGATCTCGCCGAGGCGATGTACGACGCGGTTCTCGCGCAGATCCTCACCGACGCACCCGATCGTCCCGACGGGGGGCCGATGGCAGCGGCAGTCACCTTCCGGGCGATCGCACCGGGGCTCACCATGCTGAGCAACGCGGAGCGCGAGCTCTTA
>CAZZYU010000185.1:0-3395 GCA_964658375.1 uncultured Acetobacteraceae bacterium | reverse complement strand
CCCGCGAGTCTGACGGCGCGCCTCCTCCGCGGCCGCGCGCGACTGACGGCGCGCGTCGTCCCATGCCGCGCGCGCCTCCCGCAGGGCCGTGACGACCTGGTCGCGCGCCTCCTCGGCCGCCCGGGCGGCCTCCATCACCTGGTTCTTGGCGCGAGCCCCGCGCGCGAGGTGAAACGACCACAGCCCCGTCTCCAACAGCCGTCCGGCGCGCTGGATGTCGGCGAGCACCGCGGCGCGCAGCGCGTCCCCGCGCAGGCCGTCCCGGGTGTGACGCACGCGCGACTGCATGCCGACGTCGACCAGGCCGACGAGCGCCCGGCCGGCGACGATCGGCTCGGGATCGCGCGGATCGATTCCCGCCTGCGCGGCGAGCTCCTCGGTGGCGACCCGCGCGAGGCGGGCATGCACCTCCAGCCACGCGGCGTGCAGGGCCGGGGTGTGCTCGATCATGTCCACGAACGCGGGGACGAACTCCACGAGCGCATCCGCCAGGTCAAAGCGGGCGGCGTCGGCGTCGAGCGCCTGCACGACCGCGTCGGTCAGCGTCTCGCCGGGCGCCCGCTCGCGCAGCGCCGACGCGAGCCTCTCCACGAGCTCGTCGGCGGTGTCGAGCACCATCGACTCCTTGGTGGGGAAGTAGTTGTAGATCGTCTTCTCCGAGACCCCGACACGGTCGGCGACCTCGGAGACCTTGACGTGATCAAAGCCCCGGGTGGCGAACAGCGTCGTGGCCGCGTCGGAGATGAGCTGGCGGGTGAGTCGGCGCTTGCGCTCACGCAACCCCTCCTCGGGATGCTCACGTCGGTGCCAGGCCTCCTGCGCGCGGCGCGCCACGCGCATCATCTCGGCGATCCGCTCGCCCATCTCGTCGGCGATCAGCTCGTGCAGGACCTCGTCGGACGCGGGGTCCTCCGGCGGGCCCAGGGATGTCTCGTCAACGCTCATTCCGGGGTACAACCACCCGGCGTCATCCGAGCCGGCGGTTCCGCCCAAGGATACCAGCGAAACTTTCACTTGCAGAAATCCTTCAGTCGATGTACTTTTACGGACCATGACACAGATCGCGATCCAGACGACGGGATTGAGCAAGCGCTTCGGCGAGTTCCGCGCCGTCGACGCGCTTGACCTGCAGGTCGAGGAGGGCACCGTGGTCTCGCTGCTCGGGCCCAACGGCGCCGGCAAGACGACGACCGTGCGGATGCTGGCCACGCTGATCGCGCCGGATGCGGGCAGCGCTCAGGTCGCCGGCCTGGACGTCGTCCGCGACGCGGCGCGGGTGCGTGAGCGGATCTCGCTCACCGGCCAGTTCGCCGCCCTGGACAAGAACCTCACCGCGCGGGAGAACATCGTGCTCATGGCCCGGCTGCGCGGGCGCGGCGTGCGGGAGGCCGGGCGCGTCGCCGACGGCCTGCTCGAGCGCTTTGACGCACGCGAGGTCCGTGACCGCCTGGTGAAGAACCTGTCGGGCGGTGAGCGGCGGCGCATCGACCTCGCCGCGGGCCTGATCGACCGGCCCTACGTGCTCGTCCTCGACGAGCCGACGACCGGCCTTGATCCGCGCAGCCGCCAGGTGGTCTGGTCCACCGTGCGGGAGCTCGTCGCCGAGGGCGTCACCCTGCTGCTGACCACCCAGTACCTGGAGGAGGCCGACGCGCTGGCCGACCGCGTGGTGCTGCTTGACCACGGCCGCGAGGTGGCCGCGGGGACCCCGGCGCAGCTCAAGGCCCAGGTCGGCCAGCAGCGCGTCGACGTCGTCGCCGCCGACGGCGACGCATTCGCGCAATTGACGGCGCTGCTGGGCGAGCGTTTCGAGATCACCCCCCTCCAGGAGCAGCGCACCGTCTCGGTGGCCGCTCCGGAGGAGGCCGCGGATCTCGCCCGCGTCGCCGGCGCGATCCAGGAGGCGGGGATCCCCGTCGACGAGATCGCCCTGCGCCGCCCGACCCTCGACGACGCGTTCCTCGCCCTCACCGGCCACTCCGCTGCCGAGACCGAATCTGACACCGACGATCGCACGCCCGAGGAGGCCAACGTATGAGCTCGGTCGCCGCCCGTCCCACGAGCGCCGGAGGCGAGCGGTCCTCCGGGGGACCGGTCCGCTTCGTGCGTGACACCGGCCTGCTGACCGCGCGCAGCCTGCGCGCGATCCCCCGCGTCCCGGAGCGCCTGCTCGACGTCACGATCCAGCCGATCATCTTCATCCTGCTGTTCCTGTACGTGTTCGGCTCGGCGATCCACGTGCCGGGGATCAGCTACAAGGACTACCTCTTCCCGGGGATCGTCGCCCAGTCGCTCGCCTTCGGCGTGATCGGTGCCGGGACCGCGACTGCCAGCGACATGACCGAGGGCGTGATCGACCGCTTCCGCTCGATGCCGATCAACCGCCTGGCGATCATCACCGGCGAGGTGATGGGTCAGTTCTGCGAGCAGGTGCTCGGGATCGCGATCACGATCGGCGTCGGTCTGGCGCTGGGCTGGCGCCCGCACCTGACCGTGCTGCACGGCGCCGAGCTGCTGGGGCTGATGGTGCTCGGGATGTTCGCCTTCACCTGGTGCGGGGTCCTGTTCGGCATGCTCGTCCGCTCGCCCGACGCGGTCCAGGGCGTCGGCTTCATCGTGATCCTGCCGCTGACGTTCATGGGCGGCACGTTCGTGCAGATCGCCGGCATGGACGCGGTCCCGCGCGCGATCGCCGACTGGGACCCGATCTCGGCGCTGGTCGCCGCGGTGCGCTCGCTGACGACGCCCGCCTACCACAACCCGGGCGGCTCCTGGCAGCTGAACCACCCGGAGGTCGCGATGGTCGGCTGGTGCCTGATCATCCTGGCGATCTGCGTCCCGTTCGCGCTGCGGCGGTTCAACCGGATCGTCACCGGCTGAGTCGGGCCGTGTGACCTACTCCATCATCGCCCGTGATGGCGCCACCGGCCAGCTGGGGGTGGCCGTCCAGTCGCACTGGTTCGGGGTGGGGGCCGTCGTGCCGTGGGCGCGCGCCGGAGTCGGCGCGGTGGCCACCCAGGCCAACGCCCGGATCGACTACGGCCCGCGCGGACTGTCGTTGATGGCCGGCGGCATGACCGCCGCCGAGGCGCTGGCGTCGCTGCTTACGGACGACCCGGCGGTCGCCTCGCGCCAGGTGGCGATGCTCGACGCCCGCGGCGGTGTCGCCTGCTGGACCGGCCCGGACTGCATGGCCTTCGCCGGCGACATCCAGGCCGACGCGGTCTCCTGCCAGGCCAACATCATGGCCTCCGAGGCGGTCTGGCCGGCGATGCTCGCCGCGTTCGCGGGGTCCGGCGACCCGGCAACCGAGTCCGCCCCCTCTGCCCGTTCCGCCTCCGCCCCCCTGGCCCGCCGGCTGCTGGCGGCGCTCGTGGCCGCCGAGGCGGCCGGGG
>CAZZYU010000184.1:0-3418 GCA_964658375.1 uncultured Acetobacteraceae bacterium | reverse complement strand
GCGCCTGGAACTTCTTGGGGTTCTCCAGGAACTCCTTGATCTCGTGCAGCTCCTCCACGGCCTCGTCGACGCCCGCGACGTCGCGGAAGGTGATCTTCGGCGAGTCGACCGACATCCGCTTGGCGCGCGACTTGCCGAACGACATGACCTTGGAGCCGCCGCCCTGGACCTGATTCATGATGAACAGCCAGAACCCGAGGAACAGAATCACCGGCAGCAGGTAGGTCAGCAGCGACAGCCAGGCGCTGGAGGACTTCGTCTGGACGTTGAAGTTCTGCGCCGAGACATCGGACTTGGCCTGGTTGATCAACTGCGGCGCGTAGGAGTCCGGATAGCCGACGGTGTACTTGGTGCCGTCCTTGAGGGTCACCTCGGCGCTGTTTGACTTCTGGTCCAGCGTCAGCTTGGCCACGTCGCCGTGGGTCAGCGAGTACTCCAGGTTCCCGAACGACTGAGGATGGCTGTGGCCTGAGCTCCCGATCAGCTTCTGGGCGAAGAACGCCAGGACGACGACGATCAGAATCGGAAACGCGGCGCTCTTGAAGAACCTGCTCATAACGGTGGCCCTGCTGGAGGTTCGGCGCCGCTCCCGCTCACGGGGTTGGTGCCGCGGATCAGCAAGCGTAGCAGCATGGTTGAGCCGTCAAGCCACCCCGCGAGCTTCGCCGGCCTCACCTCGTGCTCACTGCCTCAGCGCCGCGACGAAGGGCAGGTTGCGGTAGCGCTCGGCGTGGTCCAAGCCGTAGCCGATGGCGAACTCGTCGGGGATCTCGAACCCGACATAGCGGGTCTCCAGGTTGACCTTGCGACGCTCGGGCTTGATCAGCAGCGCGCACACCTCCAGCGAGGCCGGATTGCGCCCCGCGAGGTTGCGCAGCAGATACTGAAGCGTCAGCCCGGAGTCGACGATGTCCTCGACGATCAGCACGTGGCGGTCCTCGATCGCCGCGTCGAGGTCCTTGAGTATCCGCACCACGCCCGAGGACTTGGTCGCCGAGCCGTAGGAGGCCACCGCCATGAAGTCGACCTCGACCGGCATCTCGAGGTGGCGCATCAGGTCTGAGACGAAGAACACCGCCCCCTTGAGCACCCCGATGAGCACGAGCTCGCGGCCGGCGTAGTCACGGTTGATCTCCTCGGCGAGCTCCCGGACGCGGCGCGTCAGGTCCTCGGCCGAGACGAGGATCTCGCCGATCGCCGGGTCGTCTGTCATTGCGCGGAGTCTATGGACGACGCGGCGGCGTGCGACCGAAGGCGACGACGCCCCGGCGGACGGTGGCCCGCACCCCATGGGGCAGATCCAGCGACGCGACACCCCGGGCGGGCAGCGCGGCGACCTCGTCGGCGCGCCGGGCCACTCCGGCGGCGGGCTCCCCGGCGGCCGCGTCGGCGAGCCGCTGGACGATCAACCGGCGCAGCGCCGGGGGCTGGGCGCGCAGCGTCGCCACCGCCACCGTCTCGGCCCCGCCGAGCACGCCGTCGACGAGCTCGTCGAGCACCGCGGCCTCGGCGGCGAGGATCTCGGCGAGCGACAGCACGTTGGCGCTCGCCGCCGGGTGGATCCGCTCCAGGGCGGGCACGAGCTCGTGGCGGACGCGGCCGCGCGCGTAGGCATCGGTGTCGTTGGTGGGGTCCTCGCGCCAGGTCAGGCCCCGCGCCCGGCAGTGGTCGGCGGTCTGGGCGCGCGTGAATCCCAGCAGCGGCCGGATCAGCGGTCGCTGCACGCGGGGCATGCCGAGCAGTGCGCGGCGACTGGGCGAGGACGCGAGCCGGTACAGGATCGTCTCGACCTGATCGGTCGCGGTGTGGCCGACGGCGAGCTCGGCCCCGCGCACCGCGGCCAGCTCACGCGCGGCCGCATACCGCTCGCGGCGGGCCCACGCCTGCAGGTTGCCGTCCCCCGTGCTCCCGGGCTCGCGCACCGGCCGGCGGATCTCGAGCGCCACCCCCCACGCCGCGCACGCCTCGACGCAGTGCGCCTCGTCGCCCTCGGCGCCAACCCTCAGGCTGTAGTTGACATGGAGGGCGTGAACGAGCTCGGCACCGGCGATGCGCACGGCGAGATCGAGCAGGCAGGTCGAATCCCGACCGCCCGAGTACAGGACGAGGACCGGGCGCCCGGGCGCCAGCAGGCCATCCCTCCGGACCGCGGGCTCCAGATCGGAACGCGTCGAGACATCGGCCACCGCGGCCGAGTCTAAGTGCGACCGTTCGCTGGTCTTTTAGGCTCGGTCGCCGTGTCTGATCCGATCCACCTGCAGCCGACCGCGCCACTGGCCGACCGCGTGCTGCTGCCCGGCGACCCCGGCCGCGCGCTGCTGCTCGCCCAGGCGCTGCTGGAGCAGCCCAGGATGTTCAACCACAACCGCGGGCTCTGGGGCTACAGCGGCGCGGCACGGCTCGACGGGCGGGCGCTGACGATCCAGTCGACCGGGATGGGCGGGCCGAGTGCGGCGATCGTGATCGCCGAGCTCGCCGACCTCGGCGCGCGCACGCTGCTGCGCGTCGGCACCTGCGCCGCGCTGGTCACCGGGCTGGAGCTCGGTGAGCTGGTGATCGTCACCGGCGCGATCGCCGCCGATGGGACGAGCCGGGCGCTGGGGGCCACCGACCGGGTGGTGCCGTCGCCGGAGCTGCTGACCCGGCTGCTCGCCGCGGGCGCCGGCAGCGCCCGCCCCGGGGTCGCGGTGTCCACCGACCTGTTCTACGACGAGCGGGCGGGCCAGGAGGACGCCTGGGCGGCCGCCGGCGCGTCGGTGGTCGAGATGGAGGCGGCGACGCTGCTGGCGCTGGCCGGGCGCCGGGGCCTGGAGGCAGGGGCGCTGCTGATCGTGTCCGATCTGCTGATCCCCGCCCGGCGGCGGATCGAGCCCGAGGCACTGCGGGCTGCCGAGCACCAGCTCGGTGAGCTGGCGATGACGGCGCTCGCCGCCGGGTAGACATCGGGCATCCGTTCGTTCTCGGCCACCTCGACCGCCGCGCCCGACGTCGTCTGGCGGCTGCTGGCCCGTCCGTCGCTGTGGCACACCTGGGCGCCCCACATCAGAGGCGCGGTCGGCCTGGGCGAGCCCGAGGTCCGGTCCGGAGCCCTCGGCGTGGTCAGGCTCGCCGGGGCGATCCCGGTCCCGGCGCGAATCCTGTCGGTCGTCCCCGGTCAAGCGTGGGACTGGCGCGTCGGGCTGCTGAGGATGCGCCACGAGGTTCGGCCCCGGGGCGAGGGGTGCGAGGTGAGGATCGAGCTGCACGCGCCCGCCCCGCTCGAGGCGGCGGTCGCCCTCAGCTACGGCCCGCTGATCTCGCTGCTGCTGCGCAACCTCGCCCGGGTCGCCGCGGCGGCCTGAGCGACCGCCAGGCCGAGGGCCGCGACCGGTTCAGCCGGCGGACTTGCGCGGCCGCGCCGCGGCGGACCGGGGCTTGG
>CAZZYU010000183.1:0-3439 GCA_964658375.1 uncultured Acetobacteraceae bacterium | reverse complement strand
CCCCCACCCACACCAACCTCGACATCGACTGGATCACCGCCTACGCCTGGAACGGGTCGTGACGCGTCCGTGACGCGCTGGTGGGCCGGCGGTGGGCCGGCCGGCCTCGGCGACGGCGGCCCGGCTCAGCGGCGGTGGATGGTGACCGGGATGCCGTGCAGCGGACGGATCGTGACCGTCGGATCGAGCACGATCGGCGCCCCGGGGATGAAGTCGAAGCGAAACCGCTGGGCGATCATCGCCGCCAGGATGGTGGCGTTCATCATCGCAAAGCCCTGTCCGACGCAGATCCGGCGCCCGCCGCTGAACGGCAGGTAGGCAAACCGCGGCCGTTGCTTGGGCGCGTCGCCGAGGAAGCGGCGGGGATCGAATCCCGCCGGGTTCTCCCACACCGTCGGATCGCGGTGCGTCGACCAGATCGAGACGAAGATCAGGGTGCCCTGCTCGATCCGGTAACCGCCGATGACATCGTCCTCGATCGGGACCCGCTGGACGTGCCACACCGGCGGATAGAGGCGCATCGCCTCCTCAAAGCAGGCGCGGGTCCAGGGCAGGTTCTCGACGTCGTCGTTGGTCGGAACCCGCCCGCCGAGGACCTCGTCGACCTCGGCCTCCATCTGCTCACGCGCGAGCGGGTGCTGTGAGAGCAGGTAGTACATCCACGACAGGCCGTGGGCGGTCGTCTCGTGGCCGGCGGCGGTGAACGTGAGCAGCTCGTCGAGCACCTGCTGGCGGTTCATCCGCTCGCCGGTCTCCTCGTCGGTTGCCCCCATCAGCAGCGCCAGCAGATCGTCGGAGTCGCCGTGGCCGTTGCGCAGGCGCTCGTCGATGATGTCGGTCGCGATCTGGGCGAGCACCGCCGCGCTGTCCATCCCGCTGCGGTAGCGGCGACGCTGGGTGAGCATCGCGGAGCGCATGATCGTCATGTGGGGCAGGTACTGGGTCGCGCTGACGCTCGCGGCGCGGCTGATCGCGCCGACCTGGTGCAGGGCGTTGCCCAGCGCGGCGCCGAACTCACTGGCGCGATCGGTGAAGTCATGACCGACCAGCGCCCGGCCGACCGTGTCCAGGCCGATGTGCAGGATCTCCTCGGAGAGCTCCAGCGGATGGCCGTCGGGCCACTGGCGCTCCCACGCGTCAAGCGCCGTGCCGGCCGCCTCGGCCATGTGATCGGCGAACACGCCGAGGTGACGCTTGGCGAACATCGGCTGGACGAGCTTGCGCTGGCGCTGCCACAGCTCGCCCTCGCTCGTGACCAGGCCCTTGCCCAGCACGGGCTCCAGCAGCTCGTACTGGTTGGACTTGCGGTAGTTGTCCTGGTTGCCGAGCAGCACGTGGCGAACCGCCTCCGGGCCGCGCACCACGCAGACCTTCTGCAGCGGCGTGACCAGCTGGGCGACGTTGCCGTAGCGCGCCCCCATCCGGTCCAGGAAGTTCAGCGGGCCCTCCTGCTCGGCCAGCAGCTGCAGCCACCGAACGGCCTGTCGGCCGCGCGGGCCGGGCGGCGCCGGCGCGTCGATCGCCGACGTCGCCGCGCTCGCAGCTTCGGTGCCCGACGCCATCGTTGCCGCCATCGACGCTCCTTTTCCTCTCGACCGTCTCAGACCGTAGCGCCTGATCGGGAACCCCGTCTGTGCGGTACCTCACCGTACCCGGGCCGGAGGTCGCCGGCGGCGCGTCAGGTGCCGACGCCGTCCAGGTCGGTCGACAGATCGCCCAGCGCGTCGGCCTCGCCAAGCTCGGTGCCGGCGGCGATCAGCCGGCGGGCGGCCTGCAGATCGTCGGAGCGCCCCACCGTCAGCGCGCCCTGCAGGACCCCGGCCCGCAGGTAGAAGGTGGTGAACGCGCCCTCCTCATAGGAGCCGCGCACGATCTCCCGATCCCACTCATAGGCGGGCCCCACGGATTCGATCGCGGCCCAGTCGGCGAGGTCTGAGAAGAAGTAGGGCACCGCGTCGTGCTCCACCGCGTGGCCGAGCATGTTGAGCGCCACCGTCCGGCCGTGATGAAACGCGACGTCCCAGTGCTCCACGCGCTGGCGGCGACCGCCGCCCCCGGGGACGGGATTGACGACGCTCACGTACTCCGCGATGTCACCGGCGACGTAGACCCCGTCGACCGAGCTGCGCAGCCGCGCGTCGGCCCGCACCCCGCCGCTGTCGCCGAGCTCCAGGCCGGCGGCGCGCGCGAGCATGACATCGGGCCTGACGCCGGCGCCGATCACCACGGCGTCGGCCTCCAGCACCCGTCCGGACCTGGTGACGACGCGGGTCACGTGGCCGTCGGCACCCTCGAAGCGCTCGAGCTCGTCCTCGGGATGCAGCACGATGCCGTGGTCGGCGAGGGTGTCGTGAAAGAAGCGACCCGCCTGCGCGCCGAAGCTCCGGCTCAGCGCCAGCGGCTCCATCATCACCATCGTGCACCGGCAGCCCAGCTGGGTGAGCGTCGCCGCGACCTCGCTGGCGATGTAGGAGCCGCCGATCAGCACCACCCGCTTGCCCGCCGGCCCCCCATCCGCACCGGTGCACTCCGCGCGGATCGCGTCGCTGTTGCCGAACGTCCGCAGGTAGTGGATGCCCTCCAGCTCGCTGCCGGGAACGTTGAGGCGCACCACGTTGGCCCCCGTGGCCAGCAGCGCCTGGCCGAAGCCGACCTCCTCCCGGGTGGAGAGCTTCGCCGTCCGGGCCTGGAGGTCGAGCTTGGTGACCGACGTCCGGGCGAGCGCCTCGATCGCGTTGTCGGCATACCACGTCGCGTCCTCCATGGCGGCCCCGGCGCGGGTCTCGACGCCCCGCAGGTAGCCCTTGGACAGCGGCGGGCGGTCGTAGGGCAGATCGGGCTCGCGTCCGACGAGCAGGATCGAGCCGTCGGCGCCGCGGCGGCGCAGCGTGCGAGCGCACTGTCCGCCGGCGATCCCGCCGCCGATGATCAGGTAGTCGACATCCCGGTCGGGCATGACCGCCGCGCTACCCCCGCACTGACTCCTGGACGCCCCCGGGGGCGAAGCGCGGCGTGATCTCGTTCTCCAGACCGGGATCGAGGATCAGCAGCACCTGGTCGCCGGCCCGGATCAGGGAGTCGCCCTTGGGCACGAATCCGGCCCCGTCACGCAGCACGGAGATGATCAGCGAACCGTCGGGGAGCGTGACCTCGCGCACGGCGGCGCCGTCGGCCTCCGAGCCCTTGCCCACCTCCAGCTCGATGATCTCCAGATGCTCCTCCTCGAGCGCGAGCAGCTGGACGAGGCCGTACTCCGGCACCTCGTGCTCGATCAGGCGCAGGATGAGATCGGTGGCCGACACCGCCGGCTGGACCCCGAGCAGCTTGAAGTGGTCGAGGTTGCGGGGGTTGTTGACGCGGGCCACGATCCGGTCGATCCCGTATTTCTCCTTGGCCACCTGGCAGATCAGGATGTTGTCCTCGTCGTCGCCGGTGACCG
>CAZZYU010000182.1:0-3449 GCA_964658375.1 uncultured Acetobacteraceae bacterium | reverse complement strand
GGATCGCCCATCCGCATCACGGTGCCCTTGCCGAACTGCCGCTCGATCTGGGTCAGAGCGCCCTGCAGGGCCGCCTGACGCTTGGCGTCGGCCTTGGGATCGGACGCGCCGACGGTTGCGCCTCTGTCGTTTTCGCTCATGCTGGCTCCTGTCGTCATTGCGCGTTGAACTGGACACGGTAGGACCGGCCGCGGACGGAAGAGAACCGTAGATCCGGGGCCGGTGACAGAACAAGACGCAGACGTCACAGACGTGCGCCACAACCGTGCCAGAAGCGCACGCCGACGAGCTCTGAGCGGGTGTGTCCCGCCCAGCGACAACCCGCTCAGGGATACGCCCCGGGAGGTCAGCGGTGGGGCCTGGGCGGTGGTCGCCCGGTGCTCCCCGCAGCAGCGATGGTCACGCCGCGGAAATCGACACGGCCGCCCCACCCGACCCCTCGTCGGCGCCGCCGAGCAGCAACCGGCGCAGGAGATGCAGCGCGACCGTCACCGAGCGGTCGCGGATGTCGGCCCGGCTGCCGGGCAGCTGCGGCGCGCGGGTGATCCGCCGCCCGTCGGCGCTCCACACCGAGATGCAGACCAGCCCCACCGGCTTCTCCGGGGTGCCGCCCTCGGGACCCGCGATCCCCGTGATCCCCACGCCCAGCTCGGCTCCGAAGCGCCGCGCGATCCCCTCCGCCAGCGCCTGCGCGACCTCGGCCGACACCGCTCCGACCCGCTCGATCAGCGCCGGGTCCACCCCGGCCAGGTCGACCTTGGCCGCGTTGGAATACACGACGCCGCCGCCCAGGAAGTAGGCCGAGGCGCCGGGGCGCTCGGTCAGCCGGGCGGCGAGCAGCCCCGCGGTGCAGGACTCGGCGACGGCGAGCGTGCGGCCGGCGAGCAGTCCCGCCAGCAGTTCGTCGATCGTGGCGCCGTCGCGTGAGAACAGCGTCCGGGCATGGCGCTGGGCCACGAACTCCAGCAGCGCGTCGTAATCGTCCTGGGCGGCGGGCTCAAAGCGGGTGGCGATCTCGATCTCGCCGCGGCGCAGGCAGGTGGTGATCTCCAGGTCGTCCAGCGCCAGCCCGGCGGCGGTCGCCGCCTCCAGGGTGCCGGCGATCTCCGATTCGGGGATCCCGTAGAGACGCACGATCTCCCGCCGGTACTCGGTGGCTCCGATGATCGCGTGCGCGAACGCGTCGGTGGCCACCGCCGTCTCCCACATCGGCTGCAGCTCGCGCGGGGGCCCCGGCAGGACGACGACCGTCGGATGGCCGGGCCCCGAGGAGCCGTCGCCGGGCGCCACGACCAGCCCGGGGGCGGTGCCGACGGGCTCCAGCACGGTCGCTCCCTCGGGCACGACGGCCTGCTTGCGATTGGCGCGCAGCACGGCCGCCTCGTCGAGGTCGGGCCAGCGACGCATGAGCGGCGCCAGGATCTCGGCGATCCGCTGCTCAAGCGCCGCGTCGAGCACCATCTCCCGGCCGCAGAAGCGCCCGACGATCTCGGCGGTGAGATCGTCGGCGGTCGGGCCCAGGCCGCCGCTGGTGACGATCAGCGACATGCCGGCGTCGCGCATCGCCCCCAGCGCGACGAGCAGGTCATCGGGACGGTCGCCGACGATCTCGATCATCGCCGCATCGACGCCGATCTCCCGCAGGCGCTCGGAGAGCCAGGGGCCGTTGCGGTCAGAGATGATCCCGGTCAGCACCTCGGTGCCGGTGACCAGGATCCCCGCGCGCGGAGCCGCAACCGCGGGGCCGGACTCGCCCCCGCCGCCGCTCACGGGTTGCAGGAGGGTTCGTCGCCGGCCGACAGCAGCGAATGGCCGGTCGGGGTCAGCTGGTAGCCGATCGGACCTGAGGACGCCGCGACCGGCACGGTGACGCCGTTGACCTTCATCGTCACCGACGCGTTGCCGAGCAGCAGCTTCAGCTTCGCGGCGGTCTCGGTCGGGATCGTCTGGCCGAGGTCATAGATCTGCCCGTCGATCAGCGGCTTGCCCGCGCCGTTGACCAGGCAGATCCACACTCCGTCGGCACTGGTGGGCACGAGCGACAGCCGCACCGTCTTGGGCTTGGCGGCGGCGCGGTGGACGGCCTTGGGGCGGCGGCGGCGCGTCGTCGCGGGGTGGGTGCTCGTCTGCGCGGCGCGCGGCGCGGCGGTGTGGGTGCCGGACGGACCGTTGCCCGTGCCCACGACGTAGAGCACGACGGCGACCGCCACGAGCACGACGCCGACGATCAGCCACGGCGGCACGCTGCGCCGGCCCGGTCCGCGGGTGCGCTCCCGGCGCTCGCGGCCCAGCGGCGCGATCGGCGGCGGCTCGTGATCGGTCGGGCTCTCGTAGCGCCGGCGGTAGTCGTCGAGCAGTTGGCGGCTGTCGAGCCCCAGGAAGTCCCCGTAGGTCCGCAGGAAGCTTCGGACATAGACCTCGCCGGGAAGCAGGCCCCACTCCTCGTTCTCCATCGCGCGCAGGTACTTGGCGCGGATCTTGGTCCGGGTCTCGACCTCGTTGATGTCGATCCGCGCGCGCATCCGCGCTTCCCGCAGCTGAGCACCGATCTCATCCATCGCCTTCGCAAGGCTACTGGCGCCCACCAGCGCCGTCCGGGGTCGGCCCGGCGCTCGCCCGCGGTGGCGAGCCTCAGCCGAACTCGTCCGCCGCCGGCTCGCCGAGCTCCGGTTCCGCGGCCAGCGCCGGGGGCGCCGGCGGGGGCGCCGGAGAGGTCACCGACGACGGTGCCGGAGAGGCCACGGGAGAGGGTGCCGGAGACGGCGGACCGGGCGCCGCGCCCCCGGCCTCGGCGAGATGGCTGAGGATCCGCGGCAGGTCGCCCTCGGTGATCAGCACCTGGCGGGGCTTTGAGCCCTCGTAGCCGGAGATGATCCCGCGGCGCTCGAGCATGTCGATCAGGCGGCCGGCGCGCGTGTAGCCCAGGCGCAGCCGGCGCTGGAGCATCGATGTCGAGGCGGTCCCCATCTGGGCCACGAGCGAGACCGCCTCCTCCAGCAGCGGGTCCTCGTTGGCGTCAAGCGAGTCCTCAGAGCCCGAATCCCCGCCATCGTCGGCGGACTCGACCTCCTCCAGCAGCTCCTCCTGCAGGTCGGGCTCGCCCTGCCGGCGCCACGCCTCGGTGATCTCGAGGATCTGGGCCTCGTCGATGAACGCGCCCTGGATGCGCTGCAGCTTGGAGGAGCCGACCGGTGAGAACAGCATGTCGCCCTGTCCGAGCAGCGACTCGGCGCCGTTGTGGTCCAGGATGACGCGCGAGTCGGTCTGCGAGGACACCGCGAACGCGATCCGCGAGGGCACGTTGGCCTTGATCATGCCGGTGATCACGTCGACCCGCGGCGACTGGGTGGCCAGCACCAGGTGCATGCCGACCGCGCGGGCCTTCTGGGCGAGGCGGATGATCGAGTCCTCGACGTCGGCGGGCGCGACCATCATCAGGTCGGCGAGCT
>CAZZYU010000181.1:0-3489 GCA_964658375.1 uncultured Acetobacteraceae bacterium | reverse complement strand
CCCGAACCGACCAAGAACCCCGCTGAGCGCGAGACCTCTCGTCACTGGCCACGACGCCAGGAAAACGAGCCAATCACCCCGACGCACGACAAGGAACGCGACCTCGGCCAGTCGACCGGCTTCGAACCATGACCAACGCCTCGGAGATCAGCGAGTAGCTCTCGCGCAGCGCCGGCCGCGCACGTCACGGGGGCTCGCGACCGCGCCGGCCAGCAACATCACACGCGCAACGGCCCCTCCCGGCACGATGTCGACGCCCGACAACCAGCTGCCGCAATCGGTCCGCTGCCGGATCCGGCCGAGAGCAGAAGCCTGCGGCGCACAACCTACCCGGGCCAAGAATTCCGCAAATTCGTGGAAGGGAGAGCGCCGCTGAGACCTGAGCCCCAGGCAATAGGCTCAGAGCCGCGTGTCGGATTGCCCCCGGACATGGATCAGATCCCGCCTCGGCGAGCGACGTCCTCCGTGCGCCAGACATCCTCGCGATGCGAAGCGCCGTGGTCGTAGCGCCATTGGCGTAAAAGTACCTCCGAAACATTCGGCCGGGGTCGGAGGCGCTGTCGTGTTCGCGCCAGCGCCAAGATGGGGTCAAACTGGAGGCGGACGTCTACGACTCGGATCCCCGTATCAGCAGCGGCCTCGACGGGAGCAGTTGCCGGGACGCTGAGGAGGATAAGCTCCGCGACGGCGGCCCCCGTGAGGGTGGCCCTAGCTGCAACCTCCCCTCCATAACTGTGTGCCAACACGGTTTGAAGGCCATGGGGCGCAACCTCGTACCGCCAATCACAGAAGTCACTCGCTGCCTGAATCCGATGAGATTCGCGATATGCGCCGCTCCAGCTAAACCTGGCACCACGGCTGTAAAGGTTTGGCCGATGATTGCGGAGAATGAAGTCATGGAAATTGTTGGCCTGTGGCCGCCACCAGTCGCCCTTCCAGCCCCAAGTTCCATGAATCATCATTGAGATAACGAGTGCACCGGGCGGGGTCGCATGCGGGCTCGTCGGGGGCGACTCAGCGCGGTTACTTGTCGGCTCCGGCCCAAATGCGGCCGCGGCCAGTGATCTCGCGACTGGATCCCGGGACCGAACGCCCTGCGCCAGTCGCAGGCCCGTCAGCATTCGGATGAGCAATGAATCGCCGTAGCGATCGCCCATTAGGGACAGCGCTCGTTCGTGAAGACCAGCCCAGCGGTCAGCGTCCCAATCTTGGTCGCCAACCTCATCAAGATCGGCTTCGACAAATCGCGGGATGCTCCAGGGAAAACCCCACCAGCTCTCAAACGGTGCCCCGGGCTCGAAATCGGATGCGAAGTCCCAAAGCCGCCACCACCGCGGTCCGTTCCAGAACTCGCGCAAATCAGACGGCTCTCCTAGCTGCCAGAGCGCTGCGGCGGCGGCGGCGGACTCACGTTCTAAGCGGCTTCCGAGCACCGCAATGAGGAATCTGATCGCGTCTTCCGGCTGCGCAGTCTCGTTGATCGTTTGCCACTGACGGATGCGCCGTCTCTCCGGAGCGTCATCAGTCTGACGGAGTTGCCTCGTCGCGTTCCCGAGGCTGGCGCCGGCCCAGCTCCAGTCGCCATTTCTGATGCGGTCGGAGAACCCGAGCTGCCGAAGTTCCTGGTCGAGCTGGCGGACCGCCTCGCGATCGTTGCCGAGCATGGTGGAAAGAGCCGCGATTCGGCAGACGTTTGTTCCCTCGAAGTCATCGCTCTCCGCAGCCCACTCTGGCGAGGGCGATACCTCGAATGAGTCGTCACGGCCACCACTCATCTCCATGTCACGGAGTCTGCCACGGAGCCGTCCGAATAGTAATTTGGCGCGTCGGCACAGATGTGGGCGCCGGGTGAAAACTAGGCCACCTGCGCCGCTCGAAAACTAGGCCACTTCGGCGCGGCGGCCGGGTGTCCGGCCGGGTCGTGACGCTCGTTCGAACTCATCGGTTCGGACGGGAGGAAGCGGGTTGGTCGGCGTGGAGCAGTGGGCTGAGGTGAGACGGATGAAGCGGGTTGAGGGGCTCTCGGAGCGGGCGATCAGTCGGCGGACCGGGTTGGCGCGGGACACGGTGTCGAGGTTGTTGGCCTTGTCGGAGCCGCCGAGGTACGTGCGGGCGCCGGCCGGGTCGATCCTGGACCCGTTCAAGGACTGGATCTGCGAGCAGCTCGACGAGGATTCGACGACGACTTCGCAGCGGTTGCGGGAGCTGGCGGAGGAGATCGGCTATCAGGGCGGCAAGACGATCTTTGACGAGTACGTCCGTGAGGTCCGCCCGCGGTTTATCGCGAAGCGGACTTATCAGCGGACGATCTACCGGCCCGCGGAGCTGATCCAGTGCGATCTGTGGGAGCCCTCTGAGCATGTGCCGGTCGGCTATGGCGAGTCCCGGCGTGGATGGGTCGTGACCAGCCAGTCGTGTTGGTCTCGCGCGTTTGCCGGCACCCTGGTGTTCTCCAAGGAGGCGCCGGACATCTTGGCTGGGCTGGCGCGCAATCTGCAGCGCTTGGGGGTCGGTGCGGAGAAGCTGGTGTGGGACCGGGAGTCAGCGATCGCTGGTCGCGGCAAGCCGACCGAGGCGTTCCTGGGCTTCTGCGGGCAGCTGCAGGTCGGCTGGATTATCTTAGACGCCGGCGACCCCGAGGCGAAGGGGCAGCTGGAGCGCCAGCACGATTATCTGGAGAAGAACTTCGAGCCGCGCCGGCGCTTTGTCAACCACCTCGACTTCCAGGACCAGCTCGACCGCTGGTCAGACAAGGCGAACGCTCGTCAGCACCGCACGACCCGGGCAGTCCCGGCCGAGCGGCTCGCCCACGAGCGCGAGCTGCGGCCGTTGGGATGGGTGTCGGTCGATACCGACAAGCGTCAGGTGATCAGGGTGCCGCAGCAGCCGCTGATCCGGGTCGACCGCAACGACTACTCGATCGACCCGGTGTTCGCCGGCCGGCGGGTTGAGGTCCGAGTCAGCCAGCGCGAGATCACCGCGGTCGTGTTGGACACCGGTGAGCTGGCGGCTCGTCACGCCCGGATCTTCGCCGGGCACCAGACGATCGTTGACCCCGCGCACCAGGATCGCCTCGAGCTCCAGCGCCAGCGTCGCCGCCGACAACGTCACGAGGTTGTCGTTGAGCAGCGGCCCCTGTCGGTCTATGACGCTTTGATCGCATGAGCGGCCAGGCGGAGCTCACCCATCTGTTCCGGGCACTGAAGGCGCCCGCGGCTGCCCGGGCGTTCCCGGTGCTGGCCGAGCGGGCCCGGGAGGAGTCCTGGAGCTATGAGAAGTTCGTCGAGGCGCTGCTGGGGACCGAGGTGTCCGCTCGTGACAGTCATGGCGGGGAGGGCCGGATCAAGACCGCGCGGTTCCCGGCGCGCAAAACGCTTGAGGAGTTCGACTTCACCTTCCAGCGCTCGGTGAAGAAGCAGGTGATCGAGCACCTCGGGCAACTCGACTTCCTCCACGGCCGTCAGAACGTGATCCTGCTCGGCCCGCCCG
>CAZZYU010000180.1:0-3552 GCA_964658375.1 uncultured Acetobacteraceae bacterium | reverse complement strand
CTCTATCTGTCCGCAATGAAGCGATAAATGTCAAGGTAGTTGCCGCTCATGTTTCGCAATCAACTTCCGTTATGTGCGCCCTGCGCTTTCGGCATCATAACTCCAATGTATCTGTTCATCCCCCCGGCGTGAGGCAACCTGCCCGGCCGAGTCGTAGGCCCATTGGCATGACCACGGGCGAGATGAGTCAAGCTTTGGGTGACCAACCTTCCGAACCTCGACCATCTGTCGCACGCGGAGAAAGACGCGCTGATCCGCGCCTTGTGGGCGCAGGTTCAGGCGCTGTCGGCACGGGTAGTGGGTAAGCGATGCTCTGCGGCCCTTCTACCGAGTCTTGGGTAAATCCCTCAGCGCTCACCAGAATTGACCCGGGTTTGCTCATTTGAATTGACCCGGTGACGACCTTCCAAGCTGACGAGCGGTTGTCGTTGTCGGCGGTATGTTCAGGCTTCGCGCTTTGCTGAGAGCGCGGAGGCGTGAGCATGGAGGGTCGGCGTTGCGCGGCCTGCAAGCAGGCGTTCCGGCCGCGCGCGCAGTCCCGCGGGCAGCTGTATTGCGGTCAGGCTGCTTGCCAGCGTGAGCGTCGGCGACGCTGGCAGCAGAGCAAGCGTCGGCGCGACGAGGATTACCGCGCCAATCAGGCGCAGGCGCAGCGGGTCTGGGCCGCCGATCACCGCGACTACTGGCGCAAGTGGCGAGCCGCGCATCCCGAGTACACCGAGCGCAACCGCATGGCGCAGCGTCGGCGCGATGGCGAGCGGCAGGCGTCGCGTCTTGCAAAGATGGACGCGTCACCGCCGATTTCGCCCGTGACATCAGGGACATACCGGCTGCTTCCGTGGACGGGTGGCGATCTTGCAAAGAAGGACGCGTGGACCGTTGAACTCACCGTGATTTCAACGCGGTATGCGACGACGGGTGACGCCGGCGCGATCTTGCAAAGAGAGGACGTCATAGGGACGGGTGGCCCTGCCTGCTAGCGGGGGCGCCATGCCGCGCGATCGCATCGAACTGGACCTGCACCGCCTGGAGCTGCGCTTTGCCGACAGCCGGCTGGTGGAGCCGCAGGCCGTGGCGCGGCTGGCCCAGTCGATCGAGCGGTGCGGCCAGATCGTGCCGTGCATCGTGGTGGCGGCCCCCGAGAGCCAAGGTGGCGAGGACGAGGGTGGCGGTGCGCCAGCGCTGGTGCTGATTGACGGCTATCGCCGGGTTGGCGCGCTGCGTCGGCTTGGCCGCGACACCGTCAGCATCGAGCAATGGTCCTGCGACCTGATCGCGGCGCTGCTGCTTGTGTTGGCGCGGACGCAGGATCGTACGTTCGCCAGCATCGAGGAAGCGCTGTTGCTGCGTGCCTTGGTGGCCGAGCACGGATTGTCACAGCACGACGTGGCGCGACGCAGCGGTCGCGACGTGAGCTGGGTCAGCCGGCGGCTGCAATTGCTGTCGGGCCTGCCCGATGCGGCGCTGGCAGCAGTACGCGGCGGTCAGCTGTCGAGCTGGGCGGCCAACCGGGTGGTGGCCCCGTTGGCGCGCGCCAACTCCGACCATGCCGAGCGGCTGCTGGCGATGCTGGCTACGACGCCGCTGTCGACGCGCGAGTTGCAGTGCTGGTTCGAGCACTACCAGCAGACCCCGCGGAACGCCCGCGAGCACATGGTCGACCGCCCGCGCCTGTTCATCGACACGTTGCAGGCGACCACGGCGAGGCAAGCCGGCGCGCGCCTGCGGGCCGGCCCCGAAGGCGAATGCATCGGCGATCTGCGCTGCCTCGAGGCGGTGATCGCGCGGCTGCGCAAGCGTGTCGCCACGCTGCGCCCGCTGCCGGCGCCGCTGATCGCGGCGGCACCGCGCCTGCGCATGGCGGTCGACGCCCTGACTAGAGAGCTTGAGCGGGAGGACACGCATGACCCCGGACGAGATCCGCGCCGCGGTGCGCGGGCTGCAAATGCAGGGGCACAGCCTGGGCGAGATCAGCCGCCTGCTGGCGATGTCGCGCAACACCGTGCGGCGGATCTTGCGTGAACCGGCCGGGGATACGGGGGGTGAGCCGCGGCCATGCGACGAGGCGACGCTGGTCCGGCTGAAGGCCGCCTTCGCGCGCGCCCGCGGCAACGTGGTCCGGGTGCGCGAATTGCTGGCCGATGAGGGGCTGGAGGTGCGCTACAGCACTTTGACTCGCTGGGTCCGCGACGCTGATTTGCGTGGGCCGCCGCGACGCGCCGGCGAATACGACTTCGCGCCCGGCCAGGAGATGCAGCACGACACCTCGCCGCACCGGGTGACATTTGGGCCCCTTGGCGGACAAGCCGGCAAGCCCGTCACCCTGCAGTGTGCCGGCCTGGTGCTGGCCTACTCGCGCCGGCTGTTCATCCAATACTATCCGCGCTTCACCCGTTTCGAGGCCCGCGCCTTCCTGCTCGAGGCGGCGCGCTTCATGGCGGGCGTCTGCCCGGTCTGCATCATCGACAACACCTCCGTGCTGCTCGCCGCCGGCGCAGGGGCCGACGCCGTCATCGCGCCGGAGATGGCCGCCTTCGCCCGCACGCTCGGCTTCGGTTTCCGCGCGCACCGGGTGGGCAACCCGGACCGCAAAGGCCGGATCGAGCGGCCATTTTCCTATGTCGAAAACAATTTCCTCGCCGGCCGCAGCTTCGCCGACTTCGATGATCTCAACCGCCAGGCACTCGCCTGGTGTCACGACGTCGCCAACCGCAAACCCAAGCAGGCGCTGGGCATGTCGCCCGAGGCCGCCTATGTCATCGAGCAGCCGCATCTCGTTCCGCTGCCCGCCGTACTGCCACCGGTCTACGAGTTGCTCGAACGCGTCGTCGATCTGAACGGCTATGTCTCGGTCGACACCAATCGCTATTCCGTGCCCGAGCGTTACGTCGGCAAATCGGTCACCGTCACCAAGACACCGGCGACAATCGAGGTCCGCCACAAGACCACCACGATCGCCATCCACCGCCGGGTGATCGACCAACGCGATACCCGCAAGGTCCTGCCCGGCCACCACACCATCCCGGTCCGGCAGGGCCGCGGCACAGCCGCCGAGGAAGCGTTGCTGTGCGGCCATCATGATAGCCTGGACCGCTATACCGCGGCTCTGAGGCAGCACGGCCGCGCGGGCAACCGCCGCGCACTGCGCCGGCTGATCGAGATGCAGCGTACCTACCCGGCAGCCTCGTTCATCGCCGCCATCGAGCAGGCCCTGCGATACGGGCTGTTCGACCTCGCTCGCCTGGAAGACCTCGTGCTCAAGCAGGTCGGCGGCGACTTCTTCTCCCTGAACACCGCGGAGCCAGACGATGCGTGACAAGCTGCGCACCCTGATCGACCAGTTGCGGCTGCACGGCATGGCCGAGGTGCTCGACGCCGAACTCGCGCGGGCCGAACGCGAGGCCATCCCCGCCGCGGAGTTGCTGATGCGCCTGCTCGCCCAGGAGGCCGCGTCGCGGCGCGAACGCAGCCTGGCCTATCGTCTCGCGCAGGCGCGTCTGCCGTGGCGCTGGTCGCTCGACAGCTTCCCCTTCGACCGCCAGCCCGGCGTGA
>CAZZYU010000179.1:0-3693 GCA_964658375.1 uncultured Acetobacteraceae bacterium | reverse complement strand
GAGGCGATGCAGCTGATCGAGCTGCGCTCGGGCCGCGAGGGCCATCCCAGCTACCGCGCGGTCGCCCACGAGATGCACGCACGGATCGCCGAGGTCCACCCCGCCGTCGCCGCCACGATGCGCCACGTCGACACCGAGACCGAGCCGCGGCTGGAGCGGATCCTGGCCGAGATGCGCACCCAGGCGCGGGTGGCCGCCGGCTCCTAGAGCGCTCGGACGACGTCCCCGTAGAGCTCGGGGCGACGGTCGGCGAAGGAGTCGGCAAGGTCGGTGAAGCGCTTGTCCCGGGCCCGGTCCAGGTCGACCTCGGCGTAGAGCGGACCGGGCCGGCGATTCTCGCCGGCCACCCAACCGTCGGCATCGACGATCGTGGTGCCGCCGGTCCACTCCTGGCCGCGCTCGGTGCCGGTGCGGTCCGCGCAGGCGATCGCCATGTGGTTGATGCGCGCCGTCGCCATTGCGATCACCACCTCGGGTGGCCGCTCGCCGGCCGGTCGCACCACCAGCGGCCAGTTGGTCGGCACGAGCAGCAGCTGGGTCCCCGCCAGCGCGACCGAGCGGGTCAGCTCGGGGAACTCCAGGTCGTAGCAGACGATGACCGACACCCGGCCGACGTGGGTATCGAGGATCGGCGGCGGATCGGACCCCGGCGAGAAGACGAGCTTCTCCCGGTCCCACAGGTGCAGCTTGCGGTACACGGCGCGCAGCCCGGTCGCGTCCCACACGCCGGCGCTGTTGTAGATCCGGCCGTCGTCGCCGCGCTCGCAGAACCCGGCCGCGAGCACGAGCTCGTGGTGCGCGGCCAGCCGGCCCCACTGCGCCAACAGCGGGTCGTCGCGTCCGATCGCCAGCGCCGCCGCCTCCTGCGGGGAGTCGAACATGTATCCGGAGCTCGTCAGCTCGGGCAGGACGATGACGTCGGCGCCGGCCGCGGCCGCCTGCTCGATGGCGGCGACCGACGCGTCGCGGTTGGCGTCGGGATCGCCGATCACCGGGTGCAGCTGCTGACAGCAGATCCGGGTCAAGAAGGCCGCACGCAAGATTGTTAAGATTGTCACGTTCTCATGAGCATCGCGATCGGGGTTGTCATCGGCCTGGTTCTCGCCGTCGGGCTGCGCCTCATCTGGGGGGCGGCGCGGTCAGCGCGGCCGGGCGCGCGGGACTTCGGAGCGCGCGGGACGCAATCGGCGCTGCACGCCGCCACCGCGACCCTGCCCCATCTGCGTCGCGGACTCGACGTCGGTTCGGCGACCGAGACGCTGCCGCACCTGCGCACGCTCACCGGCGCCGCCGCGATCGCGCTCGCCGACACCCGCACGGTGCTGGCGATCGAGGGCGAGGGCCGCGAGCAGGTGCGCCCCGGCGATCTGCTGTCACGGCTGCTGGCGACCACCCCCGACGACGCGGTCCACGTCGTGGAGCGCCTGGTGTCCTCAGACCCGACGTGCCCACTGCACGCGGCGGCGCTGGCGCCGCTCACCGTCCAGGACCGGCGCTGCGGGACGCTGATCGCCTTCTACCGCGCCGAAGGCCGACCGTCGACCGGCGAGCTGCGGGTCGTCGCCGAGGCGGCCAGCCTGGTGAGCGCCCAGGTGGAGCTGTCGGTGCTGCCCGAGCAGGAGGAGCGGCTCGCGCGGGCCGAGCTGCGCGCGCTGCGGGCCCAGATCTCGCCCCACTTCATCTACAACGCGCTGGCGGCGATCGCCGGCAACATCCATGCGCGACCCGACGAGGCGCGGGAGCAGCTGATCGACTTCGCCGACTTCACCCGCTACCTGTTCCGCGACGGCCGCTCCTACGTGACGCTGGCCGAGGAGGTCGAGCATGTGGAGCGCTACCTGCGACTCGAGCAGGCGCGCTTCCCGGGGTCGCTGTCGGTGCGGATCGAGATCCCAGCAGCGACCCGAGGCGCGATCGTCCCGACGATGTCGCTGCAGCCGCTGGTGGAGAACGCGGTCCGCCATGGGGTCCAGCGCCGGTCGGGCGGCGGGACGATCTCGGTGCGGGCGCGGGTCGCGCCCCGTGACGGGGCGCAGGCCGGCGAGGACGTGCAGCTGTTCGTCTGCGACGACGGGGACGGGATCGCGCCCGAGCGCGTGCCCGGGCTGCTGGCCGGCGCCGGCGGAGGGATCGGCCTGTCCAACGTCGACGCCCGGCTGCGGGCGACGTTCGGCGAGGCCTACGCGCTGCGCATCGAGTCGACGAAGGGCGAGGGCACCGCGGCGATCATGACGGTTCCCAACCTGCGCGGCGAGCCGCCGGCCACCGGGCCGCCGGTGATCGCCGGGGACGGGCGGCGCACGGGTGAAGGGGTAGCAGTGAGATAGCGGTGGGAGAGCTCACAACCAGGGAGAGGTCGATGGAGCCAGATGGATTGACGATCCTCGCGATCGATGACGAGCCGCGGGCGCTGGATGACCTCGCGCGGGTGCTGCACGCGCTGCCCGGAGTGGCGGCGGTGCAGTGCGTTCACGACGGCGACGAGGCCCTGCGCCGGGTCGCGGCGGCACCGTTTGACGCGGTGTTCCTCGACGTGCGGATGCCCGGCCTCGACGGCCTGGAGCTGGCCCGCGTGCTGCGTCGCTTCGCCGACGCACCGGAACTCGTGTTCATCAGCGCCTACGACGGCGCCGCCGTCGATGCGTTCGAGCTGCACGCGCTCGATTACCTGCGCAAGCCCGTCGCGCGCCGGCGGCTGCAGGAGGCCGTCGACCGTGTCCTGGCCGCACGCGACAGCGGCAGATCGTGGGGCGGCGTTCACCCGCCCGGGCCCACGACCGCCGGGCGCACGACCGAGGACGCGGAGCAGGCCCCCCGCGACGGCGATGGCGGCGAGGAGCACGACGTGATCGCGGTCGCAGCACCTCATGGCGGCGCCACCCGGCTGATCGACCGCAACGAGATCCGGTTCGTCACCTCCTATGGCGACTTCGTGCGAGTCGTGACCGGCGACGGTCGTTATCTGCTGCGAGCGACGCTGGCCGAGATCGAGCGCCGCTGGCAGCCCCACGGATTCATCCGCGTGCACCGGCAGTACGTGGCCAACCTCCACCAGGCGGTTGAGCTGCGGCCCCAGCTGGGCGGCACCGCGGAGCTGGCGTTCGCCGACGGGGCGACGGTGCCGGTGGCGCGCCGGCACACGGCCGAGCTCGGCCGGCGGTTGAGCGTGTAACCGGCGCGGGAGGGACCGGGTTCACCTCCGCGCGGGCGAGCCGGTTCATACCGTTCCCTTACACAAACGTTACAGGACTCCGAAACTGGGAGGTCACTGTTGGCACCGTGAAATCCCCCAGCTCACCGACCCCACCCGGTGCGGACACCCGGGCCACCGCCGCGCAACGACTCGCCGATCGCCGCCGTCACGTCCGTACCATCCGCCGGCGCGTCGCCGGTGTCTCCGCCGGGACCTTCCTGGCGGTGTCGGGCGGGATCCTGCTCCAGATGGTGACCGGGAACGATCCGGCGCTGGCCCGCGACGCCCACCGAGCGAAGGTGACCGCCACCGCGGCCACCACCACCCCGGCCACGACGTCGGCCACGACCACCTCGTCGGCGCGCTCGGCCACCACCACCACCGCGGAGACCACCACCCCGGCCGCCACGTCGGCCGCCGCCACCACCGCGGCGACCACCACGACCCCGGCCGCCACATCGGCCGCGACCACCACGTCAGCGTCGGCCGTCACCACCCAC
>CAZZYU010000178.1:0-3716 GCA_964658375.1 uncultured Acetobacteraceae bacterium | reverse complement strand
GCCCGATCAGCTTCCCGGGCGTCGCGAGCCCCGCGCAGGTCACCGAGACCCGCAGACCGGATTCGCCCAGGTCGCGGGCCCGGTCGACGGCGACCGCCACCGCATCCGGATCGGTGACGTCGCACTCGATCGCCTGGGCGCCGATCTCGCCTGCGAGGATCCCCGCCCGCTCGGTCGCCAGGTCGGCGATCAGGACGTCCGCACCCTCAGCCGCCAGGCGACGCGCCGTCGCCTCCCCAAGACCCGATGCTCCTCCGAACACCACCGCTCCGGCACCACTGATCCGCATATCGCTTCCCCTCATTGTCGTCCCGTCACACGCGCACGGATGGGACTGACGGTCCGAGGCGGTGAACCGACAGCCGGTTTCAGAGCGATCAGTACCACAGCGGGTGACGGTCTACCTCGGGCTCGTCCGGAACTCGCGGAAGGTTGTCCGAGTGTGCGGGACCGCCGTGACCGAGGATCGCCGGCGACGCGAAGACGGCGGCGGGCGGCTCGGAGCTCGCCTCACGCCGCCGGCGGCGATCGGCGAAGCGATCGCTCGCTGACTCGATGCGCCAGCTTGTCCTGGTAGAGCGCCTGATCTGCGCGTTCGAGCAGCCGTTCGACGCTCTCGGTGCCGTCCCAGGTCGCCGTGCCCGCCGAGAAGGACTGCCCCGGAGCCGTGGCATCGCGCATGCGGTCCAGGGCGACGCGCTCCAGGCCAGGCGGGCACGCGGGGAACAGCAGCCAGAACTCGTCGCCACCGACGCGAGCCAGCAGGTCGACGTCACGCAGGTGGGTCCGCCAGGCGGCCGCCACGGACTGAAGCAGCTTGTCACCAGCCAGGTGGCCCTGAGTGTCGTTGAACGTCTTGAAACCATCCAGGTCGATCACCGCGATCGTCAGCGGTGCGCTGAACCGCTTGGCGCGACGAAGCTCGTCGGTGATCCGCTCGTTCCAGACACGCCGGTTGGGAAGGCCCGTCAGCGGGTCTGTGCGCGCCTGGTCGTTGGCCACGGCGATCAGTCGTTCGCGTTCGGCTTCGAGCCGCTTGCGCTCACTGATGTCACGGAGGATCGAGAGATGCTGTCCCGGTCTGACGTTCGCGGTCGCACTGAACTCGACCTCGCTGAGGCGCCCGTCGGGCATCTGAAGCAGGTACTCCCCACGCTGCCTGCCCTCGCGCAGGAAGTCGCTCCAGACCGCACTGAACTGCGCCCGGGCGTCGTCGGGCGCGAAGTCGACGACCCCGCGGGCGACTAACTCCTCTCGCGTGAGATCGAAGAACGCGCAGGCCGCCGGATTGGCGTCGATGTAGCGCGCGTCGTCATCGGCGAGGAGCATCGGATCAAGCGCCCCGTCGAAGATCGCGTGAAAGCCGTCGTCAGCCATCTCGCGATGCCGCGGCCAGTATCTCCAGTAGCGCTTCGGCGACCTGTGGATCAAATTGAGTTCCTGCGCACGACCTGAGCTCCGCTTGCGCATGCTCTTGCGTCATGGCCGGCCGGTAGGGGCGATCGCTGGTCATCGCGTGCACCGCGTCACAGGCCAACGAGATGCGGCTGGCGATGGGGATCTGCTCGCCTTCCAACCCATCAGGATAGCCGCCACCGTCCCACCGCTCGTGCTCGGCCCGGACCGCCGGCGCCAGGTGGGTCAGCCCCGCGGTTGCCGCGACGATCCGCTCACCGATGACCGGGTGGTGGCGCATCAGGGTCCACTCATGCTCGTCGAGAGGGCCGTGCTTGCGCAGGACGGAGTCTGGAATCCCGACCTTGCCGAGGTCGTGCAACAGGGCGACCTGCTCGATGTCCTGAATGGTCGATTCCTGAAGTCCGAGGTGCTCACTCACCGCGACCGCGAGCTCGACGACGTGCCGGGAATGATCACCGGTGTAGAAGTCGCGCGCCTCGAGCGCGACCAGGAGCGCATGAACCGTCGCAACGCTCGCTTCGGCGCGGATCGTCTTCGCATCCTCTGACTGCTGGTCCAGCAGGTCCGCCGTCACCTCGGCCAAAAACCGCAGGACCTGCACGTGGGTCTGGGCCAACTCCGGATGAGGTTCGACATCCAGCGCGCATAGGGTCCCGTAGAGCTCGCCGGATCGCAGGTGAATCGGAATCCCGGCGTACGCACGGGCGCTGGTCCCGCGCTTCATCACCACCTCACGCGCCTCGGGATCGTCGTCGATGTCCGGCAACACCGGAGCGACGCGCCCATCGAGCATGCGTGCGCACACCGTGTCATGCAGCGAGAGCACGTCACCCTGCCTGACACCGAGCCCGGGCTCCGCGCCGGCAACGCTCTCATGGAGATATTCGTCGCCCTCGATTCGCGACAGAAACGCGACCGACATCCCCAGTTGCGCTCTGGTCAGCTCGAGCAGGCGTTGGATCGTCGCCGCCGGCGTCGTGTCCTGGGCCGCGACGTCCAGCCGTTCTCGGAGCGTGGCGAGCAGGTCGTCGACTCGGTCCCCCGGGCGAACGGTCACCACGCTGCTGCGCGCGCTGCGGCTTGCGGGAAGGCGCTCCTGCAGCCTGCCTGCCAGCATCTGCGCTGCGTCCTCCCGGAGACCTCGTAGCAGGACCACGAGCTCCCGGTCGCCGATCCGAGCGACGACATCGCTCTCTCGACTCATCCGCTTCAGCGCAGTTGCAGCCGCCAGAACGTCCAACCCGCTCTGCATCTCGGCGAGCAGAATCGTGAACTGCTCACCCGCGGCGCTCAACGCCTTGAGTTCGTTGGCGAGCAGCGACACGAACGCCGGCTGGTTGATCAGACCGGTGAGTGGATCGCGCTCTGCGTGCGCGCGGATCGCATCCGAATAGCGCCGCAGTTCGAACTCGGCTGCCTTCTGGCTGCTCACGTCTTCGATCTGGGCGATGAAGCTCTCGGGTCGTCCGTCAGGGCTCCGCGCGACGGTGTATGTGACCGATGCCCAGACGATGCCGCCGTCGGGGAGCAGGTACCGCGGGGTGTGGCGGTGCTGGTCGACCCCGGCAGCCAGCGTCTGGTGTACCTGCTCAAAGCCGTCCGCGCGATCCTCGGGATGGGTCAGTTCGGCGTTGGAGCGTCCCACCACATCAGCGCGATCACGTTGCAACATGCGGCACAGGGACGCGTTGGCGTCAAGCAGGACGCCGTCGGCGTCCAGCAGGGCCATGCCGGTTGACGCAGCCGCAAACGCACGCTTGAAGCGACGATCGGCTTCCCTCAACCGTGCGGCCACCCCATCGTCCTCGACGGGGTGGCCCATGAGAACGGCCCCCGTCAGCCTTCCGGAGTCGTTTCGCAGCGCCAGCAGCGTCGCCGCGATCTCGATCGGCGATCCGTCACGGCGCCGCCACTGCGCTTGAACGGTCGCGGAGGCGGCCTCGCTCAGGCTGTGAACCGCTCGCCGATAGACGTCCTTGGCTCCATCAGCCATCAGGTCTGCGACAGACAGACCCGCCAGCTCCTCGGCGCCGTAGCCGAGCAGACCTTCGGCAGCCGGGTTCCAGACCTGGATGATTCCATCGACCGACACCATGACGATCACGTCGCTCACCGAATGCGCGACCGCCGCGGCGAAGGCCTCGTCGCCGTCGTTTGACTCGTTCTCGCTGCCACTCATGTATGTCGCCTCTCGCTTGCTCGAGGGACCACCCAAGCCCAAAGACGAGCTATCGGACTCGTGAGACACAACCGCCGAACCGCCGTGGTGTGTTACCCGTTTTCCCGATTCATGGACC
>CAZZYU010000177.1:0-3791 GCA_964658375.1 uncultured Acetobacteraceae bacterium | reverse complement strand
CCGTAGCCGCCGTCGCTCCCGGTCGAGCCGTAGCCCGTCGTGCCGGCGTCACCGGCGCCCGATGCCGCGTAGTCGACTGAGAACGCCGACCCGTCCGAGGACAGGCTCGACGGGGTGGCCCCACCACCCGACGACGGCGCGGCGTCGGTGTAGGACGCACCGCTGAAGCCCTCGGCGCTCACCCCCGGGCTGAGAGTCAGGGCCGCGTTTGACCAGTCGCCGTCGGAGATCGAGCCGGTGTGACCGGCCGAGTCGGTGGCGGTGGCGGCGGTGAACTTGACCGTGCCGAAGTCGGTGAGCGCCAGCGGGCTGCAGTCGCTGGCCGACTGACTGCATGCCGAGGGAGCCTCGGCGATCCACTCCGCGCTGGAGGTGTCGGGATCGGACATCGTCAGTGTCTTTGAGAACGACTGACCGGTCGTGTGGTTGACGATCGACTCGGTCACCCGATCACCGTCCACCGACGTGGTGGCGGTCATCGCGTCGCCGGCATGGACGGCCAGATCGACCTTGACCGGCGCCGAGGGCACGAGCTCATACCAGGCGTAGTAGGAGGCCTTGCCGGCGGACGAGCAGTTGACCTCGGTCCCGTCCTGCTCCAGCGACTGGCTGTTCTCCGCGCCGCCGAGGCCGACCCAGAAGGCTCCGTAGGTGGCGCCGGTCGAGCTCGAGCAGGTGGCCTTGGGCTGAACCCAGCTGCCGGTCACGCTCTTGAACGACTGCTGACTCTCGGTGGAGTCGCCGGAGCTGCCGGCCGCGACATAGCCCGACCAGTTCTCACTCGAGGCCTGCTGGGAGTCAGACGTCGCCGCCGACGCCACCGGAACGGAGCCGAGCGCGCAGGCTGCCGTCACCGTCAGGGTTGGAATCACACGCTTGAGCTTCATGACACTCAATCTGGGAGCCCTGACGAAGAGACGCCGACGAGTTGATGAAGAGCTCGGTGAGGGCGCTTATGCCCGGAGTTCCTCCCGCGCGCGTGCGAGACGGACGGCCCTGGTGAGCGTGTCGATGTCGTAGGCGCCCTGGTGACGGTGACCGTTGACGAAGAACGAGGGCGTGCCCGACACGCCCGACAGGTCGGCCGACTCGACGTCCTGCGCGATGCGCCCGGCGCCCTTGCGCTTGCGCAGGTGGTTCTTGAACCGCTCGAGGTCGAGCTCCAGCTGCTGGGCGTAGCCGATGATGTCGCGCAGGGTGAGCTGGCCCTGGTGGTCGAGCATCAGGTCGTGCATGTCCCAGAAGCGGCCCTGGGCGCCCGCGGCCTCCGACGCCTCGGCGGCCAGCTGCGCATGAGGGTGCACATCGTTGAGCGGGAGATGGCGCCAGACGTAGCGCAGCTCGGCGAAGTCGGTCAGCAGCTCGCGGATCACGGTCTCGGCCCGGCCGCAGAACGGGCACTCCAGGTCGCCATATTCCAGCAACGTCACCTGGAACTGCTCGGGACCGCGGATGTGGTCGCGCTCGGGATCGACCGCGACGGCGAGGTCGACGATCGTCTCCGCCGAGCCGAGGATCGCCTGCAGCCGGATCCGCCGCGGCAGGCGGCGCGCCGTCGCCTGCACGACCGCCGTGACCAGCGGTGCCGCGATCAGCGTCGTCAGCACCCCCAGCTTGGCCTCGGCGAGATCGGTGCCGCGGAACGCCAGCGTCGCGATCAGCAGCGAGACCGTGAAGCCGATCCCGGCGATCGAGCCGCCACCGAGCACCGACGCCCAGCCGACCGGCGGGCGGATCCGCCCGCGGCTGAGCCGGACGACGACCGCCGCGGCCACGCAGATGCCCACCGGCTTGCCGACGACGTAGGCGACGAGGATCCCGAGCGTGAGCGCGGATCCGTAGGCGTGGATCAGGAACGACCCGCTGATCGCAAAGCCCGCGTTGGCCAGCGCGAACAGCGGCACGACGACATAGCTGGTGAACGGGTGGAACATCTGCTGGAAGCGCTCGTTGGGCGAGATCGCGGTGCGCAGCCCGGCGCGCGCGGACTGCTGCAGCTCGGAGGTCGGCTGCTCGCGGAACACGCGGAACAGGTCGGTCGCGCGCTCCAGGTCCTCGCGGGCGGCCGGGAAGGCGATCGTCAGCAGGCCCATGGCGAGGCCGACCACGATCGGGTCGATGCCCGACTTGAGCACGGCCACCCAGGCGAGCAGGCCAAGTGGCAGGTAGGCCCCGCCGTTCTGCACCCCGGCGGCCCGGCAGGCGAGCATCGCCGCGAACGTGGCCACGCCGACCGCGAGCGCCACCACGTGCAGCGTCGAGGTGAACGCGACGGCGATCACGATCAGCGCCACCAGATCGTCGACGACGGCCACCGTGACCATGAACGCGCGCAGGCTGTTGGGGAAGCGGCGCCCGACGAGCGCGAGCATCCCGAGCGCGAACGCCGTGTCGGTCGACATCGCCACACCCCAGCCACCGCCGCCGGCGTGCCCGCGCGCGATCAGCAGGAACAGCGCGACCGGAACGGCCATCCCCCCGATCCCGGCGACGAGCGGGAGCACCAGCCGGCGGCGATCGCGCAGCTCGCCGAGGTCGAACTCCCGCCGCGCCTCGAGCCCGACGACGAAGAAGAACATCGTCATCAGGCCGTCGTTGACCCAATGGCGCAGGTCCTGGGTCTCCCCGCCTGCGCCGATCGTCACGCTCAGCAGCGTGTGCCACACCGATCCGTAGGAGCTGCCGACGTTGGCCCACACGAGCGCGGCGACCGTCCCGGCCAGCAGCACCGCCGCCGAGCCGGTCTCGGTGCGCAGGAAGTCGCGCAGCGGCGCCTCCAGATTGCGCGCCCAGGCGGTGCTGCCCGCCAACGCACCGCTCGACGAGCTCGCGGTCTGAGCCGCGCCATCGCCGACGACGTCCTCCGTGGCGTCGGACGGGTTGATCGGCAGATCCCCGGTGGTCACCGTCGATCAGCCTAAACCTCGGTGGTCACGGGTCAATCTGCGTCCGCGGAGTACCATTATCGCTGGCCGTTTTTCCGAACACTGTGTGCAGGCAATCAGAGGAGCAGACCGCATGCCAGCTACCGAACCCCTCATCTTCGACGCGCTTCGCACCCCACGAGGCAAGGGCAAGGTCAACGGCTCGCTGCATTCGACCAAACCGATCGACCTGGTGGTCGGACTGATCCACGAGATGCTCAGCCGCAACCCGGACTTCGACCCGACGCGTGTCGACGACATGGTCCTCGGCTGCGTCACGCCGATCGGCGACCAGGGCGGCGACATCGCCCGCGCCGCCGCGCTCAAGGCCGGTCTTCCGGACACTGTGTCCGGGGTGCAGCTCAACCGGTTCTGTGCCTCTGGCCTGGAGGCGGTCAACATGGCCGCCCAGAAGGTCGCCTCCGGCTGGGAGGACCTGGTCCTCGCCGGCGGCGTCGAGTCGATGTCCCGGGTGCCGATGGGCTCCGACGGTGGCGCCTGGGCGATGGACCCCGAGACCGCCTATGACAACTCGTTCGTGCCGCAGGGGATCAGCGCTGACCTGATCGCGACGATCGAGGGCTTCACGCGCGACGACGTCGACGCCTACGCCGTGCGCTCGCAGGAGCGCGCCGCGACCGCCCAGGCCGAGGGCCGCTTTGACAACTCCGTCGTCCCGGTGCTCGATCTCAACGAGCACCCGCTGCTGGAGCGCGACGAGTTCATCCGCCCGGGCACGACGACGGAGACGCTCGGCGGACTGAAGCCCTCGTTCGCCGCGATCGGCGACATGGGCGGCTTTGACGCGGTCGCGCTGCAGAAGTACCACTGGGTCGAGAAGATCGACCACGTCCACACGCCGGGCAA
>CAZZYU010000176.1:0-3826 GCA_964658375.1 uncultured Acetobacteraceae bacterium | reverse complement strand
AGGTACTGGGCGGTGCCCATGATCGAGCCGGTCTCGGTCATGTCCGAGGCGCCGGCGCGCGCGATCCCGAAGTCGGTCACCTTCGCCTGGCCGGCGTCGTCGACGATCACGTTGTGGGGCTTGAGATCGCGATGGACGATCCCCTGGCGGTGGGCGAACCGGGCCGCCTTGAGGATCTGGATCGCGATGTCGATCGCTCGCACCGGATCCAGCGGCGCCTCCTCGCGGATCACCTCCTTGAGCGTGCGCCCGGGCAGGTACTCCATCGCGATGTAGTAGGTGCCGTCGTACTCGCCGCGGTCATAGACGCCGACGATGCTCGGATGCTGGAGCCCCGCCGCGGCCTGGGCCTCGCGCCGGAAGCGCTCGACGAACGCGGGATCCTCGGCGAACCGGCGGTGCAGCAGCTTGAGTGCCACCTTGCGCCCCAGCTGCTGGTCCTCGACCAGGAACACGTCGGCCATGCCGCCGGTGCCCAGGCGCGAGATGACCTTGTAGCGACCGTCGACGAGGGTGTCGCGCGTGATGTTCTCAGCCATCGCCCGCTGCCTACTTCCCCTCCGACAGCAGCGTCTGCACGACCTGCTTGGCGATCGGAGCCGCCACCTGGCCGCCGTAGCCGCCGTCGGTGCGCTCGATGTCGACCGCGACCGCCACCGTCGGGTTCTGCGCCGGGGCGAAGCCGATGAACCACGGCTGGGTCTCGCCGGCGCCGGTCGGCCCGACCGACGCGGTGCCGGTCTTGCCCGCGAACGGGATGTCGTTGCCCAGCTGGGCGGGCGTGCCGGTGCCCTCGTCGACGACGGTGCGCATCATCTCGTTGATCTCCTGCGCCGACTCGGCGGTCATCACCTGGTGATACAGGCGCGGCTTGATCGTCTGCACCGTCTGTCCGTCGGGGTTGACGACGGTGGAGGTGAGATGGGGGACCATCAGCTTGCCGTCGTCGGCGACCGCGGAGGCGACCATCGCCATCTGCAGCGGCGTGACCGCCAGCCCGCCCTGCCCGATCCCGATCCGTCCGATGTCCTCGTCGGCGGAGCCGGGCGGGTAGGCGGTGCCGGCCGGCGAGAGGACGTCGGAGGCCCGCAGCTCGCCCGCGGGCAGGTCGATCGGCGGCTTGGCGTAGAAGCCGAAGCGCTTCATGTAGTCGGTCATCGTCTGCGTGCCCAGCGACACCGCGACCTTGGCCCAGACCGTGTTGATCGAGTCAGTCAGCGCCCGGGTCAGGGTGACCGGCCCGTAGGAGTCGTTGTCGTCGTTGGACAGCGGGACGCCGGAGATCGTCTGCGGCGAGTCGCCGTCCAGCACCGACTCGGGCGTGTAGCGATGGGAGTTGATCGCCGCCGCGGCGGTCACGATCTTGAACGTCGAGCCGGGCGGGTACGCGCTCTGGGTCGCGCGGTCAAACTGGCACTGGTCGCTGCACGCCGCGTTGGGGTGGTTTGGGTCATAGGACGGGTTGGAGTACATGGCGAGGATCGCGCCGGTCCGCGGCTGGATCGCGACCACCGAGCCGATCCGGCCGTCCAGCGCCTGGCGCGCCACCTGCTGGGCCGGGGGATCGAGCGTCGTGTGGATGTCGTCGCCCGTGTCCTGGTCGCCGTTGAGCGGGCCGAACACCGACGTGATCCCCGTGTGCTGGCCCTCCAGCTGGGTGTTGCGTGAGAGCTCCAGGCCCGCCTCGTCGCCCTGCTGCCCGGTGTCGTAGCCGACGGTCTGGGCAAACAGCGAGCCCGTCGGATACGTCCGCTTCCAGGTTCCCTGGCCGGCCTTCACCGAGCGCGCGAGCACCTCGTTGTTGCCGGCGAGGATCTGACCGCGCTTGATCTTCAGCGCGGCGATCGCGGCGCGGTCGTTGAGCCGGTTGTGGTTCAGCGCGGAGGCGTCGAACACCGTCCAGCGGCTGGTGAAGAACACCAGCAGCGCGAACAGGACGACGATGAAGGCGAACAGCTTGACGATCTGATCGTTCACGCCGCCACCCTCATGAGAACGGTCGCACGGGACGCCGGGCGCGGTTGGAGACGAGCAGCAGCAGCGCCAGCAGCACGAAGTTGGCCACGATCGAGGCGCCGCCGTAGGAGATGAACGGCAGCGTCACCCCGGTGAGCGGGATCACCCGGGTCACCCCGCCCACGATCACGAACACCTGCAGCGCGAACACCGCCGACAGGCCGGTGGCCATCAGCTTGGAGAACGAGTCCGAGGAGAGCATCGCGGTCTGAAATCCGCGGTAGACGAACAGCAGGTAGGCGATCAGGATGGCGACCGCGCCGAACAGCCCCAGCTCATCGGTGATGACCGCGTAGATCATGTCGGTCTGCGGGAAGGGAATCAGGTCGGAGTGGGTCCCGGGGATCGTGATGATCGCCTGCCCGAACCCCTCGCCGAAGAGGCCACCGGCGGCCATCGCGAAGTTCCCGTTGGCCACCTGGAAGCTGCCGAGCGGGGCGTTGTAGACACGCGGATCGAACGGGTGCAGCCAATCCTCGAAGCGGGCGTGCACGTGGGGGATGTGCGTCCCCAGAAACCAGGCGCCGACCCCGAACGCCAGCAGCCCGATGACGACGAACGACAGCCGGCCGGTGGCGACGTAGAGCATCGCCAGCAGCGCGCCGTAGAACATCACCGAGGAGCCGATGTCTGACAGCAGCAGCAGGATGACCATCGCCACCCCCCAGATCACGACCACCGGGCCGAAGTGCTTGAGCGGCGGCAGCGTGATCCCGAGCACCCGGCGGGCGCCCTGGACGAGCACCTGACGGGTGTCACGCAGGTAGCTGGCCAGGAACACGACGAGGCCGACCTTCGCGAACTCGGTCGGCTGGAAGGTGATCCCGCCGGGCAGGCGGATCCCCAGGTAGGCCCCGTTGACCTGGCCGCCGAGGCCCGGCACCCGGGGCAGCAGCAGCAGCGCCAGCGAGACGACGACGATCACGTAGCGGTACTGCTCCAGGCGGCGGTAGTCACGAAACATCAGGATCGTGACCGCGAACAGGATCAACCCGACCACGAACCACTGCGCCTGCTGGCGGGCGTCCGTGGCGCTGATCCGGTAGACCATCACGATCCCGAAGCTGGCCAGCAGCGCCACCAGCGGGAACAGGTACGGATCGGCGTGGGGCAGCGTGATCCGGATGAACACGTGACCGGCCAGGCACAGCGCGAGGAAGATCGCCCCGTAGGTCAGCGAGACGTTGGACAGGACGTTCTGGCGCTGGACGAACACGGCGGTGAACCCGGCCACCACGAGCAGGGAGGCGGGGAGCAGTCCCAGCAGTTCGCGGTTGCGGGCGCTCATTGGGTCAGTGCGCCGCGCTCCGCGGCGCGGATCAGCGCGATCGCGTTGTTCTGGGAGCGCAGATCGTGATTGAGCAGCGTGGTCCGGCGGGCGGCCGGGACCTCGGAGGCGGGCAGCCCCGACACGTAGCTCTGCTCATAGAACGGGACGATGAAGTCAAACGGCAGGCCGTTGTACAGGGTGACGATCCCATCGGAGTTGGTGCCGATGAAGAACAGCTCGCGCGTCGCCAGATACCCCCCGCCGCCGAACAGGAACAGCACGATCGCGATCGACATCAGCGCGGCGACGACCTTGAACCCTCGGCTCTCGCCCCGCCGGCGGGGCGACTGCGGGGGGGCGCCCTGGGTTCGGGCCAGTCGTGGCCCCTGGCCGCGCGGTCGCACGGGTGCCGGGTCCCCGACCTGAACGGGTTGCGCCACGGCGACGGTTCCCATGCCGGGGGGCGCGCTGATTGGGCCGTCGGGCCGGTCGGGCAGGTCGGGCGGGTCATGCGGGTCGACCGGTTCGGGCAGGTCGAGC
>CAZZYU010000175.1:0-3890 GCA_964658375.1 uncultured Acetobacteraceae bacterium | reverse complement strand
CGCCGACGGCTCGTCCGCACGATCCGGTGGGACCGCCGCCGTCCAACGGCATCGCGGTGATCTGGCTGGCGGCCTCGGTCATGCCGTAGCTCTCGACGACCGGCGCGCCGGTGACCGTCTCGATCTGGCTGCGGACGGCGTCGGGAAGCGGTGCCGAGGCCGAGCGGATGAAACGCAGTCGCGGCGGGGTGACCGGGACGGGATGCTCGGCGAGGATCGCGAGGATCGCCGGGACGAGATTGATCCATGTGACGTCGCGTTCGGCGAGCGCCTCCCAGAACCCATGTCGATGAAACCGCCGGTCCAGCAGCAGGGTCGCCCCGGCCGTCAGCGTTGCGAGCAGCGCGACGACCTCGGCGTTGATGTGAAACAGCGGCAGTGGGTTGAACCCGCGGTCCTCCGCCGTCAGCCGGTTGTGAGCGGCGACCGCGCGCGCGGTGTGCAGCAGCCGGCCCTCGGTCAACATGACCGCCTTGGGGGCGCCGGTGGAGCCGGAGGTGAGCAGCAGCACGCAGCCGGGGTGCGTCGGGCCCGCGCGCTCCTCGCCGGCATCCCGAGGGTCCGCCGGAGCGCCGAGGTCGGGCACGGGCACGACCGTCAGACCGGAGCCGATCGTGCGGTGCGAGTGGTCGTCGATGACCGCGCTCGGCGCCACCGTCGCGACGACGCGCTCCCGCTCGCCCGCCGGCGCGTCGGGATCGACGGGCACGGCGCAGCGGCCGGCGGCGATCACCCCGAGATAGGCGACGGAGAACAGCGTGGGGTCGGCGATGTCGATCAGCACCCGCGCGCCCGGCGCCACCGCCGCGGCGTCGAGCGCCGTGCGGCATCGGCCGCACTGGAGGCCCAGCCCGGCGTAGGTGACCATGCGGCCTGAGCGGATGTCCTGCAGGAAGCATCTCGGTCCGTGCTCCTGTGCTCGGCGAGCGATCAACAGCGCCAGGTCGCTGCGGGATGCGTCGTTCTCATGGCTCATGACCGCAGCGTGGCGCGGTGGCGTGAGCGCGTCGTGTGGTACGACGAAGCGTTGTCTCAGAGACGTTATGTGAGCGAGACACGCACGGTCACCCCAACCGCTCCCACAGAGCGGCTGCGAGGCGCCGTGCGATCCAGCGATCGCCGGCGCGGGTGGGATGGAGGTGATCGCCGATGCGCGGAAAGCGCCAGTGACCGACCAGTGGCTGCAGCACGACCACCCCGGGGTCGGCGCGATGCGCCGCGGCGACGATCGTCCGGTTGGTGGCCACCGCCGCCGCCGACGGACGGTTTCCGCGCACGAAGACGTCCAGAACGATCAGCAGGGCGTGCGGCGCCTCGCGGTGGATCTCGCCGACAAGGCGCTGCGCCCGGGCGCGGATGAGCGACAGTGGACGTCCGATGTCGTCGTGGCCGCCCTGGATGACGATCGCCCGCGGGTGCGCTCGTGTGAGGTCCAGCCGGGACGCCAGTCGGGCGAACGGCCCGAGGTCATCGTTGCCGCGGTTGACGAACCCCGCGCCGGGATCGGCCGAGACCTCGACGCGCCACCCGAGCAGCCGGCCCAGGTCCTCGGGCCACGCGTCATGCGGGCTGCCGGCCCCGACTCCCGCCGAGAACGATGCGCCGACGACGGCCAGCAGCGGCCGGCGGATCCCTCCCGCTCCGGCGGGACCCCCGGCCGTGACGACGGTGGCCGGCGTCTGAGAGCTCTCGCCGGGTGACCGAGAACCCCCGCTTGCCAGGGCGGTGCCCCCGAGCCCAAGTGCGACTGCGGCTCCCACAGCAATGGCGGCTCTGCGGCGCATGGCGCGCCTACCCGGCGGCGGATCCCGCCCGGGCGACGGCGTCCGTCGAGGTGATCGCCTCAAGGGAGCGGCCTCGCGTCTCCTCACCCCCCACCGCGACCGCCACGACGGCGACCAGGGCGGCGACGCCGACAAGGGAGTACACCGCCCCGACGCCGCCGACGGTGAGCAGCAACGGAACGCACGCCGGCCCGATCACGCCCGAGAGCAGGCGACCGACGCCCTCGGTCACCGCGGTGCCGGTGGCGCGGATGTCGGTCGGGTAGCTCTCGGCGGTGTAGACCTTGACCGCCGGGTCGGCGCCAATGCCGAAAAACGACATGACGCAGCCGACGAGCAGGACCAGGAGCGCGCCGCGGGTGAACCCGAACGCCAACGCCGCACCGGCCGCAAGGAGGCCGAACGCGATGATCACCGGGCGCCGACCCCAGCGCTCGACCAGCCAGGCCTCGAGCAGCTTGCCCGGAATGGAGATACCGACGATGACAGCGGTGAAGGCGAATGCCGAGGTGAGCGTGAAGCCCATCGACGCCACAACGGTCGGCATGAACGTCTGGATCGAGTAGAAGACGAAGAAGATCCCGCCGAATGTCGTCCACAGCATCGCCGAGCGGCGCAGGTAACGTCGGCCGAACAGGACTCGCACCGAGCCGCCGGGCGTCGCCGCGGGCGCGGTCGCAGCAGCGGGCGGCGGCAACGGGCGGCCGGTCTCAGCCGCCACCCGGTTCTCGATGTCCGTGAGCACCCGCTCGGATTCGTCGAGGCGGTTGTGTGCCTCATACCAGCGCGGGGACTCGGGGAGATGGCGCCACGCGAGGATGGCGAACACGATCGGGAGCGCGCCGAGGAAGAACATGATGCGCCACCCGGTGTTGTCGGTGGCGTTCGGGATGAGCGCCAGCGCGAGGACCGGCGACAGGAAGTACCCGATCGAAAGAAAGCAGTCGGCGATCCCGGTGAAGCGGCCGCGCAGCGAGGGCGGACACAGCTCGGAGGCATAGGCGTAGGGCAAGGGGAACACTGCTCCCATCGCGATCCCCGCGAGCACCCGCAGGACGATGACCGTCGTGATGTCGCCCGCCAGTCCCGTCAGGCACGTGAGCACCGAGTAGGCGAGCGTGCCGCCGACCATCACCCACTTGCGCCCGAAGCGGTCCGCCAACCACCCCGCCGGGGCGATCCCGATCACGATCCCGGCCGAAGCGGAGATGGAGACCACGCTCTTGAGCCCGCTGTCGAGGTGATAGACGCCGGTCAGCGAGGGCAGCACGCTTCCGGTGAGCCCGATGTCGTAGGACTCGACCAGCCAGCCGAGGAAGAGGATCGCCATGACGCCCGTCAGCCACCGGGACGCGGGCAGCCGGTCCAGGCGCGCTCCCGCGCGGACTCGGGTCGGGACCCGTACGGTGCGTGGGGGTGCGTAATCAGCGACTGCCATCGAGTCCTCCGTTCGTCGTGCGCCATGGGCGGCGCGGGATTCCAGTCGTCGCCCGGGACGCCGGCAGGCGGGCGAGCAAGGCGGTGAGCAGGCCGGCGGCGAGGAAGACGACGACGATGCCGCCCGCGGTCACCACCTCCCAGGGCAGGTCACGGTCCAGCGACCGCCATCCGAACATCGTCAGCGGGGTCGCGACGAGGACCTGGCTGAGGTAGATCCCGTAGGAGTAGTCGGCCCCGGCCTGGACGAGCGCCGCCAGCCGACGGGGCCATCGCTCGCTCGTCAACAGCACCCCGATCAGATAGACGAGCGTGATCAGCCCCAGGTAGAGCGGGATCTCGATCGGCTGGAAGGGATCCGACGCGTCCCCACCCGCGAAGCCGGGGACCCCGGACGCCGCCAGCACGTACCACGCCTCCCCGGCGGCGACAGCGATCGCGGCAGCAAGGACAAGCGCGCGCCAATGACGGCACAGCCAGGCGTGGACGGTCTGGTAGTGCCACGCCATGACCGCCCCGGCGACGACGAACAGCTCGTAGTTCCACAGCTCCCGTGTCGCCCACTTGCCGAGCATCCACGCCGGCAGGCGCTGTTCGTGCACGAGCCAGAACAGGACCGCCTGAATCCCGAGGCTGATGCCCACCAGCCACCAGTGGTGGCGTGCGGAG